>NZ_JAXDPY010000590.1:0-6194 GCF_034668105.1 Paraburkholderia sp. | reverse complement strand
GAGTCGAAGGTTCATCGGGACTCCTGGCGCGTCAGCGCGCAGCCCTTTTTTGCGGTTGAGAAGAGACAAGATAATCGGAGCACACAATGAAAAAAGCGCCGCGCAAGCGCGACGCTTCTTGAGTTTTTCTACGCGTCGTGAGCGCGTAGTTTACTTTACTTGTCGAGCACAATGCGAAGCATGCGACGCAGCGGTTCAGCCGCGCCCCACAGCAGCTGATCGCCGACCGTAAAGGCCGACAGATATTCGCCGCCCATGGCCAGTTTGCGCACGCGGCCGACCGGCACTGTCAGCGTGCCCGTGACCACGGCAGGGGACAGATCGCGCATCGACGCTTCACGCTCGTTCGGCACGACCTTGACCCAATCGTTGCCCGACGCGAGGATGCTGTTCACTTCGTCCAGCGGCACGTCCTTGTTCAGCTTGATGGTCAGCGCCTGCGAGTGGCAGCGCATGGCGCCGATACGCACACAGAGACCGTCTACCGGGATCGAACCCGGCGTGCCCATGGCCGGCTTGCCGAGGATCTTGTTGGTTTCCGCGCCGCCCTTCCACTCTTCTTTCGACATGCCGTTGCCGAGATCCTTGTCGATCCACGGAATCAGCGAGCCGGCGAGCGGAACGCCGAAGTGGTCGGTCGGCATGCGGTCGCTGTTCATGGCGGAGAGCACGCGGCGATCGATGTCGAGAATCGCCGACGACGGATCCGCCAGGTCTTCCTTGGCCGCGCCGTACAGCGTGCCCATTTGTTGCAGCAGTTCGCGCATGTTTTGCGCGCCCGCGCCCGAAGCGGCCTGATACGTCATGGCCGTCATCCAGTCGACGAGGTTTTCGCGGAACAGCCCGCCCAGCGCCATCAGCATCAGACTGACCGTGCAGTTGCCGCCGATGAAATTCTTCTGGCCCTTGACCAGCGCGTTCTTGATCACGTCGAGGTTGACCGGATCCAGAATGATGACCGCGTCGTCCTTCATGCGCAGCGACGAAGCCGCGTCGATCCAGTAGCCGTTCCAGCCCGCTGCGCGCAGCTTCGGGAACACTTCATTCGTGTAATCGCCGCCTTGGCAGGAGATGATCGCTTCGCACTTCTTCAGGTCTTCGATGCTTGTTGCATCTTTGAGCTTGGTCTCGTTTTTGGCGAACGACGGCGCGTTGCCGCCCGCGTTGCTGGTGCTGAAAAACACCGGTTCGATCAAGTCGAAATCGCCTTCCTGTTGCATGCGTTGCATCAGGACGCTGCCGACCATACCGCGCCAACCTACGAGACCTACGTTCATGACTTCATACCCTTCGAATGGAGACTTCCCCGCATCTTTGCCCGCAGTGACCGCGCGGGGAAGATGAGCGGGCACGACGGACGATCAGCGTTTCGTGATCGTTTTCGGGGTAATCGTTTTGATAAGCGATTTGGTGCTAATGGCGAGCTCAACCACACGGGCCGTTTTGCCGTGCAGTTTGGAAATCGAGGAGATTTGCGAGCGCTGTGCCATCGCTACAATATACACGAAAACCGGAATCCGGCGACGTGATCGTCTGCCGTTCTCGTCCGTATTACGCGCGATTGGCCTGTTTCAAGGCCAATTCGCGTTTTAAAGGCCGCTTTAAAGACTGCGCGGCGACCCAACGAGCCGCAGTGCTATGCCTACGTCAAAGCGCCTTACAGGGCGGCGACGACCGCGTCGCCCATCGCCACGGTGCCGACCTGATTGCAACCCGGCGTCAAAATGTCGCCCGTGCGATAACCCTGCTCCAGCACCTTCTTGACCGCGTTTTCGATGCGATCCGCCTGTTCCGCCTTGTTCAGCGAATAGCGCAGCATCATCGCGGCCGACAGGATCGTGGCCAGCGGATTCGCCACGCCCTTGCCGGCGATGTCCGGCGCGGAACCGTGCGACGGCTCGTACAAGCCCTTGTTGTTCTTGTCGAGCGAGGCCGACGGCAGCATGCCGATCGAGCCCGTCAGCATGGCGGCTTCGTCGGAAAGAATGTCGCCGAACATGTTGCCGGTGACGATCACGTCGAATGACTTGGGTGCCTTGACCAGCTGCATCGCCGCGTTGTCGACATACATGTGCGACAACCCGACGTCCGCGTATTCCTTCGAGACGTCGATCATCACGTCCTTCCAGAACTGCGACGTTTCGAGCACGTTGGACTTATCGACCGAGGTCAGCTTCTTGCCGCGCTTTTGCGCTGCCTGAAATGCCACGTGTGCAATACGGCGCACATCGGGCTCCGAAAAACGCATCGTGTCGAAGCCTTCTTTCGAGCCGGCGAACAGACCGTCCGGCGCTTCACGCACGCCGCGCGGCGAGCCAAAGTAGATGTCGCCGTTCAGTTCGCGCACGATCAGGATGTCCAGACCCGAAACGATTTCTTCCTTCAACGACGAAGCGCCGGTGAGTTGCGGATAGCAGATTGCCGGACGGAAATTCGCGAACAGTTGCAGGTGCTTGCGCAGACCGAGAATGGCCTGCTCCGGGCGCAGCGCGCGTTCGAGCGAATCGTACTTCCAGTCGCCAACGGCGCCGAACAGGATCGCATCGGCTTCTTTCGCCAGCGCGAGCGTCGAATCGGGCAGCGGATGGCCCTTTGCTTCGTAGCCCGCACCGCCAACCGGCGCTTCTTCCAGTTCGAACTTTTCGCCGAGCACGTTCAAGACCTTCACGGCCTCCTTGACGATTTCGGGACCGATGCCGTCGCCCGGCAAGACTGCGATCTTCATGCGAATTTCCTTGATGTTTTGCTTCGAGACTTCTTCGTGACTGCTTCGAGCAGCCGTAGCTTGAATCAGCGAATGCGTCTAGCCGACGATCCGATGAGCTAACCACGGCTGCTTCGCGATCCGCTCGGCTTCGAACTGGCGAATTTTGTCCGCGTGACGCAGCGTCAAACCGATATCGTCGAAGCCATTCAGCAGGCAGTACTTGCGGAACGCCGCCACTTCGAACGGATACTCAGCGCCACCGTCCGACGTGCGCACGACTTGCGCTTCCAGGTCGACCGTCAGCTTGAAGCCGTTGAACGCGTTGGTTTCGTTGAACAGGTGATCGACTTGCTGTTCGGTCAGCACGATGGGCAGCAGGCCGTTCTTGAAACAGTTGTTGTAGAAAATATCGGCGAAGCTCGGCGCAATGATCGCGCGAAAGCCATATTGCTGCAGCGCCCACGGCGCATGCTCGCGCGAGCTGCCGCAACCGAAGTTCTTGCGCGCCAACAGCACCGATGCGCCCTGATAGCGCGGCTGGTTCAGCACGAAATCCGGGTTCAGCGGACGCTTCGAGTTGTCCTGACCCGGCTCGCCGTGGTCAAGATAACGCCATTCGTCGAACGCGTTCGGACCGAAGCCCGTGCGCTTGATCGACTTCAGGAATTGCTTCGGAATGATCGCGTCCGTGTCGACGTTCTCGCGATCGAGCGGCGCCACGACGCCGGTGTGTACGATGAATTTATCCATGACGCTTGCGCCCGTTTCAAGACCGGGTAGTGCGGGCGGCGGCGGGAGAGCCCCCGGCGCACTGCCGGTAAAAATCAAAAACCGCTTATTTGTCAGCGTGATTGCTGATCGAATTGCCGAGGTGCGACATGTCCTCGCCGAATCCGTGCACCGTGTTGCAGCCGGCCAGACCGAGCAATAGCCAAGTCAGCGTACCGAGTGCGAAGCGGCGCAATAGAGTGGTGCGATTGATGTTCTTTATCATGCGATTTATCCAAGCTTGCGAATATCGACGAAATGCCCTTCGATAGCCGCAGCGGCAGCCATCGCGGGGCTCACCAGATGAGTACGGCCACCGGCGCCCTGACGACCTTCGAAATTACGATTCGACGTGGATGCGCAACGCTCACCCGGGTCCAACCGGTCGGCGTTCATCGCGAGACACATCGAGCAACCGGGCTCACGCCATTCGAAACCGGCATCGGTAAAGACCTTGTCGAGGCCTTCGCGTTCCGCTTGCGCCTTCACCAGACCCGAACCCGGCACAACCATGGCCAGACGGATGCTTGGTGCGACGCGGCGGCCGAGCTTCTTGACGACGTATGCCGCGGCGCGAATGTCTTCAATGCGCGCGTTGGTGCACGATCCGATAAAGATTTTATCCGGCTTGATCGACTCGATCGGCGCATTCGGTTCGAGCGCCATGTACTTCAGTGCGCGCTCCATTGCGTCGCGCTTGACCGGGTCTTTTTCGCGTTCCGGATCCGGCACGCGGCCGTCCACCGCGGTGACCATTTCCGGCGACGTACCCCACGTGACTTGCGGCACGATTTCGGCAGCGTTCAATTCGACCACGCGATCGAATTGCGCGCCGTCATCCGACTTGAACTGCTTCCAGTACTCGACCGCGTGATTCCATTCGACGCCTTCCGGCGAGAACGGGCGGCCCTTCAGGTAGTCGACGGTGATGTCGTCCACGGCGACCATGCCGGCGCGCGCGCCCGCCTCGATCGCCATGTTGCAGACCGTCATACGGCCTTCCATGGACAACGCGCGGATCGTCGAACCGCCGAACTCGATTGCATAGCCGGTGCCACCTGCCGTGCCGATCTTGCCGATGATCGCCAGCACGATGTCTTTCGCGGTGCAGCCGCGCGGCAACGGACCTTCAACCTTCACCAGCATGTTCTTGCTCTTCTTCTGCAAGAGCGTTTGCGTGGCCAGCACGTGTTCGACTTCCGACGTGCCGATGCCGTGCGCCAGCGCGCCGAAGGCGCCGTGCGTGGAGGTATGCGAGTCGCCGCAGACGATAGTCATGCCCGGCAGCGTAGCGCCCTGCTCCGGCCCAATGATGTGCACGATCCCCTGCCGCAGGTCGTTCATCTTGAACTGGGTGATGCCGTAGGCGTCGCAATTCGTGTCCAGCGTATCGACCTGCAGCTTCGAGACCGGATCGGCAATGCCGCGGCTGCGATCCGTGGTGGGGACGTTGTGGTCCGACACCGCCAGATTCGCGCTGATACGCCACACCGGACGCTCAGCCAGTTTCAGGCCTTCGAACGCCTGAGGGCTGGTGACTTCGTGCAGCAGGTGACGGTCGATATAGAGAATCGTCGTACCGTCTTCTTCCGTGTGGATCACGTGCGTGTTCCACAATTTGTCGTAGAGAGTCTGTGCCATGGTATGCGGGGGGTAGTAGTGACTGCGGGCTGACTGTGTCGGTCGATTATGCCACGCAGAACCCTGCCTGGGGCCTATGACTCAAGGAAAAAACCGATAAAAAACAGTGAGTTGGGTGGTAGTGGCGATACCTGTATGGGTGTTACCCGGCAGGCATTGCGAGGCCGGCATCGGCCCGCTGTCGCGCCAGGCGGTAGCGCGCGTCGCCAATGCGACGCGGCAACCGACCGGCGCGCGCTGGCCGAGCGCGCTAACCCAGCCTAGGGAATCGCTTTGCAAACGGCCATCGTCAATGTCGTTGGATCCGATGACTTTGTGGTGCACCGAGGCGTGGTCGGCGTTGCGCTGGGCGACATCGTCACCGAAGCCGAGTTCGCCAGACGCGCGGTCGATCCCGCCGGCATTGTTCCGTAGCAAACACTTGGATCAGCTTTCAACTCAGATTCCGACGCCAGCTGAAAGCCAGATGGACAGGTTTCTCCGGTGGTTGCCAAAGTCATGGTCGAAAGAAAACGGTTCCCCTCGGCGACGCCATTGTTACAGAAGGTATAGACGGGTTTTAGCGGAGGCGTCTCCGCCCAGATCCTGCAAGTCTCCGAATTGAACCAGCCGTCGGCCAGGCCCATTACATTTGAACCGGTCGGCGAATGAATGACCAAAGTACACAAATCAGTTTTATTTGCCATTGCCTGTTGAACGTTTACGGGCGTGTAACGATCCCAACACACTGCGCCTTCGGGCGATTGGGATGAAACAACGACTTCCGGTGCCGTGTATGAGATTTTTTTGCATAAAGAGCCTTGAGTTACGTTTTTACTTTTCGATATTACGCATGGAACACGTTCGCTACCGGACACGATATTTTCGCCATCCAGTCTGGCAACGCTATGTAGATCCAATTGCGTGAAACAAATACTCGAGTTTATTTCGATATCTTCCGCCGCCGCTAATTTATAACCCGACGGACACCCCGGAACTGGGCTATCCGTTTCAAGTATGCTTCTAGCCGACGGTTGACATATTTCCCCGTTGGTATGCTGTGTGTCCGGGGTACCTATCACCGTACAGGTCGAATCCG
>NZ_JAXDPY010000589.1:0-8206 GCF_034668105.1 Paraburkholderia sp. | reverse complement strand
TGGCATATCGAACGCGATCACGCGCTCTTCGCCGACCAACGCATTGATCAAGGTCGACTTGCCCACGTTCGGCCGGCCGACGATCGCGATCTTCACGCCGCGCGCTTCCTTCTCGCCTTCTTCCACTTCCGGTTGCCCGGCGTACGCAACGCCGAGCGCCTCGTTGATCATTTCGGTGACGCCGTCGCCGTGCGCCGCCGAGATCGCGCGCGGGTCGCCGAGACCGAGTTCATAGAAGTCCGCGGCCACCGTGCTGTACTTCATCCCCTCCGCCTTGTTGACGACAAGGAAAATCGGCCGGCCGACCTTGCGCAGGTACTCGGCGATCGTCTTGTCTTGCGGCGCGAGACCATTGCGGCCGTCGACGATGAACACGACGACGTCCGATTCCTCGACCGCCTGGCGGGTTTGACGCGCCATCTCGTGCAGGATGCCGTCTTTGGCCACCGGCTCGAAGCCGCCGGTATCGACGACCAGATACGGCCGATCGCCGGCGCGCCCTTCGCCGTAATGGCGATCGCGGGTGAGACCGGGCAGGTCGGCAACCAGCGCATCACGCGTGCGCGTGAGACGGTTGAATAGCGTGGATTTCCCCACATTGGGGCGCCCAACCAGGGCAATAACGGGTTTCATCAGATGTTGTTCACGGTGAAACGCGGGATCGAAATCGACCGCCCGCGTAGCGACGCCATGCGGCCGCTACTCGGCAGCGTTTGACGAAAATTATCACGAATTCGGCCAGCCACGGATGCGCTGTCAATATGCGCACCCGGACGGACGGGGGGTTGGCTGTATGGGGCGGCGCCAGTGGGCCGCCAGTTTCAGTCTTTCTTGCTCAACGGCGCGCATGCCAGTTCAATGCGATTTGCCGTCGAAGGTGGCGCCGCAAGCAGCCACCGATGGCCACATGGGCCGCTTCTGGTCCGACTTGCCGGACCAGCCAGTCCGGCGGAATTCTTCTAATTACTCTGTTGCCCAACAAAAACGCACGCGGCCGGCGAAGCCGGCCCGCACGCTCGACTACTCGAGACCTGCGCGATCAGCGCGGGCGGTAGCCGTACAAGTCACCGTCATGCGTCAGCACGACCAGCGTTTCGCCGGCCAGAACCGGCGCTGCGGTAATCGGGCTGCCGTCGGTCTTCATACGGGCCACGAGCGTGCCGTCGTCGCGCGACAGGAAGTGCACGAAGCCCTGATAGTCGCCCAACACCGCGGCGTGACCCAGGATAAACGGGACGCTGAGCTCGCGGTTCTTGAGCTTGTCGTTCTTCCACAGCGGGGAACCGTTGTTGACGTCGAATGCCGACACCACCGACCAGTCGTCGGCCGCGACCACGGCACCTTCATCTTGCGCGAGGCCGCTCGTGCTCGAAAACGCCTTTTCCCACACTGCGCGGCCCGAATTCGCATCGAAGCAGCCAATCTGGCCCTGGAACGTCACCGCGCAGGTTTCCGAACCGACCAGCGTGGGCGGACCGGTCACGTCATTGATCCGCTCCACTTCCGTCACGCCCTTCGGATACGACACCGGCGTTTGCCAGTAGTTGTCGCCGGTCTGCAGGTTGATCGCGGCGAACGAGCCGCCCGGGAAGCCTGCCAGCACAGCCGCGTCGCCCGCGAACGTCATGCCCGACGAGACGCGCAGATTGAGCGGCACCGCGCGGTTGCGGTAGTTCCATTTCTGCTCGCCGGTTTGCGCATTGAACGCGACGATCTGGCCGTCGACCGTGCGCACTACCACAAGGCCATTGCCGACCAGCGGCGGCGAGATGATTTCGCCAGGCGCCTTGGCCGTCCACAATTGCTTGCCGTCCGCGCCAAGCACGTAGACGTCGCCCTTCAGGCCGCCGACCGCCGTAAGCGTGCCGTCGCTGCCGACACCTGCCGACAGATCGTCATGCAGCTTGACGCGCCAGATGTCCTGACCGGTTTGCGCGTCGATCTTCGCAACCGAGCCATTCGCGCCGGCCGCGTACACCGCGTTGCCGATCGCGACTGGCGAGAACAGGTAACGACCCGCCTTGCCCACGCTGGCCTTCCACGCCTGCTGCACGTCGAGCACGGGTTTGAACTCGGTGAGCGGCGTCGGCACGCGGCGCTCGTCTTTCGTGGATGAGCAAGCCGCCATGGTGAGGACGGTCATCGCACAGGCAACGGGCACAGCGTAACGTTTCAGCAGATTCATCGGTGGACGAAGCATTCAGGAAATTAATTAAAGGAGACCGGTTGGCCGTTACATGCGACGCGCTGCATTCGGCGATTAGCCGCCCAGCGCGTCCAGCTTGAACTGAATCAACTGGCGAGCCGAGCTATCGTTTTTCGACAGCGTGTCGAGCGCGAGCTTGTAGGCCGCGCGCGCATCGTCACGCTTACCTTGCGCGGCGAGCAGGTCACCGCGGCCGTTCGCCACAATGCCCTTGAACGCGTCGGACTGCGGTTCGGCGAGCAGTGCCAGGCCCTGGTCGTAAGCCTTGTCGTCGAGCAGCAGCGCAGCCAGACGCAGCCTGGCGATCTGCTTGAACTCGTCGTCTTTGGCGTGATCGATGGTCCATTGCAACTGGGCCTTCGCGGCAGCTTCATCGCCCGCTGCGTACAGCGCCTTGGCAGCGCCCAACGCGGTCATCTGCGCATACGCGGTGCGGCTGAACTTGTCTTCCATGTCGGTGGCGACGCGCGTGATCTTCGCCTTGTCGCCCGATGCCGCGGCTTGCTGCACCTGGTCATACAGCACCGCGGCTTCCGCCGCCTGACGCCGTTGCCAGAAATTCCAGCCATTCCAGCCGGCTGCTGCAACCAATGCCACCAGCACGATCCACGTGGCTGCATTGCCCCACTGCGTCCACCATGCCTTCAGACTTTCAATCGATTCTTGTTCGTCGTGGTAACTCATCGCCCGGCGATTTCCTCTTTCTTGATACGTGTGCATGTCGAGCCAAGGGGCTCGACGACATCGCGATCAGTCGTCGCCGTCTTCGGCGGTTGCAACCATCGCATTGATTAGAAATTCGGTCAAGTCTTCGGCGGGCACGTTATGTTGCTCGTTTTTACCGCCGTTAGCGCCGTTCGCGCCCGTATCGCGCAGCGGCTTCACGCCGACCGTGCCGTTGGCGATCTCGTCTTCGCCGAGGATCACCGCGAATGCCGCGCCGCTCGCGTCAGCGCGCTTCATTTGCGACTTGAAGCTCGCCGTTTGACCGTCGGCGCTGCAATGCAGGATCACGTCGAGGCCCGTATCGCGTAAACGCTCGGCAATGATAAAGGCCTGTTCGCGCGCCGCGTCGCCCTGATGGACCACGTACACGTCGCAACCTTCGTCTTCCGGCACCAGTTGTTCTTCTTTCAGCAGCTCGAGGATCCGTTCGACACCCATTGCCCAGCCGCACGCACCCGTCGGCTTGCCGCCGAGCTGTTCGATCAGCGGATCGTAACGGCCGCCGGCCGCGACCGTGCCTTGCGCGCCGAGTTTGTCGGTCACCCATTCGAACACGGTCAGATTGTAGTAATCGAGACCGCGCACGAGACGCGGATTGATCGTGAATGGAATGTTGTTCGCCTTCAGAATGCGCTGCAGGCCTTCGAAGTGCGCGCGCGATTCCTCGCCGAGAAAATCGATCAGCCTGGGCGCATTCTGCGCGACTTCCTGCATGGCCGGATTCTTCGTGTCGAGCACGCGCAGCGGGTTCGTGTACAGACGGCGCTTCGCCTCTTCGTCGAGCACGTCCATGTGCTTTTCGAGGTAAGCGATCAACTCGACGCGATGTGCCGCGCGCTCTTCGACGAGACCCAGCGAATTCAGTTCGAGCTTGATGCCCATCAAGCCGAGGTCGTCCCACAGACGCTGGCACATCATGATGATTTCAGCGTCGGTGTCCGGTCCGGCGAAACCCAATGCTTCCACGCCGACCTGGTGGAACTGCCGATACCGGCCACGCTGCGGGCGCTCGTGACGGAACATCGGGCCGATGTACCACAGACGCTTCGGACCGTCGTACAGCATGTTGTGCTCGATCGTGGCGCGCACGACTGCCGCCGTGTTTTCCGGGCGCATCGTCAGATTTTCGCCGTTCAACGCGTCAGTGAAGCTGTACATCTCTTTCTCGACGATGTCGGTCACTTCACCGATACCGCGCTTGAACAACTGCGTATGCTCGATGATCGGCGTACGAATATTCTGGTATCCGTACGAACGCAGCATCGACTTGACGGTCGTTTCAAAAAATTCCCACAGCCCGGCTTCCTGCGGAAGGATGTCGTTCATACCCTTCACGCCGGACAGCTTTTCGAGCTTTTTCTTCTGTTCAGTCATCTGTCTTCAATTGACGGTATTTAGTTGAGCGCTTCGGTGCGACCGGCTTCGGTGCCACCGGCGTCAGTGCGGCCATAGCGGCGCTCGACATAATCACTCACGATTTGCTGGAATTCTTGCGCGATATTATCGCCGCGCAGCGTCTTGACCTTCTCGCCGTCGACGAACACCGGCGCGGCCGGATTCTCGCCCGAACCCGGCAAGCTGATGCCGATATTCGCCTGCTTCGATTCGCCCGGACCGTTGACGATGCAGCCCATCACCGCGACATGCATCTTCTCGACGCCAGGATACTGATCGCGCCAGACCGGCATCTGCGTGCGCAGATAGGTCTGGATTTGCGACGCCAGTTCCTGGAACAGCGTGCTGGTGGTACGGCCGCAACCTGGGCACGCGATCACCATCGGCGTGAACGAACGCAGGCCCATGGTCTGCAGAATTTCCTGACCCACAATCACTTCGCCGGTACGCGGACCACCCGGCTCCGGCGTCAGCGAAATACGGATCGTGTCGCCGATGCCTTCTTGCAGCAATACCGACAACGCAGCGGTCGACGCCACGATGCCCTTGGAACCCATACCCGCTTCGGTCAAGCCGAGATGCAGCGCGAATTCGCAACGGCGCGCCAGTTCGCGGTACACGGCGATCAGATCCTGCACGCCGCTGACCTTGCACGACAGAATGATCTTGTTGCGTGGCAGGCCGATTTCGACCGCGCGCTCCGCCGAGCCGATGGCCGACTGGATCAATGCTTCGTACATCACGCTCTGCGCTTCCCACGGTGTGGCACGCGCGGCGTTTTCGTCCATCATCCTGGCGAGCAGGTCCTGGTCGAGGCTGCCCCAGTTGACGCCGATCCGCACCGGCTTGTCGTATTTCACTGCCGCTTCGATCATCTGCGCGAACTGCGTGTCGCGTTTCGCGCCGTGGCCGACGTTGCCCGGATTGATCCGGTATTTCGACAACGACTCCGCGCACGCGGGGTAATCGCGCAGCAGCAAGTGGCCGTTGTAATGAAAATCGCCGACGAGCGGCACCGACACGCCCATGCGGTCGAGCTGCTCGCGAACAGCCGGCACGGCCGCCGCCGCTTCCGGCGTATTGACTGTGATACGCACCAGTTCCGAACCGGCTTGCGCCAGTTCCTTGATCTGGATCGCGGTGCCGATCGCGTCCGCGGTGTCTGTGTTGGTCATCGACTGAACGCGCACAGGCGCATCGCCCCCGATGGTGACGAGCTGGCCGCCCCAACGGACATCGACCGCGTGCGACTTGCGCCGCGCTGCGTGGCCGCCGAACACCGGCTCGGTTGAAACGATCTTGCTACTGGATTGGGAGTGAGCTTCGGATTGCATCGAAAAACCCATTTACGCCGCATGCGCTACACAAAAGACGTAGCGCCTGAATTGAAAAAGCGCCGCGGACCGGTTGGCCGCGGCGCATACCGTATCTATCAAGGCAGCGCGAAGCGCGCCACATTACCCTTGGCCGCGGAATATTTCGACGGATCGACCGGCTGGCCGTCGAGCGTAATCGACTCGAGACCTGCCTTGTTACCGATCGTGACCTTGAAAGGCGCCGCGCCCGTTACTTCCTTCGTATCGCCTGCGTGCACGAGGCCGGAGAACACTTCCTTGCCGTCCTTGCCACGCACGCTGAACCAGCTGTCTTGCGTCACGCGCAGCGCGACGATCGCCTCACCTGCGGCCGGCGCTACAGCTGATGCGCCAATCGCGGCGACCAGCGGCGCGCTTGCACCTTGCGCCGCCGCCTGTGAACCGGCTTTCGGCGCGACCGCTGCAGCCGTCACAGCCGGCGCGGGAGACGGCGCCGTACCCGTTGCCAGCGGCGCGGGCATCGGCGTAGCCGACGCTGCATTGTCTGCTACAGACTGCGTTTCCGCCGCGGAAGCAGCGTCTTCCGCGATTGCCTCGGAACCCGCCGCCGGACTTTGCGCCACCGCGCCCGATGCGCCGGTCGCGCCACCCGCGGCGCCGTTCGCGCTCGCCTTCAAACGTGCGAGCCACGCCGACGAATCACCGCCATTGGTGTGCCACATGGCGAGGGCGATCACCGCGACGATCACCGCCGCAACGCCCCACAGCCACGAGCGGCTCTTCTGCCCACTGCCACCGAGCGACAGCGATACGCGGCCGCGCGGCAAATCCTTACCCGACGAAGCCGGCATCGACAGATCCGGCGCAGGTACGCCCTTTTCGCGGCGCAACGCCTGGGTGAACGGCGTGGGATCGGCGCCAAGCATCTTCGCGTAGCTGCGCACCACGCCGAGCGCAAAGGTCGTGTCCGGCAAATGACTGATGTCGCCGGATTCGAGCGCACGCAATTTGGTGACGGATACCTTCAGGCGCGCCGACACGTCTTCAATCGTCCAGCCCTTCGATTCACGCAGCTGGGTCAAGCGCGCGCCAACCGCCGCCAGGGAATCCAAACCCGTCAGGCCCGGCTGCACAACAGGTTGCACCACCGCCCGGGCGACTGGCGCCGGATGGCCTTCGTTTGTGTCCGTGTCCTGCGGCTGCGGGTGCTGCGGCTCACTCATCCCAAATCCTTTCGCGTCGATTCTTTTTCACTTGTGCAACCTGGACGGGCCAAAGCCTCACGCCCGAATCGCAGACCGTTTATAACAAAATGCGCGGCCTTATGTGCCGCTTCCGATCGCTTCTGCAAACTTTCTTTTCAATCGCGGATCGCGCGGAGGGTTTTTGCCCGCCCGGACAGCTTTCTGCCGAACGTCACGCCCTGCCTCGCCTCGCACGATTACACGGCGCGAACCTCGATCACCTTCGCCGCCTTCCCGGTGCGCTCAGCGAGGCGCGTGCGGTCTTTGACCGCACCAGCCAACTGACCGCAGGCAGCGTCGATATCATCGCCGCGGGTTTTACGCACCGTGGTGACGACGCCCGCGTCCATCAACACTTGTGCAAACCGCTTGATCTGTTCCGGCTTCGAGCGGATGAGACCCGACTCTGGGAACGGATTGAACGGAATCAGGTTGAACTTGCACGGGACGTCGCGCGTAACGGCCAGCAATTCGCGCGCTTGCGCTTCGCTGTCGTTGACGCCGTCGAGCATGCAATATTCAAACGTAATGAAATCGCGCGGCGCGACTTTCAGATAGCGCTGGCAAGCGGCCATCAGTTCGCGCAGCGGATACTTCTTGTTCAGCGGTACCAGCATGTCGCGCAACGGATCGCTCGGCGCATGCAACGAAACAGCGAGCGCCACCGGCAGATCGGCGCCAAGCCGGTCCATCATCGGCACAACGCCGGAGGTGGACAAGGTGACACGCCGACGCGACAGGCCGTACGCGTTGTCGTCCAGCATCAGGCGCATGGCGGGCACCACCGCGTCGTAATTGAGCAGCGGCTCGCCCATGCCCATCATCACCACGTTCGTGACGACGCGCTCGCCTTTACCGTCACCACCCGTGGCGCGCCCGCCGTCCGTGCCACGCGTGGCACGGAGCGCGAACTCGGCCATGCGCAACATGCCGATGATTTAACCGGTGGTGAGATTGCGGGCGAAACCCTGTTTGCCGGTCGAACAGTAACGGCAGTTGACCGCACACCCGGCCTGCGACGACACGCACAGCGTGCCACGCGTTTCTTCGGGAATGTAGACGGTTTCAACCGCGTTGCTGTTGCCGACGTCGATCAGCCACTTACGTGTGCCGTCGGTCGAAATATTGTCGCTGACGATGCCGGGCATCGTGATCGTTGCGCGGCCTTTGAGCTTTTCGCGCAAGGACTTCGCCAGATCGGTCATGCCGTCGAAATCGGCAGCGTTGTACTGATGGATCCAACGCTGCAATTGCTTGGCGCGAAACGGCTTCTCGCCCAGGCTGTCGCAATAGGCGACGAGCCCTTGGGCGTCGAGGTC
>NZ_JAXDPY010000588.1:0-6501 GCF_034668105.1 Paraburkholderia sp. | reverse complement strand
AGAGCGGGCGTGCCGTCGATGGGCAGGCGAGCGGTCATAAATCAGTCTCCGTTGTCGATCGGAGTTAGCGCTTCAGCGCTTACTCCGATCCCATGCACAGCTGTCGACCAGAGTTAGCGCTTCAGCGCTCACCCCAATCCAATTTGTGTTTTTACCACGCGGAGCCAAGATTTGCCGCCGCACTAACGGATGGTCTGCCAATAAGCTTACACACGCCCCGCTCAGTGCGGCTCGATCGCAACAACCCGATGCAACGGCGCAGCATTCGACGGCAAACAAGCCGGCCCCACCGGTTCAAACGTCTTGTACCCGAGAATAAATTCCTGATGTCCAAGCGTTTCCGACTTCGACGCCGCCCCGAGCGACACCGCCACCGTCTGCTCAAACACTTCGCGGCCGACTTCGTCGAGCGTGCCGCGGCCTTCGAGAATGCGGCCGGCGTCGACGTCCATATCGCCGGCCAGATTGCGATATGTCGCGGGATTCGCGCACACCTTGATGACCGGCGAAATCGCCGAGCCGACCACGGATCCGCGTCCGGTCGTGAACAGAATCACATGCGCGCCGCACGCGATCAGTTCGCCGATTTCCGTGTTGTCGCTGATGTTCGGAAAGCCGAAGCGCGGCTCGCCGTCAGGCACGACGTCGAGGAGATAGAGGCCACCGGTCGGTGGCACATCACCGGGTTTGATGATGCCGACAATCGGCGACGCGCCGCTTTTCGCATACGCACCTAACGATTTCTCTTCTTGCGTGGTGAGGCCGCCGTCCGCATTGCCGACAGCAAAACTGCCATGCCCGAGGATCGAGTAGTAGCGCGCCGCCTTCGCGACACACGCAACGATTTCATCGCCGAGTTCCGGCCTCGCGGCGCGCGTTTTCATATGGAACTCGCAGCCCACCAGCTCGCCGGTTTCTTCGAAGATGCAGGTCGCACCGGCGTCGATCAGATGATCGAACGCACGGCCCACGGCCGGGTTCGCGGTAATGCCGCTGGTGCCGTCCGAGCCGCCGCAAATCGTGCCGATCACCAGTTCGCTCAGCGCCATCGGCACCTTGTGTTGCGCGGCGAGTTGCCTGCGCGCATCGCGAACCCAGTCCACGCCGTATTGAATCGTGCTGCGTGTGCCGCCTTTTTCCTGGATCGTCAGAACTTCAACGGGGCGACCGCTCGCGCGCACGACGTCGACGAGGTAGTGCTTGTTCATGCTCTCGCACCCGAGCGACACGAATAGCACCGCGCCTACGTTCGGATGTGTCGCCAGGCGCTCGAGCATCTTTTCGGCGTACCCGTTCGGATAGCAACCGGGAAAGCCGATCAGATGCACCGGCGGCTCGCGCTCGGCTGAAGGATCGTCGAACGCATCGAGCGGTTCGCGAAACTGCGTGACGATCTCGCGCGCGACGTGATGTGCGCACTCGACCAGATACGCCACCGCGACCACATTGCGGATGCCTTTGCGGCCATCGCTGCGCAGATAGCCTTGCAGCATGGGCGGCCGCGCGACGGCGGATGCTACGGAAGTGTCAGTCATGATCATTCCAGCGCGGCGCGAGGCCACGTCATTGTGCTCACATCAGTGATGGACGAACTCGTGGCCCGCGTCGTGCGTATAGGTGGGCAGGTAGTCGCTTTCGAGGTTGTGCGTATGCAGATGTGCCCCGCGCGCCACCGCTTCGGTCACGTGACCGATCACGGCGCCGTAGCGCAGCACCTTGTCGTCTTTAGCGAGTTCGTGGCGCGCCACTTTGTGGCCGAGGTCGATGGTTCTGGCCAGCGTCACGCGTTCGCCTTCGATCTCGACTTGCGTGCCCGCATCGAGACGCGCCGCCGCGATCAGACAGTTATCCATGGGACTGAGCAGGATCAGGCGTGGGTCGGTCGGCAATGTTGGAGGCGTTTGGGGTGTTTCAAATGGACGGCTGGTCAAGTGGGTTCTCCGTGATGCGTGCGCATTAGTTTTGACCTTCGCCGCTGGCGAGCCGCGCCACCATCAGCGAGCCGAGGATGATCGCGCCATAGATCGCCTGGATCCAGAACGACGGCACCTGGGCAAGCGTCAACAGGTTCTGCACGACACCGAGCAGCAGCACGCCGGAAAGCGCGCCGAGCATCGTGCCCTTGCCGCCGTCGAGCGAAATGCCGCCGATCACCGCCGCCGCGAACACCGTGAAAATCATGCCGTTGCCCTGGTTCGCGTTGATCGCGCCGACATAGCCGGTGACGATCAAACCGCCCACCGAGGCCAGGATGCTGCCGAGCACGAACACGCCCCACGTGATGCGCTCAACGCGAATCCCCGCCGCGCGCGCCGCTTCCGGATTGCCGCCAATCGCATATAACGCACGGCCCAGGCGGTGATAACGCAACACGAATGCCGCGATCGCAAATGCGGCCGCCGCCAGCCACACGGACAGCGGCAAGCCGAGCACGATAGTGGTAGCAAGCGCGAAGAACGAAGGCGGCATATCGAACAGCGTGCCGCCTTTGGTGGCGCCGACCAGCATGCCGCGCAACACGATCAGCATCGCCAGCGTGACGATGAACGCGTTCAGCCGCAAACGCACCACCAGGAAACCGTTGACGAAACCGATCACCGCGCCAACCCCAATGATCGCCAGCAAACCTGCCGCCGCCGGCCATTGGGTCCCGAAGCCCGCGGACGCCGCCGGCATCACCAGCATCGCGCCGATAGCGGGCGCGATGCCCACGGTCGATTCGAGCGACAAATCGAACTTGCCGGTCAACACGATCAGCGATTCGGCGAGCACGACCAACGCCAGGGCCGCGGACGCACCCAGCACGCTGATCAGATTCGCCTTCGTCAGAAAGCTTGGGCTGACGAACGCGCCGATCACGATCAGCAATACGAGCGCGGGCAGCAGAGCCAGTTCACGCAGCCGCGCAAGCTCACTGCGAGCACGTTTGCCGCGCGTCGCCAGCGCAACCGGTTGCGGCTGGGCAGGCTGACCTTGCGCCGTGCCGAATGCAGGGCTGGGCACACTATTTTTCATGAAGACTCACTCCTTCAACGGATGCAATCAGGTCGTGGTCCTGCCAACCCGCGGGAAATTCGGCCGCGACACGGCCACGGAACATCACCAGCACGCGGTCACAGGTGCGCAGATCGTCGAGTTCGCCGGACACGACCAGCACGGCTTTACCGTCTTCGCGCACCCGGTCCACGACTGACAACAACGCTTCTTTTGATTTCACATCGACGCCCGCGGTCGGGTCGATCAGTACGAGCACGTTGGGATCGGTGGCGAGCGCGCGCGCCATCACGACCTTTTGCTGGTTGCCGCCCGATAGGCCCGACACGATATGCTCGGGACCTTGCGCGACGATGCCGAGCGCGTCGATCATCTTCTGGCCGAAGGCGTTTTTCTTCGCCGGTGGCGCGATGCCGAACTTGCCCAGCAAACGCGCGATGGTCATCGAGGCGTTTTCGGCGACCGATTGCGTCAGCACCAGGCCTTCGTGATGGCGATCCTTCGGCACGCAGCCGATGCCGTGCGCCAAGGCTGCCGGCACGTCGCCGGGCGGCAGCGTCACGCCGTCCACGCGGATCGCGCCGCTCTTCGGCGCGCGCAGACCGGCAATCGCTTCGGCCACGCTAGTGCGGCCGCTGCTCGTCGCGCCGGTCAGCCCGAGCACTTCGCCGCGCTTCACCGTGAACGACACGCCTTCGTAGTCGGAACCGGCCAGCGCTTTGACCTCGAGCGCGATCGCTGTGTCCGCAGGCAACGCGGCGCGCGCCGCCGCATCGGCGACGGCAAGGCCACCGCGTTCGCCGGTCATCGCTTCGATCAACTGCTCACGCGGTAACGCGGAAACCGGCGCGCTGACGATATGCCGCGCATCGCGCAGCACCGTCACGGCCTGGCAGATTTCATAGACCTCTTGCAGATGATGCGAGATAAACAGGAACGTCACGCCTTCGCGCTGCAACTCGCTGATGCGGCGAAACAGGCGCTTGATCTCGTCGCCGTCGAGTTGCGCGGTGGGTTCGTCGAGGATGATGAAGCGTGCGCCATACGACAACGCCCGCGCAATCTCCACCAGTTGCCGCGCTTCCACGCTCAGATCGCCGGCACGCGCGTCTTCACGTACGTCGATCTTCCAGTGGTCCAGCAACTCACGCGCGTCGCGACGCATCGTGCGCCAATCGATCACGCCGCCGCGCGCAGGCTGGCGGTTGATAAACAGATTCTCCGCAACCGAGAGATCGCGGATGATCGTCGAATGCTGATAAACGCAGGCAACCCGTTCACGCCATGCGTCGCGGTCCGCGATCGACGGCGCGGCCACGCCGCCGAAACGCACCTCGCCGGTATCGGGTTTGCGCAGGCCGGTGAGGATCGACACCAGCGTCGATTTGCCCGCACCGTTGCGCCCGACGAGCGCATGCGACTCGCCAGGCATCACGCGGATGCTCACGTCTTTCAGCGCGGGCGTGGAGCCGAAGCGCTTGGTGACTTCAAACGCTTCGACCACAGCGGGAAGTCCCTGCGCGCCGAGGAAAGTCCCCTTGGGGGACGCCCCCTCGGGGGATGGGACAACCGGCACGGAGGGCGTCGGCTCGCTCATTTAACGGTATTGCCCCACAACGTTTTGTCGTCGACATTCGACTTCGTCACGAGCGGTGCGGGCAATTGATCTTCGAGAACGCCCGGCGACAACTGGACGATGTTGCTGCCATGATCGGTCGGACCCGGCTTGAAGGTCTGGCCGGCCAACGCGGCCTTGATGTAGAAGAGGCCGTATTTTGCGTACGAATCTGCGGGTTGCGACACGGTGGCGTCGATGTCGCCGCGACGGATCGCCTCGAACTCCTGAGGAATGCCGTCGTTACTGACGATCACGACATGCTTTGCATCGCCGGCGGGAAACAGCATTTGCTTACGACGCAGGGTTTGCAACGTCGGCGACAGATAGACGCCGCCCGCCTGCATGTAGATCGCTTTCACGTCAGGATTCGCGGTGAGCAGACTGTCGAGCGCGGTGGCGGCAACATCGCCTTTCCAGCTTGCCGGAATCTCCAGCAGCGACAAACCCGGATAGCCCTTCAAACACGAGCGAAATGCTTCGGAGCGGTCGCGCCCGTTCACCGACGCCAGGTCGCCCATGATCTGCACGACCTTGCCCGACTTCACATGCTCGCCGATGTACTTGCAGGCTTTCTCGCCGTACGCGCGATTGTCGGCGCGCACCACCATGGCCACCTTGCCTTGCGTCGGCGCGACGTCGACCGCGACCACCGGCACGTTCTTCGCCGCTGCTGCATCGAGCGCGCGGCTGATCGCCGCCGAATCCAGCGGCCCGACCACGATGCCCTTCGAGCCGAGATTCAGCAGGTTGTTCATGTCGGTAATCTGCTGAATGGGATCGCCGTTCGAATTGACCGGTGCGAGGATATCCATGCCCATGTCCTTCGCGTATCTGGGCAGATAGTTGTTGTACGACTGCCAGAACGGCGACGTGAGCAACGGCAGATCGAGACCGATCTTGCCAGCGTCGGCGGCTTGCGCGGCGCCACTCACCGCGAGGCCGGCGATGCAAGCTGCCGCCGCGACGGCAAACATCGAACAGCGGAACATACGGCGAGCCGCGTGCGGCCCTTTTACGAACGACATGGTTTGTCTCCTGTGTCGGCTGGAGTTAGCGCTTTAGCGGTTACTCCAGCCCCATGCACGATAGTGCGTCGTGGGAACTGCGTGAACCGCCTTCGAGCGGCGGCCACTTCGTGCTGCGCTTTCTTATGAAGTATTGGTGTGCGCTTATTCACCAATGAACCTATTATTCATATACGGACTTTTCGAAGTCAAGGAAGGTGCACTGCACCATGCGTCGGTGTTTCCCCTGGAGCCGCGACACTTCGCGCCACAATTACCCGCACTTACACTCACGCGCCAGATAATGAGAAAAGCACACGGAGCCTTGCTCACCATGGACGCAGAAGACAAAGACGACGCCGACCGTTACCGCGCGCCTGCGCTGGACAAGGGTCTCGACATCCTCGAACTGCTTGCCGAGCAGAAAGAAGGGCTAACGCGCGCCGAAATCACCAAGTTGCTGGGACGCAATGCGAGCGAGATGTACCGGATGCTGGAGCGGCTGGTCGCACGGCAGTACGTCGTGCGCTCGGCGGCGGGCGACCGCTATTCGTTGGGTCTGAAGCTGTATGCGCTCGCGCATCGTCATCCGCCGATGAACCGGCTGATCTCCGAAGCGCTACCGCTGATGCAGCGCTTTGCCGATGCGGCGGAACAGTCATGCCATCTGGTGGTGTACGACCGCGGCAATCTGCTGGTGATCGCGCAGGTGGACGGACCCGGTACATGGGGCATGTCGGTACGGCTCGGTTCGCGGGTCGGCCTGATCGATACCGGGTCGGGCCGCGTGATGCTCGCGTTTCAAAGCGTGGAGCAGCGTGAACAGATGCTGACCGAGCACACCAAGGTGAAAGGCGAAGTCACGATCGATCGCGATGCGCTCGA
>NZ_JAXDPY010000587.1:0-7584 GCF_034668105.1 Paraburkholderia sp. | reverse complement strand
TGGCGCGACACGCCCCAGTCACGCAGACGCCACGTGATCTGCTTGTCGCCGAGGCCGAGTTCCTTCAGATCGGCGGCGATCCGGTCGACCGCCTGCTCGTACGTGAGACCGTCGTACTTGCCGCTGTTGATCAGCCTGCCGGTTTTCTCGCCATACCATTCCTGCCAGGCTTCGGTGGAGAACGCCTTGCCTTCAATAGCGACCACCTGTTTGATCGGCAGATCGTATTTCTTCACGAACGCGAAGTCGCGTTCGTCGTGCGCGGGCACGCCCATCACGGCACCTTCGCCGTAGCTCATCAGCACATAGTTGCCGATCCACACCTCGACCTGTTCCTGCGTCAGCGGATGTGTGACGTAGAAGCCGGTGCCCATGCCCTTCTTTTCCATCGTCGCGACGTCGGCTTCAGCGACGCCGCCGAGCTTGCATTCTTCGATGAAGGCCTGCAGTTCCGGCTTGTCTTGCGCGAGACGCGTGGCGAGCGGATGTTCGGCTGCAACCGCGCAGAACGTCACGCCCATGATCGTGTCGGCACGCGTGGTGAACACGCGCAGCAGCTTCTGTTCGCCGTCGATTTCATACGGGAAACCGAAGTTCACGCCGAAGCTCTTGCCGATCCAGTTCTGCTGCATGATCTTGACGCGCTCGGGCCAGCCGAGGCCTTCGAGGTCGTTCAGCAGTTCATCCGCGTACTGCGTGATACGCATGTAGTACATCGGGATTTCGCGCTTTTCGATCAGCGCGCCCGAACGCCAGCCGCGGCCGTCGATCACCTGCTCGTTGGCGAGCACGGTCTGATCGACCGGGTCCCAGTTGACGGTGCCGGTTTTCTTGTACGCGATGCCCTTTTCGAGCATCTTCAGGAACAGCCACTGGTTCCACTTGTAGTAATCCGGGCTGCAGGTCGCGACTTCGCGCGACCAGTCGATCGCGAGGCCCATGGACTGCATCTGCTTCTTCATGTAAGCGATGTTGTCGTAGGTCCACTTCGCGGGCGGCACGTTGTTGGCCATTGCCGCGTTTTCCGCCGGCATGCCGAACGCGTCCCACCCCATCGGCATCAGCACGTTGTAGCCGTTCATCCGCAGATAGCGGTACATCACGTCGTTGATCGTGTAGTTGCGCACGTGCCCCATGTGCAGCTTGCCCGACGGATACGGCAGCATCGAGACGCAATAGAACTTGGGCCTGGTGGTGGTTTCCGTCGTCTTGTACGCGTCGATGGCGCGCCATTGCCCTTGCGCGGCGGCTTCGACGTCGGAGGGAACGTATTTTTCGTGCATGGTGTGATGGGATCGCTGGGTTCGGTGCTTTCGCACCGGGCCTGGTGCTCTGCTGGATGAAATGGCGTCGTTTCCCCGTCTGCGGGGGAAAGGGCTGATTATACCGTTCGCGGACGGGTGCGCCGCGCGGCGAGGCGCAGCGCGAATCTCCGTGGCATGCGATGCGCAACGCTATCGCGAAGCGGCCCGGCGGCCTCACGCGCGACGGCGTATTTAGCGGGCACGCGCCAACGGATCGCGCCGCTAGGGCTTCGTGCCCGGCGGCGGCGGGTCCGTCACGAAACCAATCCGCTCGAGCCCGGCTTGCTGCGCCGCGCCCATCACCTGCGCAATCACCTCGTAGCGCGTGGAGCGCTCGGCGCGCAGCTGGATTTCGGGCTGATCGGCCTGCGCTGCTTTACCCGCTGCCGCGAATTGCGCGCGCATCTGCTGCAGTGTGATGACTTTGCCGTTCCAGTACAGCTTGCCGGCGGCATCGATTGAAAGGGAAATGGTTTGCGGCGTTTGCCGCGCGGGCGCTGCCGCGACCTTGGGCAGATCGAGCCGGATCGCGTGCGTGAATAAAGGCGCCGTAATGATAAAAATCACCAGCAGCACGAGCATCACGTCGATCAACGGCGTCATGTTGATCTCGGCCATGGGCGCGGCCGTCTGCTTTTTCTCGAGTCCGCCGAATGCCATATCGCCTCCTTCAGTCTTCCAGACTCAGCGGTGCGCTCAGTGGGTCCGGGCCTGGACTTGCTGCGGCTGCTGCTGAGGCCGGGTCTGATCCGCCGGCGCGCACACGTAGGCGTGCAGATCGTGCGCGAAGCCGTCGAGTTCTTCCGTCAACTGCCGCACGAGTCGCCCGAGCACGTTATAAGCGAGCACCGCCGGAATCGCGACCACGAGGCCGAAGGCCGTCATGATCAGCGCCTCGCCGACCGGACCCGCGACGTTCTCGATCTGCGCCTGACCGCTCGCCGCGATGCTGCCGAGCGCGTGATAGATACCCCAAACCGTGCCGAGCAGGCCGACAAACGGCGCCGTGCTGCCCACCGAGGCCAGCAGCACCTGGCCAAACTCGAGACGCCGCTGCGACGCGTTGAGCGCCTGACGCAACGCTCTCAGCACCCGCTCGCCGCGCTCGACACGCGCGAGCAGCGCACCGGGAATGTCCACCTCGGCGGCATGCAGCGCGGCCTCGGCGAGCGGCGTGAAAACGCGTTCACGGTCCACACGCTTCAATGCCGCAACGCCGTCCGACAAAGTGGGCGCCTGCCAGAACTGCGCAATCGCCGGCGCGGCCTGGCGTTTGGCGCGCGTGAGAATCCAGCTTTTGACGATCAGAAAACACCAGCTCGCAATCGACATGGCCAGCAGCACATATGCGACGCCATGCGTGATCGCGTCGCTCGTTTGCAGGTAATGGAGGATGCCGCTGCTGCCTGCCATCTGACCTCGCCGTGAGAAAGTGATTACAGAGGAGCTACAAAAACGGGAGCCGCAACCGGCCCCGCAACACGCTCAACGCAGGCCGAGCACGTCCTGCATGTCGAAGAAGCCGTTCTTGTGGCCTTCGAGGAAACGTACAGCACGAAGCGCGCCTTGCGCATACGACAGGCGGCTCGCCGATTTGTGCGTGATTTCGATGCGCTCGCCGATGCCGGCAAACAGCACCGTATGGTCGCCGACGATATCGCCGCCGCGAATCGCCGAGAAGCCGATCGTGGACGGATCGCGTTCGCCGGTCACGCCTTCGCGGCTGTAGACCGCGCAGTCGTCGAGATTGCGGCCGAGCGCGTGGGCGATTACTTCGCCCATGGTGAGCGCGGTGCCGGACGGCGCGTCGACCTTGTGGCGGTGATGCGCCTCGATGATTTCAATGTCGTAGCCGGTGGCGAAATGTTTCGCGGCGTATTCGAGCAGCTTCAGCGTGACATTGACGCCCACGCTCATGTTCGACGAAAACATGATGGCGATCTTGTCCGCGGCGGCTCGTAGTTGCGCTTTCTGCTCGTTGTCGAAACCGGTGGTGCCGATCACCATTTTGACGTGATGACGCTGCGCGGCTTCCAGATGCATCAGCGTGCCTTCGGGGCGCGTGAAATCGATCAGGTAGTCGGATTCGGCGAACACGCGTTCGACGTCGTCGGTCAGCAGCACGCCCGTCTGTTTGCCGAGAAATGCGCCTGCGTCCTGACCGAGTTGCGGGGCGCCCGCACGGTCGAGCGCGCCGGACAGCGTCGCGCCGGATTCGTTGAGGACGGTTTCGATGAGCATCCGGCCCATACGGCCCGATGCGCCTGCAATGGCAATTTTCATGGCTAGGAGGGTTCGAAAAGGCAAAACCCGGCAAATGCGGGCAAAAGCCGCGGCGGGGGCAGCACGCCCGGGCGCCGCACTGACTCGACTACAGAAGACTGACAGGCGGGGCGCGTTACCCCTTGCGCCGCGCCTGCGAAGTGCCCTTAGTCAGGGCCCTTATCAAGACACGGACAACGCGATTAGCTGCCCGTTCCCGACGTTGCGGGAGTCGCCGTCAACGGCGCGTTCAACGTCGGGCCGCCGTTGCTGCTCTGCGGGCCCGTCGGTCCAACCGCATTGTCCGGCGTGCCCGGCACTTGCGGCGGCGGCGGACGATGGAACTGGAACTGCGGCTGACCGGCAGACGTTGGGCCCTGCGACGGAATACCGCCACCGTTGGCGGTCGGCGCGGTGGAGCGCACCGATGACTGCCGGCCTGACGGCGTTTGCACCGCATTGGTCAGCCGATTGGCGGCTTGCGCGGCTTCGGCGTTGGCATCCGTGGACGGCACGGCCGCTGCCGTGGCGCCCTCGACGGACGGCGAGCGCGTGGTGTCCACCGCAGCCGGCGCCGCCGCAACCGGCGCGCTGGCACCCGTTGCCGCGCTTGCCACGTTCGGCACGGCGGCCTTCTTGCCAAGCTTGTCGCCGTCGATTTCCGCCAGCAACTCGAGGTTGGACGGCAGATCTTCGCCGCCTGTCCAGCTCGCGAGGCGGTCGCCGGAGAACAGGATCACGAGATCGCGCTGTTGCACGACGTTCGTCGAGCCGCGCTTGAAATAGAACACGTAGTCCCAGCGGTCCGCGTGGAACATGTCGGTCAGAAGCGGCGTGCCGAGCAACTGCTTCACCTGCGCGCGCGACATGCCGACCTGCAACTGTGCAGCTGCTTCTTTCGACACGAAGTTGCCTTGCACCACCGTAATACGGTACGGCGTAATGCTTTGGGCAACGCGCTGCGTCAGGCTGTCGTAAGTGGAACATCCGGCAAGAACCGCGACAGTCGCAACAGCGATCAAGGTACCCCGCATGCGGCTCCCCCGGTAGATCAATTGAGATTTTGAAATCATTTCACTCACCGTGCGGGCCCGCTGACGAGCCGCGCGAGTTTCATTCCATCGAAGATGACCAGAACGGCAAAAACACATTACTATGAGAGCCCAGCATTGTACTCTAGGGATCCCTTGTCATGACCAATCCAACCGATCTCAAGAATATCGGGCTCAAGGCGACCCTTCCGCGCCTCAAAATCCTTGAGATCTTCCAGCATAGCCCAGTGCGCCATCTGACCGCAGAAGACGTCTACCGCAACCTGTTGCACGAGGAACTCGATATCGGTCTCGCCACCGTGTATCGGGTGCTGACGCAGTTCGAGCAGGCCGGCCTGCTTTCGCGCAGCAATTTCGAATCGGGCAAAGCGGTGTTCGAACTGAACGAAGGGTCGCACCACGACCACCTCGTGTGCCTCGATTGCGGGCTCGTCGAAGAGTTTTTCGACTCCGAGATCGAGAGCCGTCAGCAATCCATCGCGAAGGAACGCGGCTTCAAGCTGCAGGAACATGCGCTGGCGCTGTACGGCGTCTGTACCAAGGAGAATTGCCCGCATCGCAAGCATTGATGCGAAATTGCTGCAATGCCGGCCGCGTCGGGGTGCGCGGTTCGGTGAGTGACAGAAAACCCGGGCGACGAAAATCGGCCGGCTTTTTTTATGCGCGACGCTGCGGGGGCGCGGGACGTCAGCTTCGAGGCTGACGCGTCGATTCCCGAACGGGCCGAGCGGTGCCAAGCCTCGCGAACCCGGGGGATCTGATCAATTTGTCTGAACAGAATTGCATGTAGCGCGTTGCCGCTGCGTGACGACTTCGGCCTTTCAGGCCAACTCGACACTCGCTTCGAATTCGAGCCGCCCCGGCTCGGCCAGCGGTATTTCGTCGCAGTCAGGCTGCTCGCCACCGCGATCCACCACGACAAAATCGCTCACCTGATCGAGCGCGAGCAGCGGATGGTGCCAAACACCTTTCGCATAGTTGACGCCCTGCCAGCCGTCGCTCCAGAACGCCCGCATCCGCGTCGGATCGAACTCGCCCGCCGGAGCCACGACCACCAGATAGCCGCGCGGCGTCAAGGGAATGAAAGCCTGACTCCCCAGCGGGTGCCGTTCCATCATCGTGATTTCGATCGGCAGCGAGCGCGGCTGCGCCCGAAACAGATTGATCAGCGGGCGGCCGCCGCTTTCCGTCACGTCGACGTTCGCGAGGTCGTGATAGCGCTCGGTCGTGCCGCCGTTGATCGGAATCACCAGCCCGACCGTCGAATCCTTTACGCCCATCCGTTCGAGCTTGCGCATGATTTGCGGCAGGGCAGCGTGCGGGTGTCTATTTCCCGACGCCGCAGGCATAAAAAAACCGCTCCGAGGAGCGGTTTTTTTTGGCCCGCCATCGGCCCAAGGCCGGCAGCAGAGCCACTCGAAGCAGAACCTGCTTACTTCGCGTTAGCGAGCGCCACAGCCGTGTCCAGCATGCGGTTCGAGAAACCCCACTCGTTGTCGTACCAGCTCGACACCTTCACCAGACGGCCCGAGACCTTGGTCAGCGTTGCGTCGAATGTCGACGAAGCCGGGTTGTGGTTGAAGTCGATCGAGACCAGCGGCGCCGTGTTGTAGCCGAGGATGCCCTTGAGCGCGCCTTCCGACGCTTCCTTCATGATCGCGTTGACTTCTTCGACCGTCGTGTCGCGCGCGGCGATGAACGACAGGTCGACGATCGACACGTTGATCGTCGGGACGCGAATCGCGTAACCGTCCAGCTTGCCGTTCAGTTCCGGCAGCACGAGACCGACCGCCGACGCGGCACCGGTCTTGGTCGGGATCTGGCTATGCGTGGCCGAACGCGCGCGGCGCAGGTCTTCGTGATACACGTCCGTCAGAACCTGGTCGTTCGTGTACGCGTGGATCGTGGTCATCAGGCCGTTCACAAGGCCGATCTTGTCGTTCAGCGGCTTGACGAGCGGCGCCAGGCAGTTCGTCGTGCACGATGCGTTCGAGATCACCGTGTCCGATGCCTTCAGCACGTTGTGGTTCACGCCGTAGACGATGGTTGCGTCGACGTCCTTACCGCCCGGCGCCGAGATGATCACCTTCTTCGCGCCGCCCTGGATGTGGGCGCTGGCCTTTTCCTTGGTCGTGAAGAAGCCCGTGCATTCCATCACGACATCGACGTTCAGCTCGCCCCACGGCAGTTCGGCCGGGTTGCGGTTCGCCAGCACGCGGATCTTGTCGCCGTTCACGACCAGGTAGTCGCCGTCCACCGACACGTCGCCCGGGAACTTGCCGTGCGCGGTGTCGTACTGCGTCAGGTGGGCGTTGGTCTTGGCATCGCCCAGATCGTTGATGGCGACGATTTCGATATCGTGCTTCTTGCCGTTTTCGTAGAAGGCGCGCAGCGTGTTGCGGCCGATCCGGCCGTAGCCGTTGATTGCGACGCGGATTGTCATGATCTATCTCCTGATGGCTGAAAAAATTAGTCGATATTTCGTCTGACCGGCCGCGTTGCCGCGCGTTCATGTTCGTGCTTCCACGCGCGCGGCAACGCTTGACCGAAGATCAGCCCAGCGCGGCTTTGGCCGTCTCTACCACGTGCTCGACGGTGAAGCCGAAATGCTTGAACAGAACGCCAGCCGGGGCCGATTCGCCGAACGTGTCGATACCGACCACGCCGCCTTCCAGACCCACGTACTTGCGCCAGAAATCCGTCACGCCCGCTTCGATCGCGACACGGCGCACGCCATGCGGCAGCACGCGTTCTCGGTACTCGGCGTCCTGCATGTCGAACACCGTGGTCGACGGCATCGAGACGACGCGCGCCGCGATGCCTTCACGCGCCAGCGGTTCGACCGCTTTGAGCGCCAGCTCGATTTCCGAACCCGTGGCGATCAGGATGATCTTGCGCGCGACGATCTCGTCATTCCAGTCGCGCAGCACATAACCGCCCTTTTCGATGTTGGCGATCTGCGCGTC
>NZ_JAXDPY010000586.1:0-3774 GCF_034668105.1 Paraburkholderia sp. | reverse complement strand
AGCAGGATGGTCAGGCACGTGAGCATCTGCAGGCCGCGCACCGTACGCTCGACGAAGCGGTTGCCCGACACCTGCGCGAGCATCACGTGGAATTCGCCTGAAAGCCGTACCGAGGTGCGCCGGTCATCACGCTTTCGGGCCTCGTCTTCCTGTGCCACGTGCGCGCGCAAACGCGCCAGGTCTTTCTTCGTCGAGCAACGGCACACCTTTTCGATGATCGGCAATTCGATCTGACGCCGCGCCTCGAACAACTCGCGCGCCTCCTCCACCGTCGGGCTCGCAACGAAAGCGCCGCGATGCGGCACGATCGTCACGACAAGTTCGTGCGCCAGTTGCTGCAACACCGAGCGCACCGTGGTCCGGCTCACGTTGAAAATGCTGGCGAGCCGGTCTTCGGAGAGCTTCGTGCCGGGCTGCAGCCGATGCTCCGAAATCGCATTCATCACGCGCTCGTAAATCACGTGGCGATGTGCGCCGTCGAAGGAGCCAGCCACTTCGTTTTCGGCCGTCTTCCCCCTCTTCTTATCAGTCGGCATGAAAGGGTCCTGGTAACGAGTTAAATCACGACAAGGGCAACGTGCGCGGTTGACTACACCCATTGCACTGCCTCGCCGCAGTGCAGATTATCGCCGATTTGCACACAATTTATATGCCAGATTGTATTTTTGTTGCGAGGGTAATCTGTACGACTGTGCGTGTCCTTGCTTGAAGGCCCAGCTAAACAGGCTTGAACGCATGATGCCCAGTCACTGTGCCGGGCGCAACATGGCGGTGCGAAATCAGCCTTCCGGCCACATTGTGGTGCGTTTTTAGAAGACAGGATGAGGCACGATTGTGTACAGGATTTAAGGTTTATTTAAAACACTATCCTCAACATCCTGTAAACAAAGCGATGCGCTTGAGCGCACAGGATGCCCCACTCGCTGGCACGGTCTTCGCTAAACATCGTTAAGCCCTCGCGCGCGGCAAGCCGTCTGCCCGAGCGATTCCCTGATTCCCAGATTCTGTCATGCAAAAACTGCTTCTGGCGCACGGCAGTGCGCTTTCCAATCTCGCGTTATTCGTTGCGGTCGATACCGGCCTCTTCGAGCGTCATGGCCTGCAGGTCGAAGCACCGGCGCTGGCCCATTTCAGTTCCACCGCCGCATTGCTGAGAAGCGGCGAGGCTGATCTCGGCACCACCGGCTTTACCCAGCCGCTGGTCGATCATGCCCGGCCCGATCCGCTGCGCATTGTCGGCGGCAGCGGCATGCTCGGTATGGCGCTCATGGGGCAGCCGGGCCTTTCGATGAGCGATCTGCGCGGCCAGCGCGTCGGAACCTTCGCGGACGATCCAATGGAAGTCCTGCTGCACGATGCACTGAGGGTACACGGCATGGACCCCATGCAGATCGACCGCGTACTGTACCCATCGCTCGCCGGGGCGCTCGACGATCTGACCGACGGCCGCCTTGCGGCGCTGACGTTGATCGAACCCTGGATTTCCCGCCTTCGGCTGCGCGGCTTCGAGGTGCTGTGCGACGGCTTGCACGCCTGGGGCGGCGACTATCCCGACACATTGCTCGTCGCGCGCAAGAGTTTTCTCGACGCGCATCCTGAACTCATCCGCGCGGCCTTACGCGCGATGCTCGATGCGCAGGACGCGATCACGAACCATCCCCGCGAAGCCTTGCGCGCCAGCGCGTACCGCTACCCCGAATTCACGCTCGACGAACTGCTGGCTGGCATCGCTGCGCAGCCGCCGAGCATCGATATTCGCCCGCTTCGCGAGTGCATTCTCGCCCGCGCCCGGTCGCTGGAAGCGCTCGGACGAATGCAGATTTCAGGCTCGCTCGGAGAGATTTTCAGCTTCGACCTGCTGGAACAAACGCTCGCGCAATCGCCTGCGGAAACTTTCACCTCCCCATCTGCCGTTCAACCTCTCTAAGGACCACGCGATGTTCAGGAAATTTGTTCAGCAAGACCCGAATGGTTATCCCTTGACCGAACTCGGCAGTACGCGACGCGAATTCCTGATGCGCGGTGCGTGTCTGGCCGGCGCCGCGGCGTTGGGCGGCGCCTATCTTCCACAGGCCATGGCGGCTGGCCCGCTGACCCTCAAGGCGACGCACGGCACGGGTCTCTGCAATTGTCCGTTCTTTCTCGTCAAGGAACGCAATCTCGCGCAGGGCGTCACGCTCGACTTCGTCACTACCCCGTCCAATGCGGACATCGCGGCGCTCTTCGGCGCGGGTGTGGTGGACGTCTCCGTGGTTCCGTACACCAACTTCATGACGCTCTTCGATGCCGGCGCACCGATCAAGATCGTCGCAGGTTCGGGCGTGCAGGGCTGCGTGATCGTCGCGCAGGCGGGCATCACCTCAGCGGCGCAACTGCGCGGCAAGACCATCGGCACATTCCAGGCCGACACGCTCGAAATGCTCCCCTACGATTACCTGAAGAAGGCCGGCATGAGTTTCGCCGACGTCAAGGTGCGCTACTTCGGCACGTCACCGGAACTGGCGCAGGCGTTCATCGCCGGGAACGTCGATGCAATGTGCCACATCGAGCCCTACGCGACGCAGGCATTGAAGGCGAGGCCGGGCTCAGTGCAACTTTCGAACGGTGTGGATGTATATGGCGCGAACTACTCCGACTGCGTTCTCGCGGTACGCAGCAAGCTCCTGCACGAAAATCGCGATGCGGTGAAGGCGCTGATCAAGGCGATGATGGTCGCGCAGCATCAGGAAGAACTGGACCGCGCCTCGGCCGTCAAGGACACCGTCGGCAAGTACTTCAAAACGAGCTATGACGCCACGCTCGACGCAGCCGCGAAGCAGCCCGCGATGATCGATCAGCGCAGCAACCAGAATTTCATCCTGCAGCGGGCGCAGAACCTGAAGGACCTGCGCTACATCAAGCGACTGCCTGGCGCTGACATGTTCGACTGGGGGCCGCTCAATGAGGTGATCAAGGAAAACGCCGATCTCTACGGCCAGCTCAAGCTGAAATCCGCATGAAAGCCGATCCGACGACCCTCTTCGCGCACCGGCACGTGGCGCGCCCGGCAGCAAGCGGCCGGCCACGCTCCACCCTCGTCCGGCGACTCGTGCCGCTTGGCTGGGGCGTCGCCTCGCTGGCGTGCTTCATTGGCGCATGGGAACTGGCATGGGCGGCAGGTTGGGCAGATCCGCTTCTGCTGCCGCCCCCGCATATCTTCCTGCGCAACTTCGCGTCGCAAGCGCAGTACTTCATTCCGACTGACGTGATTGGCGAGGCTTCGAACTCGACAGCGCTGAAGTCGCTCGCCATGACCATCGTTGCATCGACGTTGCGGGTGTTAAGCGGGCTGGTGCTGGGCTTCGTCTGCAGCGTGGCGATGGGCGTCGCGATCCGCTACTTCCGCCTGTTCGGCAACCTCACCCTACCGACGATCACGCTGCTGGCGCCCATCTCGCCGATCGCCTGGCTGCCGGTCGCGATCTTCCTGTTCGGAATCGGTAATGCGCCCGCTGTATTCATGGTGTTCATCTCGCTTTTTTTTGTCATGACCGTCTCGACGATCAGCCAGATCGACAACGTGAGCCGTACCCACCTTAACGTCGCCGCCGTGATGGGCGCGACGCGCGCGCAGACGTTCCGTCATGTGATTCTGCCGGCCATCTTGCCGTCGCTCTTCATGGTGCTGCGCATGAACCTGTTCGGCGCGTGGATGGTAGTCCTGGTGGCGGAAGCGACCGGCGTCGGCAGCGGCCTCGGTCAGGTCGTCATGCTCGCGCGCAATACCTTCAACTC
>NZ_JAXDPY010000585.1:0-5178 GCF_034668105.1 Paraburkholderia sp. | reverse complement strand
CGATCTGGCGGCCAAACGGCGTGTCGAGCCAGCGGATACCCGCGTGCGCGAAGTGTTCGAGCAGCGCTTTCCTGCCTTTTGGACGCGTCGGCCTCGGTGCATGCTGGCCAGCCGGCGCGGCATCCGCCTGAGTCGCGGCCGCCGCGGTGGCCGTGAGCGCCGCGCTTTGCAGCGCGCGTTCGTCGAGCGCGTGAGCGAGTGTGCGTTCGCTGCGCCGGACGGCCGCGAGACGCGCGATCAACAGCGCGCCGATCAGCAGCGCGGCGAGCGCGGCAAGCGCGAGCGCAATGGCGAGGAGGCGATCGGGACGCATGGTCAGCTCCGCAGCCGGGCAAGCCGGTACAGCAAATAGGCACCCACCAGCTGCAACGCGAATGCCAGATAAACGAATAGCCGGCCGCTCGGGTCGTACCACATCGAACCGAAATAGCCGGGATTCGACACGATCAGGAAGCCCGCGATACTGACCGGCAACAGACCCAGCACCCACGACGACAACCGTGTTTCCGCGGACATCGCGACCAGTTCCCGTTCAGCCTGTTCGAGGTCGCGCATGAACGACGACATCCGGTCGAGCATCACATCGGCACGCCCGCCGTATTTGACGGACAGCCGGAGCACCGCGCCCACCAGTTCGAGTTCGCCGACACCGTACAGCGCGGCGACATGCGACAGCGCGCGGTCGATCTCGACGCCGGTGCGCAGCATCCGGGATACCTGATCGAGGCATTCGCGCAACGGCGCCTCGGTGGTTTGCAACGACGTCTGAAAGGCCGCCGGCACACTATTGCCGAGCGTGATCAGACGCACAATGCCGTCGAGAAACAGCGGCACTTGCCGCACGATCTGCTGGCGGCGCTTTTGGGCTCGCATCGACAGCAGGAAGTAGCCGAACACCGCGCACGCGCACAACGTTGCACCTGCCGCCAGCAGACCACCCCGGCTAGCGGCAACGCACGTCAACGCGACCACAAGCGCCGCGATCAGATAGAGCGGTCCGCGCGCGTTGGCGAGACCCGCTCGACTCAACAGATTGCCGAGCGCAAACCGCAGCCGCGCTTTCAGATAGTGCAAGCGCGCACCGAGGCCCGCCCCCGCCTGCGGGGCTTGCGGCGCCGCGCGCGAAACACGCGCCGCCTGTCCGCTCATCTGCGCCGCAGGCACGCCCGGCATTGCGGTGGCCATGCGGCTGTCGATGAACCGTTCGGTGCTGACCTGCCCGCTGCGCCGCGCGCCACGCTGCAGGATCAGCAGCGCGCCGGCCGCGCACAGCAGCGCGACGGCGGCAAAGATCAGCGGCATGCTAGACATGGACGCCTCCGTTAGACATTGAAGCCGCCGTCAAAGCCGCCGCCGCTGCCGAAGCCACCACCACCATTACCACCGCCGAAGCCACCCCCGCCAAAGCCATTCCCAAAGCCGGCGTCATCGCCCGGCCCTCCCAACGCCTGACGAAAGCGCGCGAGCTTCGGCGAATGCGGATGAATGCCAAGCGACACCCACTGGTCGCGCTCATCGCCGTTCTGGGTCAGCACCGGTTCGTAGCGATACAGCTCCTGCGTGGCGATGATGTTGTCGGACAGGCCCGTGACTTCGGTCACCGACAGAATGCGCCGCTTGCCGTTCGACAGACGCCCGATCTGCACGATGAAGTCGATCGCGTTGGCGATCTGCCGGCGCAGACTCGATTCGGTCCCCTGAAAGCCCGCGAAGCCGGCCAGCATTTCGAGCCGGTACAGGCATTCGCGCGGCGAGCTCGCGTGCACGGTGCCCATCGAGCCGTCGTGGCCGGTGTTCATTGCCTGCAGCATTTCGAGCACTTCGCCGCCGCGCACTTCGCCGACGATGATGCGATCCGGGCGCATACGCAGCGTATTGCGCAACAGGTCGCGAATCGTCACGACGCCCGCGCCGTCGAAACCGCCCGGACGGCTTTCGAGCCGCACCACGTGCGGGTGGTTCAGCGACAGTTCGGCCGTGTCTTCGATCGTGACGACACGTTCCGGCTCCGGAATATGAAACGCCAGTGCGTTCAGCAGCGAGGTCTTGCCGGAGCTCGTGCCCCCCGCCACCAGCACGTTGCAGCGCGCGGCCACCGCGGCTTCGAGCAGCGCGCCGATTTCGGCGTTGTAGGTGCCGTTGCCAAGCAGATCGTCGGGACGCAGCGGATCCTTGCGGAATTTGCGTATCGACACGATCGGGCCGTCGATCGACAGCGGCTCGATCACCACGTTCACGCGCCCGCCGTTCGGCAGCCGCGCGTCGACCATCGGATTCGATTCGTCGAGGCGCCGGCCGATCGGCGCAAGAATGCGCCGCACGATCCGCAGCAGATGCGCGTTGTCGGCAAAGCGCACCTGGATCTTCGTCAGGATGCCGTGGCGCGACACATACACGTCGTTGTAGCCGTTGATCAGAATGTCTTCGACGGCGGGATCGTTGAGCAGGTCCTCGATCGGACCGAAGCCCGCGAGTTCCTTGGTCAGCGCCTCGGCAATCGCCCGCACCTCGCTTTCGTTGATCGGGATCCGGCGCAAGCGTACAAAGCTGTCCATTTCCAGATCGACGAACTGGTTGATCGCGTTGCGCGACCAGCGGCCGAACTCCGAGCCCAGTTCCTCGATACGCGTCAGCAGATGCTCATGCGCGGCGTTCTTGATGTCCTGGAACTGCTGGCTATGTGCAAACGAAGGTGCGTCGTCGGCAAATTCGATGTCTCTTGCCATCGTCTATGACCGCTTGTTAGAAGTTGGAATAAAGCGCCTGAGCGCAACGAGTGCGGATTTGCCGACCGGCGCGCTGACGCGCGCGGCGCCGCCCAGTTGTTCGATCAGCGGTTCGAGTGCGCGCACATACGGATCGCGCGCCGCGGTCTCGGCGAGCAGTTGTCCCTGATTGGCCGCCTGGCCAAGCGGCACGCGCCGCTCCGGCAGCGTGGTCAGCAGCTCGATGTCCAGACGCTGCGCGATCTGCGCGGCGGCCAGACCCAGATCGGGGTCGAACTTGTTGACGATGAGCCGCACGGTATCCGTATTGACGCCCTGCTCGCGCAGCGCATCGAGCACGCCGACCGCCGACACGATCGACGCCACGCCCTGATCGCAGACGAGCCACGTGTCATCGGCGGACTGCACGACCTGCGCAATGAATTCGCTGTTCGTAAAGCCGCCGAGATCGATGATCTGCTGGTCGAAGAACGCTCGCAGCCGGTTCAGCAGACTGACCGACGACGAATACGACACCTCGCGCATATCGGCAAGATTCGCCGGCAGCGAGGTCAACGCCAGACCGCTCCCATGGTGCGACAGCGCCGTATGCACGAACGTCTGATCGAAGCGGCGCAGATTGCGCACCGCATCGACGAAATTGAATTCGCTGCGGGTGTTGAGCAGCAGTGAACCGTCGCCGGCGGGCAAACCGAGATCGAGCAGCGCCGCCTGCCGGCCTTGCGCGACGTCGCGCCGCTGCAGCATGACGGCAAGATTCGCGGCGAGCGTGCTCACGCCCATGCCGATGCGCGCGCCGAGCAACGCCGTGACCTGGCCGTGGCGGCTCACCGGTTCGACGAGGTTGTCGATCACCTGGCGCGTAATGCGCAGCGCATCCGCCGCCGGAGCGGACAAATCGATGAAATCCCTGACGCCGGCGCGCAACGCGGCAAGCGCGCTTTCCGGCTCGGCGAGCGAGCCGATCGCAATGATCTGCAGTCCGGGATAAACGGTGCGCACCGCGCTCGCGGCCGCGCTTGCCGCCGCCGCGCGGCCGCCCGAAAAATCGACGTAGACGAGCGACGGATTCAGCGTGCCGATCCGTTGCGTGAGCATCCCCGGATCGAGCGTCACGGCTTCCACCGCTCCGGCACCGATCAAGGTTTCGGCGAGCCAATGCACGTGCTCGTCGTCCAGCGACGCGAACACGAAATAATCGGCGATAGCCCGTTCAGTCAATGAATGCGTTCTCGCGTTCATGTTGCACACACCCTCGCGGCGTCGGCCCGAAAGCCACCGCCTTGTATTGCGCACTACTGCGCGGTGACCACCCTGCGGGGCCACCCGCCATGCTCATCTGCCGGCCTGGGCGAGACGACAACCGCACCGTTCGCACACGCCGGCTCATCTGGAGAATCCCGGCACCGCATCGCGTGACGCCACACCGCCCAGGAACGAGCGCCACACCGGACCGTTGCGCTGCTCGGCCTGCTCGCCCGGCGTCGAAGGCAGCGTCGCGCCTTTCGCCAGCGGCGCAACCAGATGCGGCGTCACGATGATGACGAGCTCCTTGTCGTTCTGCTGGTAGTTCAGCTGCTTGAAGAACGCGCCAATGACCGGCAGGTCGCCGAGCAGCGGCACCTTCGCCACGTTCGAGATCGTCTCCCGATCGATCAGGCCGCCGATCACGAAGCTTTCTCCGTCGCCCAGCTCGACAGTCGTATCAGCGCGACGCGTGGTGATCGCGGGCACCGACACGCCACTGATCGTCACCGCGTTCGAAAAGTCCAGCTGACTTGCTTCGGGCGCGACCTTCAGCGCAATGCGCTGCGGGCTCAGCACGGTCGGCGTCAAGGTCAGGCCGACGCCATACGGTTTGTATTCGATCGACGTGGTGCCCAGTCCCTGCGGAATCGGCACGGGAATTTCTCCACCGGCGAGAAAGCTCGCGCTTTGGCCCGATAGCGCGACGAGCGTCGGCTCGGCGAGCACGCGCGCGAGGTTGTTCGATTCCATCAGGCTCAGGTTGGCGAACAGACCATGCGTGGCCGAATTGAAAACCAGATTGAACGCCGACGAAATCGGCGCGATCGAGTCGAAGTTCGGTGTCGAGCCGAGCGTCGCCGACGTCATGGCCGACGGCGCAAACGAGCCGAACGTGAAGCCGTTGTTCTGCTTGAGGATATTCAAGCCGACCTGCTTGAGTACGGAACGGCTGAACTCGACGACCCGCACGTCGACCTGCACCACCGAGCGCGTGGCGACGGTCGACGTGTCGTAGATCGCGTCCGCGGCGCCCGTTGCCGCCGACGAATTACGGTTGCCGTTGCCGTTGCCGTTGCTGTTGCCGCTGCCCCTGCCTCCGCCGCCCGCGCCGCTGCCGCCACCGCCGGAGCCGAGCGCCGCGCGCGGGCTCGCCTCGATTTCGGCGGCGGAGACCGCGCGCTGATGCTTCTCCATCGTCGGGGTT
>NZ_JAXDPY010000584.1:0-11202 GCF_034668105.1 Paraburkholderia sp. | reverse complement strand
GGAAAATCGTTTCCGGTTCTTCCTTCAGCAACTCGTCTTGCGACATCGTGCTGCCAAGCGTGCAGACGCGCTCCCATGTGTCCGCGTCCAGATCGCCCGGATGCGGGACGATACCGCCGTCGCCCGGCAGCTTTTGCAGCAGCATGCCGACCGCGCGCTCGGTGTTCGCCGCGAGCCACAGGCGCGTGTCGAGCTGCTCCGAGTGATGCATGTAATGCTCGAGCACTTCCGCCATCGATTTGAGCGGACCGTCCATCCCCGACAGCGGCACGATGCTTTGATACGGTTGCTGGCCCGGCTGCTTGTCGCGCGGGTCGAGCGTGATGACGCAACGGCCATGGCCGCTCGCGTTGACCAGGTCGATCATGGAGGTGCTGTCGGCGATCGTATTGCCCTCCTCGCCGGAGAGCTTGGCGGTGGCGCGCATCGACAGATCCGAGCTGCACTGCACTACCAGCATCTTCGCCGGTCCGTCGCCGAAAATCTGCATGACGAGCGTGCCGTCGAACTTGAGGTTCGCCGAAAGCAGCGCGCACGCGGCCATCATTTCGCCCAGAATTGTCCGCACGGGCGCCGGATAGTCCCGGCGTGTCAGCACTTCCCGCCACGTATTGCGCAGCGAAACGATCTCGCCGCGCACCGGCGCCGCGCTGAACATGAATTTTTGCAACTGGTCGCTCACAACTTTTCCTCGGTCGAATGGCGCAGCCTGATGCCGCGCCGTGCGCGCCGCGCGCCCCGGCTGATTAGCCGATGCGCACGAGCTGCGCCTTGAAATACTCGCGACGCTCGGCATAGCTTGCCGCGCCGCGCTGCATATTGGCGATATCCGTCTCGGTCAGTTCGCGCACCACCTTGGCGGGCGCGCCGAGAATCAGCGAATTGTCGGGAAACACTTTGCCTTCAGTGACGATGGCGCCCGCTCCGACCAGACAGTTGCGGCCGATTACCGCGCCATTCAAGACCACGGCCTGAATTCCGATCAGCGAGCCTTCCTTGATCGTGCACCCGTGCAGCATGACCTGGTGGCCGATCGTCACATTTGGCTCGATCGTCAGCGGGAAGCCCGGGTCGGTGTGGAGCACCGCGTTTTCCTGAACATTGCTGCCGGCGCCGAGGGTGATCGGCTCGTTGTCGCCGCGAAGCGTCGCGCCAAACCAGACGCTCGAATTTTCCTCGAGGGTCACATTGCCGATGATGCTCGCGGAATCCGCGACAAACACGCTTTCGTGGATGGTCGGGGCTGCTTCGCCAAGCTTGTAGATTGTCACGTTGTCTCCTCTTGATCGGTCGCTGCGCGATGCGCGGGCTAGTTGGGGTTTCGAAAAAACCGGGTTGGCGGATGAGGCCGCCGGGCGGCGCGCCCAAGCGGGTCGAAGCGGGCCACAAGCAAGCCACAAGCGAGCCCGAAGCGAGCCCGAAGCGAGCCCGAAGCGAACTCGTGCCGGCGCTCCAAACGGGGCGTCCGACGTAGTCAGACAGTGGAGCCCGCGTTATATCTGGAAAAGCCACGACGAACCTGACTATCCCGCCGGCCCCGCGCAACAGGCGCGCGAGTGGGTCGAATCGAGTATTGTAAACGGTTGTGTGCTTAGGTCGCTTGTGCGCCGCCGCGTGCCGTCTGGCGCTCAGCCCGCGCGCACGCAGCACCTCCCGTCCCGCCTGTCACCGTGCTCTTTTGCCAACCGGCTTGCCATGAATTCCGCTGCTCCGTCTGTTTCGCCCGCTACGCCGATACCCACTCCCGAGAAATCCTCGCGTAGCCCAAACGACGGCCATTGCGCGCGCACTGCCGCACTGGCTGCATTGCGCGAAATCGACCCGGCCACCAAGGCCGCCGCGGCGCGCGCGTTATACGCCGCGGCGCTGGACGGCAGTCTCGCATGCTCCGTCGCTCTCGAACTCGCCGAGGCGGCAAACCTGCCCGGCCGTCCCGCGCGACCCGAACGGGTCGATCCGCGCAAGCTGAAACGTCGCAGCATGCAGTCTCCTGAGGGGCGCGCCGTCTTGCTGCACGCGCTTGCGCATATCGAGTTCAATGCCATCAATCTCGCGCTCGACGCCGTCTGGCGGTTTGCCGGCATGCCTGCCGCGTTCTACACCGACTGGCTCAAGGTCGCTGCCGAAGAGGCGCATCACTTCTCACTGCTGGTCGCGCGGCTGGCGGAATTCGGCCATGTCTACGGCGACTTTCCCGCGCACGACGGCCTCTGGGACATGTGCGAGCGCACCCGTGCCGACGTGCTGGCGCGCATGGCGTTGGTGCCGCGCACCCTCGAGGCGCGCGGCCTCGACGCCTCGCCGCCGATCCGCGAGCGCCTGCAACAGGCGGGCGATCATGCGTCCGCGGCAATTCTCGACGTGATCCTGCGCGACGAAATCGGCCATGTGCTGATCGGTAACCGCTGGTTCCGTCATCTGTGCGAGCAGGGTGGCCTCGATCCGCACGCCACCTACACGCGCCTTGCCGACCAGTATCACGCACCGAAATTACGCGGTCCGTTCAATTTCGCGGCGCGCCGCGACGCCGGTTTCGACGAAATCGAACTGGCCGCGCTGGCCGCTGTGGCCGGGCTGGAAGTGCCGCAGCCGGTGCCGCCGGTTTCGAACGATTGAGGTTTTTTCGACACCCGGCCCCGGCATTGCGGGCCTTTACGGTGAGAAGCCGTCCCGCCGGCCCCAGACGACTGAGGCTTGTTCCACAACCGGGCCTCGGCATCGCGAGGCCTTTACGCTGAGGAGCCCGTCCCGCCGGCCCCGGATGACTGAGGCTTTTCCATAACCCGGCCCCTGCGTCACCCGGCCTCAGCGCTGAGAAACCCGTCCCGCCTGCCCCGGGCGACCGGTTGAGGCTTTTTTCCACAATCCGGCCCGACGTACCTCACAGCTATCTCGTTATAATCGAACGATCATTCTTTTTTATGGCGCGCCGCCCATGAATACTTCCAGGTCTGAATTCGTCGCCGTGCGCGGCATCCGTCTGCACGTGCGGCGTTGGGGCAATCCAGATGCGCCGATGCTGTTCATGCTGCACGGCTGGATGGATGTGGCGGCGTCGTTCCAGTTCGTCGTCGACGCCTTGGGTGGCGACTGGCAGGTGATTGCGCCGGATATGCGCGGCTTCGGCCTGTCGGACTGGCCGGTTGCCGAGCGCGGCGGCGGCAATTACTGGATTCAGGACTATCTCGCCGATCTCGACGCGCTGCTCGACCACTATGCGCCGACCGGCGAAGTCAATCTGGTGGGTCACAGCATGGGCGCGAACATCGTTTGCGTGTACGCGGGGGTGCGGCCGGAGCGGGTGCGGCGCGTGGTCGACCTGGAGGGCTTCGGCCTCGCGCCGTCGCACGCGGCCCAGGCGCCGAAGCGGCTGCGCAACTGGCTCGACGAATTGCGCGACCCGCCCCAATTGAAGCGCTACGCGTCGCTGGACGACGTTGCGGGACGCCTGGTCAAAACCAACCCGCGCCTCGATCCGCAGCGCGCGCAGTTCCTCGCCCAGCATTGGTCCAAGCCGGACGGGGAAGGGCGCTTCATGTTGCTCGCCGATCCGGCGCACAAACTGCGCGGACCGACGCTGTACCGCCTCGACGAAGTCATGGCGGTGTGGCGCAAGGTCAGCGCCAAAGTGCTGCACGTGGAGGCGGCAAACTCGCCTACGCTCGCGCAGATCGCCGGCGAGATTCCACTCGACGAATTCAAGGCGCGTTTCCAGGCTTTCCCGAACTGGCGCGAGCAAGTCATCGACGAAGCGGGCCACATGGTGCATCACGACCAGCCGGAGCAGGTAGCGGCACTGATCGAAGGCTTTTGCGCGTAGACCTGACCAGAAGCCCGGGGTCGCCGGGCCGCCTTTGCGAGATAGCGCTGCGCCCGAATACTGCGTTGCAGTAAAATGAGTGCAGACCCTTCTCAAGACAAAGATGAACGCCGACCTCCACTGTCATTCCACGGTTTCCGACGGCCAGTTCGCGCCGGCCGAAGTCGCGCGCCGCGCGCACGCGGGCGGCGTGACGCTGTGGGCGTTGACCGATCACGACGAACTCGGCGGCCAGCACGAAGCGCGCAGCGCCGCCGAGGCGCTCGGCATGGACTACCTGAGTGGCGTGGAGATTTCGGTCACGTGGGCTTCGCGCACCGTGCACATTGTTGGCCTCGGGGTCGATCCGACCAGTTCGATCCTGATCGACGGCCTTGCGCGCACCCGCAACGGCCGCGCCGCGCGCGCCGAGGCGATCGGCGAGCAACTGGCTACACTCGGCATTCCCGACGCCTATGAGGGCGCGCTCAAATACGTGTCGAATCCGGACATGATTTCGCGCACGCACTTCGCGCGCTTCATGGTCGAAAGCGGCTACTGCAGCTCGACGCAAGACGTGTTCAACCGCTATCTCGGCGACGGCAAGCCCGGCTGCATCTCGCATCGCTGGGCGAAACTGGCGGATGCGGTGGGCTGGATTCAGGCGGCCGGCGGCGAGGCGATCATCGCCCACCCGGGCCGTTATGCGTACACGCCGGTCGAATTCGACGCGTTTTTCGCTGAATTCATCGACCTCGGCGGCAAGGCGATCGAAGTGGTGACGGGCAGCCACACGCCGGATCAATACCGCGAATACGCGGATGTCGCGCGCCGCTTCGGCTTCGAAGCCTCGCGCGGCTCCGACTTCCATGCACCCGGCGAAGGCCGCGTCGACCTCGGCACGCTGCCGCCATTGCCTGCCGATCTGAAGCCCGTCTGGGAACGCTGGCTGTGATCGCGCGCTGTGCCGTGGCGGCACGAGATGCGCGATGGCGGTCATCCGGGGCGTGCGCTTTTGCCTCATCCTCCGTCCGATTTTCAGCTTGACGCTCCGTCCATCGTCACCCGTAGCCACTGTCAGTCATCATGTCCCAATACTTTCGGCTTCATCCGGATAACCCGCAGCCCCGCCTCGTCAAGCAGGCGGTGCAGATCATCAACGACGGCGGTGTCGTCGCGTTGCCGACGGATTCGAGCTACGCACTGGCCTGTCATCTCGACGATAAAGACGCCGTCGAACGCTTGCGGCGGATTCGGGGGCTCGATGAGAAGGCGCTGCTGTCGCTGCTGGTGCGCGATCTGTCGGAGTTGTCGAACTTCGCGATGGTCGACAACCGGCAATACCGGCTGATCAAGTCGGTCACGCCGGGCCCTTACGTTTTCGTGTTGCAGGCCACCAAGGAAGTGCCGCGGCGCCTGTCGCACCCGTCGCGCAAAACCATCGGCTTGCGGGTGCCGGATCACGCGATCACGCTGGCGATTCTCGAGGAGCTCGGCCAGCCGCTGCTCGGCTCCACGCTGATCATGCCGGGCGAAACCCAGCCGTTAAACGATCCGGAAGAAATCCGCGAGCGGCTCGAAAAGCAACTGGACCTGGTGATCGACGGCGGCCCGTGCGTATGCGAGCCGTCCACGGTGATCGATCTGACCGGCGCCGAGCCGGTGCTGGTGCGGCCGGGGCGCGGTTCGCTCGCGCCGTTCGGTCTCGAAGAGACGGCATGAGTGAAAGCGGACAGACGCACGCAATCGCGTTGTTACAATAGCGAGTTATGGATTCTTCCCTGATACAGACCATTGCGGTTTACGCGTTGCCGGTGATTTTCGCGATCACGCTGCACGAGGCCGCGCATGGCTACGTGGCGCGCTGGCTCGGCGACAATACCGCATACGTGCTCGGCCGCGTTTCCATCAATCCGATGAGGCATATCGATCCGCTCGGCACGATCGCTATTCCCTTACTCTTGTACTTCGCCACTAGCGGCGCATTCATGTTCGGTTACGCGAAGCCCGTGCCGGTTGCCTTCGGCAATTTGCGCAATCCGCGCTGGGGCAGCCTGTGGGTTGCCTTCGCCGGACCGGCCTCCAATTTCGTCCAGGCGCTGGTGTGGGGCCTGGTCGGCGTCGCGCTCGCGGTGCTGAGCGTCGACGAGCCTTTCTTCACGCGCATGGCGGCCGCCGGCGTCGGTGTGAACCTCGTGCTCGGCGTGCTCAACCTGTTTCCGCTGCCGCCGCTCGACGGCGGCCGCGTGCTGATGGCGCTGCTGCCGCCGCGCCAGTCGATCGCGCTGTCGCGCCTCGAACCGTACGGCTTTTTCATCGTGATGGCGCTGGTCATGACGGGCACGCTCACACGCTATTGGCTCAGTCCGCTCGTGACGCTCGGCTACGGTGCGATTACCGCAATTCTGACTCCACTTGTTTCGCTTTTCTAAATAACCATGTTCCCAGACCGTATCTTCTCCGGCATGCGGCCCACCGGGTCGCTGCACCTCGGCCACTATCACGGCGTGCTGAAAAACTGGGTGCGGCTGCAGTCCGAATACCCGTGTTTCTTCTGCGTGGTCGATTGGCACGCGCTGACGACGCACTACGAAACGCCCGAAGTGATCGAAAAGAACGTGTGGGACGTGCTGATCGACTGGCTCGCCTCCGGCATCGATCCGGCGCAGGCTACGCTCTTCATCCAGAGCAAGGTGCCTGAGCATGCAGAGCTGGCGTTGTTGCTCGGCATGAGCACGCCGCTCGGCTGGCTTGAGCGCGTGCCGACCTACAAGGAGCAGCAGGAAAAGCTGAAGGACAAGGATCTGTCGACCTACGGCTTCCTCGGCTATCCGGTGCTGATGGCGGCGGACATTCTGCTGTACCGCGGCTCGCTCGTGCCGGTCGGCGAAGACCAGGTGCCGCACGTTGAAATGACGCGTGAAATCGCGCGCCGTTTCAACTATCTGTACGGCCGCGAACCGGGCTTCGAGGAGAAGGCCAACGAAGCCGCGAAGAAGCTGGGCGGCAAGCGCGCCAAGCTGTATCACGAACTGCGCAACGCCTATCAGCAGGAAGGCGACGACGAAGCGCTCGAACAGGCGCGGGCGATGTTGCAGGAATCGCAGAGCCTGTCGATGAACGATCGCGAACGTCTGTTCGGTTACCTCGAAGGGTCGCGCAAGATCATTCTGGTCGAGCCGCAGGCCATGTTGACCGAAGCGTCGCGCATGCCGGGTCTGGACGGCCAGAAGATGTCGAAGTCGTACGGCAACACGATCGGCCTGCGTGAAGACGCGGAAACGATTGCGAAGAAAGTCCGCACCATGCCGACCGATCCGGCCCGCGTGCGCCGCACCGATCCGGGTGAGCCGGACAAGTGCCCGGTGTGGCAGCTGCACCAGGTCTACACGGACGAAGCCACGCACGAGTGGGTGCAGAAGGGCTGCCGGACCGCGGGTATCGGATGCCTCGAGTGCAAGCAGCCGGTGATCGAAGGCATTCTGCGCGAGCAGCAGCCCATGCTCGAGCGCGCGCAGAAGTATATGGACGATCCGTCGCTGTTACGCGCGATCGTCGCCGACGGCTGCGACAAGGCCCGCAAGTTCGCCACGGAAACGATGCGTGACGTGCGCGAGGCGATGGGTCTCTCGTACAACTGAGCGGCGCTGAAGCAATGAGCACGCCCACTGCCGCTTCGCCCGGTTCTTCACCCGCTCCCTCGCACGGAAACGGCGAACCGTCGCGCTGGGTGCGTCACTGGGCGCATCTGGTCGCGGCGGGTGGCGCGGTGCTCGACGTCGCCTCCGGGGCGGGACGGCATGCGCGGTTGTTTGCGTCGCTGGGTCATCCGGTGACCGCAATCGATCGCGACGCGGCCGCGCTGGACCTCATGCGCGACGAACCGCTCATCAGCACGGTCGTGGCCGATATCGAAGGCGCCGCGTGGCCGTTGCCCGCCGAGGCGAAATTCGCCGCGATCGTGGTCACGAACTACCTGCACCGGCCGCTGTTTCCGCAGCTTTTACATGCGCTTGCGCCAGCTGGCGTGCTGGTTTACGAGACCTTCGCGCAAGGAAATGAAAGAGTCGGCAAGCCGTCTAATCCAGCGTTTTTACTCGCGCCCGGCGAGCTGCTCGACGTGGTGCGCGGCCACCTTCGCGTGGTCGCATTTCAAGACGGATTTCTCGCGCAGCCGCGCCCGGCTTACGTCCAGCGGATATGCGCAATCATGGAGGCGGATCGTTCAGCCGAGCACGCGCAGGCGGCGCCCCCGCCTTGTTACGAGTTGGCTGGCTAATCCGCTACAATCGCGGTTTACCTGATCATATTCATGGCGTTTCATGACTAACGGCAATCAAAGCAGCACTGGCGGCGTTCAGATTCGCGGCAGCATCCCTGCCATCATCACCCCGATGCTCGAAGACGGCAGCCTCGATCTGCCGGCGTTTCGCAAACTGATCGACTGGCATATCGCGGAGGGCACGAACGCTCTCGTCGTGGTCGGCACGAGCGGCGAGTCGGCCACGCTTTCGGTCGAAGAACACGTGCTGATGGTCAAAACCGCAGTCGAGCATACAGCGGGCCGGATTCCGGTGATCGCGGGCTCGGGCGGCAACTCCACCACTGAAGCCATCGAGCTCACGCAGCAGGCCAAAGAGGTCGGCGCGCACGCCTCGCTGCAGGTCGTGCCGTACTACAACAAGCCGACCCAGGAAGGCATCTACCGTCACTTCGCGAAGATCGCCGAGACCGTCGATCTGCCGGTGATCCTGTACAACGTGCCGGGCCGTACGGTCGCGGACATGAGCAACGAAACGATTCTGCGTTGCGCGCAAGTGCCGGGCATCATTGGTGTGAAGGAAGCGACGGGCAACATCGATCGCGCCGCGCACCTGATCAAGTCGGCGCCCGCGCATTTCGGCATCTATAGCGGCGACGATCCCACGGCGATCGCGCTGATGCTGCTCGGCGGCCACGGCAATATTTCGGTTACCGCAAATGTCGCGCCGCGCGCGATGAGCGATTTGTGCAAAGCCGCGCTCGCCGCGGACGCCAAAACCGCTCGCGAGATTCATTTGAATCTCCTGTCGCTGCATAAGAACCTTTTCATCGAATCGAACCCGATTCCCGCGAAATGGGCGTTGCAGCAACTGGGTCGTGTGCAGGGCGGAATCCGCCTGCCGCTCACGCCGCTCGACGCGCAATACCACGAAGTGGTGCGTGGCGCGCTGCGCGAAGCGGGTCTGCTGGGCTGAACGGGCTCAACCCGGCACTCCAGCGTTAAACGAAAGCCTGCCACCGGCACTCCCTTAACCGACGTCGATCCAGCCCACGTTCCCGGCACACAGAACCAGGCACCGCGTTCCAGCATCACGAAGGACCTCATGAAACGTTCCGCACTTTCCCTCCACGCAACCCGCATGGCGGCGCTGGCGCTTGCCCTGGTAACGCTCGCCGGCTGTGACACGCTGAACGACTGGTTCGCCTCCGACCGCGTCAACTACAAGGGCGCCGGCAGCGCACCGCCGCTCGCCGTTCCGGGCGATCTGACCACCACGCCGACCGATCAGCGCTACGTGGCGCCGCCGGCCAATCTCGCGTTGGGCGGCGCGCAGCAACGCGCGGTCACCGCAGCGGGCAATTCCACGGAAGGCCAGCCGAATGCGCAAGACCCATTGGGCATGCACATCGAGCGTGACGGCGATCGTCGCTGGCTGGTTGTCGACGGCCGTACGCCGGAACAACTGTGGCCGCAATTGCAGGAGTTCTGGCAGGAAAACGGCTTCGCGCTGAAAACCGATGCGCCGGCCACCGGTATCATGACCACCGACTGGGCGGAAAACCGCGCCAATATTCCGGACGACTGGTTCCGTCGCACGGTCGGCAAGGTGATCGACTTTGCGTACTCGTCGGGCACCCGTGACAGCTTCCGCACGCTCGTGTCGCGCGGTCCGGCTGACACGACGGACATCTCGATCACGCATAGCGCGATGGAAGAAATGCTGACGGGTCAGGACAAAACGTCGTCGCGCTGGGAAGAGCGTCCGCGCGATCCGGCGCTGGAAGCGCTGTTCCTGACCAAGCTGATGCAGAAATTCGGCCTGACCGAAGCGCAGTCGAAGCAACTCCTGACCGATGCGCATCCGGCCGCCGCGCCGGCCACCATCGAAAAGGACGCGGGCGCCTCGACACTCGACCTGCAGGAATCGTTCGACCGTGCATGGCTGCGCGTGGGTCTTGCGCTCGACCGCACCAACTTCACCGTCGACAACCGCGATCGCGCGAAAGGCATCTACTATGTCCGCTACGCGGATTCGATGCAGGAGCTGAAGAAAGAAGGGCTGTTCGGCAAGCTGTTCTACAGCGGCAATTCCGCAAAGAAGCCGGGTCAGGAATTCCTCGTCAATGTGCGCTCGAAGGGCGACACCGTGACGCAGGTGGCGGTGCTGGACGCGAACGGGCAGGTGGATAATTCGTCGGACGCGCAGCGCATCGTGACGTTGTTGCACGCACAACTGAACTAAGCCGGCTGTGCGCTTCGCCAGTCTCGGCAGCGGCAGTGAAGGCAATGCCTTGCTGGTGGAAGCGCAAAGCGGCGCGACCACCACGCGTGTGCTGCTTGATTGCGGTTTTTCGGCCAAGGAAGTCGAGCGGCGTCTGGCGCGGCTCGGCGCCGGCGTCGAAGGTCTCGACGCCATTCTGATTACCCATGAACACAGCGACCACATTGGCAGCGCGCTAACGCTGGCGCGCAAGTGGTCGATTCCGCTGTACATGAGCTGGGGCACAGCCCGCGCGGTGAGTGCCGACGAAGCCGACGTCGACCTGCAGGTGCTGTGGGGCGACGAAGCGGTGGCCATCGGCGACCTCAGCGTCCTCCCTTATACCGTTCCTCACGACGCCCGCGAGCCGCTGCAATACGTGCTCTCCAATGGCGCGAGCCGGCTTGGCGTGCTGACCGACGTCGGCACCTCGACGCCGCACATCAGCGCGGTGCTGAGCGGCTGCGATGCACTGGTGCTCGAATGCAATCACGACGTGCGGATGCTCGCGGGTAGCCGCTATCCTCAATCGCTGAAGGCGCGCATCGGCGGCAATCATGGGCATCTGAACAACGAGGCTGCGGCTGAAATCCTGGCCTCGCTCGATCGTTCGCGCTTGCGGCACCTTGTGGCTGCGCATCTGAGCCAGCAGAACAACTCGCCGGAACTGGCGCAGGCTGCAATGGCGGGGGTGTTGGGTGCCGCGCCGACCGAGGTGGTGGTCGCTTCTCAGGACGAAGGCTTCGACTGGTTGAGTCTGTGATCCGTCTCTGACTGCTCTGTATCGCCGCGCGCAGCGTTCCCCATTGGCGACGTGCCGCTCCGCAATAAAAAAGCCCATGACGATTTCGCGTCATGGGCTCTTTCTTGAAGGCGGAC
>NZ_JAXDPY010000583.1:0-4084 GCF_034668105.1 Paraburkholderia sp. | reverse complement strand
TTTTCGAACACCATTACAACGACAACTTCGCCGCCGAGCCCGACGTGTCGACGCACTACATCGTGCTCGCCTATTCGCTGCAGTTCACCAGCACCATCTCGGTCGGCCGGCTCGATCAGCACAGCGAATATCTCTGGCTCGCGCCTTCCGAGCTGCTCGCGCGTGCCGATGTTCACGAGAACACCAAGGCTTATTTCCGCTAGCGTCGGCGCGAGGGGCCAAGCCAAGGTCACCATTGGAGCCAACGCTCGCGGTGTGCGCACGCACCGATAGCCGGCCCGCAAAGTGACGCCTAGTGTGAGTTCGCCAACGTGGCGGACCACGCCGATACAGTATGATCGAGCTCACCGTCAGGGCTCGAATCAACATGCGATCATCGGTAGCCAGGCTCGTTCGCGATTCATTTATTGCTTGTGCAGCGCTACTTTTCTTCGCTTTACTTCCCGGTTCGGCGCGCGCGGCGAGTTGCAGCGCCGGTACGCTAGTCACGGTCGTCGCCCATCTCGATGACGATCTGCTGTTCGTGGACCCCGCCATCACCGAGCGGCTCGACGCCGGCTGGTGCATTACCACCGTGCATCTGATCGGCGGCGCCAACGGTGCGAATTTCGCTTATGTGCTGACACGCGAGCGCGCTTCGCGGCTCGCTTATGCGCGCATGGCGGGCGTGCCCGACGAATGGATCGAAACCAACATTCAGATCGCCGGCAAGCTCGTGCATCAGATGGTGCTGAAGGCAAAGCCGCAGGTCCGGCTGCTCGAACTGCGCTTGCCCGGCGGTGCCGTGCGCGGCGGCCGCGTACCGCTCGGCCTCCTGTGGGAACAGCGCGCCACCGTCACCACCTACCCGATGAACGCCGACGGTTCCGTGCGTGTGCAATACGATCGGGACTCGCTGTCGGCCACACTGAAAGCGATACTCGCCGAGGCCTCGGAGATCTACACACTCAATCCAGATACCGTGCCGTTTCTCGAGCATCCCGATCATATCTACGCCGCGCGCATCACGCGCCATGTCGCGCAAACGCTGCGCAAAAGCGTGCCGATCGAATACCACATCACCTATCCCACCGGCGACTGGCCTGCCAACGTTCCAGCGGCTGAAGTGCAGCGCAAGCGCGACATCGTCGCCAGCTATTTTTCTGTCGACGGAAGCGAGTCTTCGCACGTCTTCGGTGAATTTCAATGGGACGGTAACTGGGTCGCGCGCCGCTATGCCTTTGCCGATCGCAGCGATCGCCGCGTCGCGGACTTCCAGTCGCAGCCTATTCAACTATTCAACGCGGCGTCGAGCCGCTGTCTGACTTCGGCGGGCAGCGGCCAGGCACCGACACTCGCCGCGTGCACCGGCTCATCCGCGCAGCAATGGCGTTGGGTGCCGCTGACCGTCTATCCCGGCAATACGCGCAACGCGGCGCTTGTCAGCGTCGCGATTTCGCAATGCATCGCCGAACGCGACGGCTATCTGATCGCCGAGACCTGCGATCAATGGGACATCGCGCAAAGTTGGACGCCGTGGGACTTCGGTCTCGTCTATACGCCGTTGCGCCACTGTCTCGGCGAAAACGACGGCAAGCTGACCATGCGCGGCTGCTCCTCGCTCACTACGCGCTATCGTTGGGCGACCACGCAACGCACCCAGGCCACCGATCTGCGGCTCGCTGCCGCGATGGTCGGTGACATCGCCGGCACGGGCGAGCAAGCCGCGATCTATGTGCAGCGCCAACACGATGGACCTGGATTCAGCGTCTATGCGGCGTCGCTCGTGAAAGCGTCGCCGCCCGCCCTTTGGTATGCGAACACGGTGCCCTTCGATCCGCGCGCCACGGCGCCGAGCTGCGCTGCGGATGCGTTGTGCTTCGACAGCGCGCGCTTTCTGCCCGGCGACTTCGATGGCGACGGCAAGGCGGATTTGATGGTGATCACCGCGCGTCAAGGCGGCACGGCGTTCTGGTTACTTCGCAGTACAGGCAATCGCTTCGAAGCCCCACGTCTCTGGCTTCAGACGAGCAATGCGTTCAAGCCTGAGCTGACGCAGCAATATGTGGCAGCGGATTTCAACGGAACGGGACGTAGCGGCGTGCTGATTGCACAGAAGCGGATCGATAGCGGGCTCGACTTGTGGCTCGTGTCTTCCGCCGGCTCTTCCGGCTCGGCACCCGCACTGATGACCCAGGCAAAAAACCTCGCGCAAAACGCAAATCTTCTGCCGGTCCAGGCTCCTGGGTCACGCGCGTCGCTGATCGCGGTGGATGGCGCGAACGGCCGGCTTGGGCTCACGCCAATCACCAACGACGGCAGGCGCATGAGCGTAGGCGAACGCAGACTATTACCGGCCAGTTTCCAACCCGATTTCGTCAAGATGACGGTCGGCGCTGTGCAAGGCAAAGCGAGCACTACGCTGATTCTTCTGACACCGCATCTCGACGGCACGAACGAGGACGCCGTCATCGACATCGACACGCTCGACACGGCGGACGCGAAGAGCGAACCGATTCAGGCCGCGAAACTGCACGACATGTTGTGGTCGGATGTTTTTCCGGCTTTCGTGCGTGACAGGCGCAATGCGGCGCTCGTGCTTTATCGAAGAGTCGACGCGACGCTCGGCGATTTCTATTTCACCGGCGGCGCACCGGCACTGACGCGCTATCCGGTCGGCGATGGTTTCGCGCTCGGCGCGGCCGAGGATCTCGGGCAACTGCCGGGGTTGTTCTCGGAGACGGTACGGATCGATCGATTGGCTCAGTAGCAAGCCGATCGATCCGCCGCGATTCAGGCTGAAACTCGCAGTGGCTGGACGAACTGGCGCGCGATCGTCATATAGCGCTCCGCCGTGTCATGCAACGTGTATCCGGCGAGTTGCCGGTTCGCACGCGGCATGTCGAGCGCGCCGAGCAACGCACGGCCATACGCGTCAGGATCGGTCGTATCGACGAGATTGACACCGGCAAAGCCACTGGCAAAACTGAACGACGGAATCCGGCTCGCCACGACCGGGATACCCGAGGCAAGCGCCTCCAGGAAGCCGATGCTCTGCGCCTCGAAGCGCGAGGGCATCGCAAAGACACGCGAGGAGCGCAGGATCGCGGCGACGTCCAGGCGCGGCCCGCATACCGTCACGCGACTCTCCAAACCGAGTTGCTGAACAAGTGACACCACCGCCGCGTGATAGTCGAGATCTTCGACGACACCGCACAGCAGCAGGCGTGCCTCGGGCTCGCTCTGCAGGACACGCTCGAACGCGCGGACCGTGTGCAACTGGCTCTTGCCTTCTATATAGCGGCCTAGCTGAACGATCTGCTTCGCAGGCACTTCGATATCCGGTGCAGACGCGCTGTGGTCCTCCGCGAACAGCGACGCGTCCACGCCATTCGGGATCACGACCATCGCCGGATGCTTGCCGATCTCCCGCAGGTAGTCGTCGATATTCTGCTGCGATACGCCGATGATCGCGCGCGCCCGCCGTGACAGCAGCCGCTCGGCCTGCTTGAGCGCGCTATTCTCGAAATCGTTGACGCCGGAGTGCATCACCCAGACGATCGGCGTGTGCACAGGTAGAAGACGCACATAGAGCGCGGCGAGCGTGGCGTGCGCCACGATGAAGTCGGGGCGGAACTGACGCACCACGCGATACAGGTGCAGCAATTTACCCACTCTGCCGTAACGCGTGTTCGGGAACAGGCAAGTGACGCCCGCAGCCTGAAGCTCCGCGCGAATGCCTGCGAAATCGTCCTGCTGGGGAAGCAGCGAGGTAATGCAAACCTCATGGCCGGCGCGCTGATGATGAATCGCTACACCCTTTACAAGCACCTCTGCCCCGGATAGTCGCGGTGCGTGAACCAACTGAAGAATTCTCACGATTTATCTCTCTGGATAACCGCATTTTTTGCGCAGCGGATGGCATGCCATCCAGCAGGTACCGGCCCAAAAAAACCCTTGGCACCCATCCCGCTTATCTGGCGCACCCCCTTTCGCGGGGCACGGCTTCGTCTCTCGTAAACAGCGACAGTTCCGCTGCGAAGTCACTATCGCGAGGAAACCTTACACCCAAGGCCCAGCACTTTTTCGCCAACGCCTAGTTTCC
>NZ_JAXDPY010000582.1:0-2735 GCF_034668105.1 Paraburkholderia sp. | reverse complement strand
TCGTCCATGCCGAACATCTTCACCGGATCGCTCTCGCGTAATTCGGGCTCGACGCACCATATCGCCTTCAGCGCTTCGACTGCCGCATGGGCGAGCTCGCCGCCCGCTCCCACGCGCTCGACGGCCGCCACTTCCAGCACGATGCGCAAATCGTAGAGCTGATCGAGCTGGTCGAAATTGATTGGCGCGACTTTCCAGCCACGCCGGAAGCCGACCTCCAGATACCCCTCGCGTTGCAAACGAAACAGGCCGTCGCGCATCGGCGTGCGCGACACGCCGTAGTGCTGCGCGATGCCGTTTTCCGAAAAGCGGTCGCCGGGAAACAGGCGGAAGCTGAAGATATCGCTCTTCAGTTGCTGGTACACCTGCTCGGCGAGCGGATTGGCCGCGGCCGGCGCGGCAGGCATGCCCTGCGGTCCCGAAGCGCCTGGCGTGTCAGACTCAGCGGGGGTCTCGAGCAGTTTCGTCGGGTCGTCGTTCATTGATGCCACATTCCCTTTTTTTCTAATTATTGGCGTTTCATGGCATGGCGATCAGGCTGACGTGCGCCGCGACGATTTTCCAGCCGTCGGCCGGACCGAGCCTCGCCCAAGTCTGCATCTGACGGCCGATCAAAGGCGTCGCGTCGCTGGTGAATTCGGTGCTGACGGTGGCGAAGTCGGTGCCGAAGGTCGTCACCACGGTGCGATGCAGTTTGCGCGACTTCGGCACCGGCTGGCAGGTCTCTCGCCATGCGCGGATCGCCTCGCCGCCATGCTGGATTTCGGCGATGCCGTAGCGGACCGTCTCCGGCGTGTGCCAGAAAAGCGCGTTCATCGCCGCGACGTCGTTGTCGACCAGCGCCCGCTCGTATTCGATAAATGCCGCCTTCACCTGAGCTACCACTGCGGGCTGATTCACTTCCATGTAGGGATTGTCTCGTCGAATTTCGTCAATGAAGAAAACGGCGCGGTCCAGCCGACAATGCCGCCTTGCGAGCGCACCATGTCGAGCGTCGCCTGCTTGAACGCGGGGAAATAGCTGGCGGTCGCGTCTTCGATCAGCAGACTGTCGTAACCGCGATCGTTGGCTTCGCGCATCGAGGTCTGCACGCACACTTCGGTGGTCACGCCGGCGAACACCAGCTGCGTGACGCCGCGCATCGCGAGCTCTTCGCCGAGCCGGGTCGCGTAGAACGCGCCTTTGCCGGGTTTGTCGATCACGAGTTCGCCGGCGAGCGGCGCAAGCGGCTCGATGATCGCATTGCCGGGTTCGCCGCGAATCAGAATGCGCCCCATCGGTCCTGGATCGCCGATGCGGGCGTTGGGTGCGCCTCTGAGCCGTTTCGACTCCGGGCAGTCAGACAGATCCGTTGCGTGCGATTCACGCGTATGCACGACGAGCCATTGGTGCCTGCGCGCGAAGGCCAGCAACGCGGCGACGGTCGGCACGATCCCGGCCAGCAGCGAGACGTCGTTACCGAGCGATTCTCCGAAGCCGCCCGGCTCGATGAAATCGCGTTGCATGTCGATCACGATCAGCGCGGTTTTTGTGGGCGCCAGGGTGAATGGACCGGGTTGGGCGTCGATCGTCAACGCAGTGGGCTGTGTCATCCGATCGCTTCTTTCATGGTTTGCTCGGGGACGGCATGCGGCGCCAGGGTATCGCTGCCGTGCCCTGCCATATGCTGACCCAGCACGGTCCGATCCGCGCGCGCCGCCGGCGTCTCGAACACCAGCTTGCCCTCCGCGATCACTACGATGCGGTCCGCCAGTTCGAGCAGTTCGTCGAGGTCTTCGCTGACCAGCAGCACCGCCGCGCCCGCGTCACGTGCGGCCATCAGACGGGCATGGATGTCGGCAACCGACGCGAAATCCAGACCGAACACAGGATTCGCGACGATCAGCACATCCACCGGCTGTCCGAGTTCACGCGCCAGCACCGCGCGCTGCACGTTGCCGCCCGACAGCGTGCCGATCGCCCGTTCGGGCAGCGGCGGACGCACATTGAACTCGCCGATCAACTGCGTGGCGCGCTCACGCATTGCACGCCGGTCAAGCCACCAGCCGCCGCGCCGCACCGGTTCACGATCGAAGTCGCGTAGCGCGAGATTCTGCGCCACGCTCATTGCCGCAACGCAGGCGTTCTTCAGCGGCTCTTCGGGGATCGCGAACACGCGCCGCTGGGTCATTTCTTCGCGCGTTGCATGATAGGCCTTGCCCGCCACCTGCATGTCGCCGGCTTTCACGCGACGTTGACCGACCAGCGCTTCCACCAGTTCCTTCTGTCCGTTGCCGGAAACGCCCGCCAATCCGAGGATTTCGCCCGCGCGTACGGACAGGGTCGCGTGCCTGACCGCCGTGTGTCCGCGATCGTCCTCCACTGATACGTCGCGCAGTGCGAGACGGACTTGCGCCGTGTCGTCGACGGGTTTGCGCGGTATGCGCTGCACTGTCACCGCAGCCATGACCGGCGCTTCGTTCTCCGGGGGGACTTCTTTCGGCGCGCTTCCCAAGGGGACGTCCTTCGAGGCACGCGTGACGGCGGTACCCATCATCCACGCGGCGAGTTCGTCACGGCTGGTGTTGGCCACCGCACTCGTGCCGACTTGCCTGCCCTTGCGCAAGACCGTGACGTCGTCGGCATAGGCCATCACTTCGCGGAACTTGTGGGTGATGATCAGCACGGTGCAGATCCCGCTGCGCGCGAATTCGCGCACATGACCCAGCACTTCATCCGCTTCCTGCGGCGTCAGC
>NZ_JAXDPY010000581.1:0-6422 GCF_034668105.1 Paraburkholderia sp. | reverse complement strand
GCGCAGGTTAGGGCGTCTGGCGGCGCGGATGTCGACGCATGCGCAAACGCCGTAGCGGTTATCATTTCCCGCTGCGCCCCGCGAATTGAATCGACAAGGTGATCCCGTGTTCCGTCATAGTGTGATGTGGAAGCTCAAGGACGGCTGGGTGCGCGAATCGCGTGAATGTGTCGACTACGAAATCCGAGAACTGCAATGACCGACTCACCCTCATCTAAAGCCGACTCACCCTCATCCAAAGCGAGCAACGCATCGTTGCCCGAAAGCCCGTTCGTCGACCGGCTCGGCGCGCAACTCGTCTCGGCCGCGGACGGCGCCAGCGAAGTCGTGCTGCCGTTGCAGCCCGATCACATGAACACGTGGGCTGTCGTGCATGGCGGCGTGACCATGACGCTCGCCGACGTCGCGCTCGCGATGGCCGCGCGCAGTCTGGCCGGCGACGGCGTCGGCGTAGTCACCGTCGAGATGAAGGTCAACTTCATGCAGCCGGGCCGCGGCGAATTGCGCGCCACCGGCCGCGTGTTGCATCGCTCGACCACCATGGCCTATTGCGAAGGCGAGATTCGCGACAGCGAAGGCCACTTCGTCGCCAAAGCGCTCGGCACGTTCAAATACATGCGGCGTCTCGCCGTGGGCCGCGACGTGACGCAACAGCGTCTGCGCACGGATCCTTCGGCGAAACCCGGTCCAAGCGACGGCTAATCGCCGGATGGACCGCGCGTGGTGAGCGCCACGCGCGCAGAAACCCCTCTTTGCAGACGCCGTTCGTTCGACGCCGTTCGTTCGAATTACTCGCCGATCACATCGGTAACCCATGGAGACGATCGTCATGCCCCAGATCAACCGTCAACTCGTGCTGGCTTCGCGCCCACAAGGCGCTGTCACGCCCGATAACTTCAAGCTCGTCGAAACCCCGCTCGCGCCGCTCGCCGATGGTGAATTCCGCGTGCGCAACCATTTCCTCTCACTCGATCCGTATATGCGCGGCCGGATGAACGACAGCAAGTCGTACGCAGCGCCGCAGCCGCTGAACGACGTGATGATCGGCGGCACGGTGGGCGAAGTGGTGGAGTCGAAGAATCCGAAGTTCGCGCCGGGCGATAAGGTTGTCGCGATGTTCGGCTGGCAGGAATATGGCACCTCGAACGGTACGGGGGTGCAGAAAGTGGATGACACGCACGTGCCGCTGTCGGCGTATCTCGGGCCGGTTGGCATGCCGGGCGTCACCGCCTGGTACGGCTTGAACAGGATCATCGCGCCGAAAGCGGGTGAAACGGTGGTGGTGAGCGCGGCGAGCGGCGCGGTGGGCAGCGTGGTCGGCCAGCTGGCGAAGCTGGCGGGGGCGCGCGCGGTCGGCATCGCGGGCGGCGCGGACAAGTGCCGCTATGTGGTGGAGACGCTCGGCTTCGATGCCTGCGTCGACTACAAGGGCGGCAATCTGTATCAGGATCTCAAAGCGGCGACGCCGAACGGTGTCGACGGTTACTTCGAGAACGTCGGCGGCGAAGTGCTCGACGTGACGCTCGCGCGGATGAACGCGTTCGGACGGATCGCACTGTGCGGCTTTATCGCGGGCTACGATGGCCAGCCGGTGCCGCTCAGGCATCCATCGCTGATGCTCACGCAGCGGCTGCTGGTGCAGGGGTTCATCGTCAGCGAGCATATGGAGGTGTGGCCCGAAGCGCTCAAGCAACTCGGCACGCTGGTCGCGCAGAAGAAGCTGCAATACCGCGAGACCGTCGCGCAAGGGCTCGATGCGGCGCCGGAGGCGTTCATGGGTCTGCTGAAGGGCAAGAACTTCGGCAAGCAGCTCGTCAAGCTGATCTGATCGCGGCGGCCGTCAAGCGGCCTCTGCGAGACACGTTCGTGAACGATTCGCCGGTGAACATAAGCCGGCGAGCCTAACCCGGGGGACTTGACCGGTTACCCCGAACCGCAAAAACCCAGGAGCAAAAGGCGATGTTCGAATTCAAAGGCAAGGTGGCGGTGATCACCGGCGCCGCAAGCGGTTTCGGCCGTGCGTTCGCGGAAAAGGGTGCGTCGCTCGGCATGAAGCTCGTACTCGCCGACGTCAATCCTGACGCGCTTGCGCAAACCGTCGACGCCTTGCGCGCCGGCGGCGCCGAGGCGATCGGCGTGCCGACCAATGTCGCCGACGCCGCCCAGGTCGAAGCGCTCGCGCAAGCGGCGCTCGGCGCCTTCGGCAAGGGTCATCTTCTGTTCAACAACGCGGGGGTGGGCGCGGGCGGGTTCCTGTGGGAAAGCTCGGCGAACGACTGGGCGTGGGTGTTCAACGTCAACGTGATGGGCGTCGCGCACGGCGTGCGCGTCTTCACGCCGATCATGCTGCAGCAGAACGAACCGGCGCATATCGTCAACACGGCCTCCGTGGCGGGCTTGCTGTCGCCGCCCGCAATGGGTATCTACAACGCGTCGAAGCACGCCGTCGTGTCGCTCACCGAGACGCTCTATCACGATCTGCAGCTGGCCCAGGCGGCGGGTAGCGGCGAGGTCGGCTGTTCGTTGTTATGCCCGGCCTTCGTGCCGACCGGCATTGCCGACGCGGAACGCGCGCGCCCCGCGGAACTGCGCAACGACAGCGGCCCGACCCGCTCGCAGATCGCCGCCGGCAAGCAACTGCAACGCGCGGTGCAATCCGGCAAGCTGAGCGCCGCCGACGTCGCCGAAATGACGTTCGCAGCGATCGCCGAGCGGCGTTTCTATATCGTCACGCATCCGGGCATCCTGGCGACGGTGAAACTGCGTCACGAGGATATCGAGCAGTTGCGCAATCCGACCGACCCGATGTCGCTGAAGCCCGAAGTGAAGAACGCGAGCTAGGCGCTTACCATGCCGCTGAATCCGAAGATCGAGCAGGTGCTCGACATGATCGCGCGCGCGAAGCGCCCGCAGCTTCACCAACTGAGCCCGCAACAGGCGCGCGCGTCTTACGAGAAAAGCGCGCCGATTCTGGAGATTGCGAGCGCGCCGATGTTCGCGCTCGAAGATCTGCAAGTGCCGACGCGCGACGGCGCGACGCTTCGCGCGCGTCTTTATCAGCCGGCCGAGCCGAGCTGGGCCGAGCCCGCGCCGGCGCTGGTGTACTACCACGGCGGCGGCTTCACGCTCGGCAGTGTCGACACGCACGACGCGTTGTGCCGCATGTTGGCGCGTGACGGCCGGTGTGCGGTGCTGTCGGTCGATTACCGGCTCGCGCCCGAGTACAAATTTCCCACCGCCGTTGAAGACGCATTCGATGCGTTGACCTGGCTGCACGCGCACGCCGCCGAATACGGCGTGGATGCGGCGCGGCTGGCGGTGGGCGGCGATAGCGCGGGCGGCACCCTGGCCACGGTGTGCGCGGTACTGGCACGCGACGCGGGCATCGAGCTCATGCTGCAATTGCTGATCTATCCGGGCACCACGGGCTATCAGCAAACCGATTCGCACTCGCGTCTAGCCAACGGCTTCCTGCTGTCGGGCGACACGATTCAATGGTTCTTCAATCAATACGTGCGCGATACGAGCGACCGCGACGACTGGCGGTTCGCGCCGCTCGACGGCAAACGCGGTGCGCCGGATTTCAGCGGCCTCGCGCCGGCATGGATTGCAACCGCCGAATACGATCCGCTAAGCGACGAGGGCGATGCGTATGCGGAGAAACTGCGCGCCGCGGGCAATCAGGTCACGCTGAAACGCTACCCGGGCATGATTCACGAATTCTTCAAGATGGGCGGCTTCGTCGCCGAAGTCGCGCAGGCCCATCAGGATGCCGCCGCGGCATTGCGGGCGGCGTTTGGCGTCGAGTAGTCAGCGCTCTGTGGTTCCACGTTGAACGCGAAGCTGCGCTCGAAGTCGCCGGGCCGCACGATCCGGTGCGAGCCGTTGTCGTCGCTGCGCTCGGCCACGGCCACGCCGATCACGTCACCGTGACTGACCACGCGCAACGCCGTCGTGCCGCGCGTGCCGTACTCGGGCGTTTCGATAAACGCTGCCGACAGCACCCGTTCCCGTTCGAGTGGAATGCCGGTGGACGGCAATTGGTCGTCGCGGGCAAGGCGAGGGTCGCGCATCAGATCGATCAGGCGTTCGAGCGGGGGCATCGCGTCACGCGTGAGCATGGCACCGAGTTCCGCGCGCTTCTTGACCAGCTTGGGCCAGGCGGTATCGAGCACCGCGTTCGAGATGCCGTGCGTGCCGGGTGCGAGCAGCATGGGCGCGGCGTTCGACCGGTTGCAGTACCAACCGAGCTCGCGACGCGTCCAGTCGCCAACGAGCAGGTTAAAGCCGTTGTAGATGTCGCCAGTGCGCGCAACGTGTTGCAGATAGTCGAGCGGTGTTTCGTGCGCCCCGTGGACCGGGTCACTTGCGGTGCCGCTGAGCCAGTCGCTGACAAGCGTGCCGCGGGTCGGTGCATCGGCACGCATTTCATGCGGCGCGCGGTAATTGGTCAGCGCGGCGAACCGGCCGCCGCGCGACATGCCGAGCCACGTGCCGCCGCCCACCAGATCGCGGCCGGCCAGCACGCTCGGCGCGTCATGCCACCAACTGAGCGGCTCGGCGGTGCGGCGGAAAAATTCGTCGCGATTCGCGGCGAGCGTGAAGAGCGGGCCATCGACCGCAGCGGGTCGCCAGTCGAAGACGATGAGGCACATCGGCGGAGGTCTCCCGGTGGAGGGCTTGGAAGCGGCAGAACTTGAAGCCCGCAGGCAGCCTGCCGCGAAACGGTCACGAAAAAGCTGCCCGGTTCAGACCTCGGTCGGCAACCCGTACGGCAACGGCAGGAACATCAGCGCCGGACCCTCCGCCGCGCCCAGATGCACCGTGCCACCTTCCAGCGCCGCGAGCTTGATCTCCACCAGCACGTCGACGCCACCCTCCGGCGCCGACGCCGCGTTCACCACCATCCCGCATGGCTGGCCCGGATCGTTCGAGTGGAACAGTTCGGCGCCGGCCTTGACCGTTTCCAGTTCGCCCGCCACGTTCGCGAGCGAGGTGCGCCGCTTGATCGTGCCGCGATACTGGCTGCGCGCTACCACCTCTTGACCCGGATAGCAGCCTTTGCGGAAATTGACCGCGCCGAGCACGTCGAAATTGACCATTTGCGGCACGAACTGCTCGACCACGGGTTGCGTGATGCGTGGTTCTCCCGCGCGGATGTCGAGCCAATCCCATACCGCCGGCGACACGCGCTTGAGCTTCTGATCGAGCAAGGGCAGGTGCGCCTCGATCGCGGCCTTCGGGCCGACCCACAGATAGCGCAGCCGGCCGAGCGCGTCCGGAACACGAATCAGCGAACCCGCCGTGCCGTCCACCTGCACGTGCACGCCGTCCGGCAGTGCATCGAACACGCCGGAGAGCGCGTGGCGCACGTCGCCCGCGAGACCCACCACCGCCAGTTCGCCGCTCGCATCAACGAGCCTGGCCTTGGCACGCAGAACGAACATCGACAGACGCTTCTGCACGGCAGCCTGGACGTCTTTCGACACCAGCAGGCGGATCGTCTCGCCGGTGCGCCACGTCAGGAACGACGCCAGCAGACGGCCCTTGGCCGAACAGTAACCGGCGAGGCGCGCGTTGGCGGCGTCGAGATGCTGGGTGTCGTTGGTCAACTGGCCGTGCAGGAAGCTCGCCGCGTCGTCGCCGGTCGCGTCGATCACGCCAAACTGAGTCAGCGGCATGTAGGCGCCGTGTCGGATAACGGCGTCGAACTCATCCGCCGCGGGGCGGGGCAACGTAGGAAGTCCGACAAAGGCCGTTGCCGTTGTGGGGGCCGCAGCGCCCGCGGAAGCAACTGCGGGCGTCACTGAAGTCGTGCCAGAAGCGGTAGCGAGCGGTGTGTTCATGGATTCCGAGAACAGTCAATTCTGACTTTAGCTAAGGCAAACAAGTATTATATGCAGTACAACCCTGCCACGTTTCGCATGTCCCTTCTGAAGAAATGTTTCGTCGCCGGCTCAATCGTCGTTGTGCTGGCCGCAGCCGCAATCGCAGGCGGATATCACTGGGCCAACAGCCCGCTCGATTTGACCCCCGCGCAACTCGATGTCACTGTCAAACCGCACAGCAGCTTGCGCAGCGTCACGCTGCAGCTCAACCGCGGCGGCGTGCCGGTCGAGCCCGAGCTGTTCGTTGTCATGACGCGGTTGCTCGGACTTCAAAGCGATCTGAAATCCGGCAACTATGAGTTCAAGACGGGCATTACGCCGTATGAAGTGCTGCAAAAAATCGCGCGCGGCGACGTCAACGAATACGTGGCGACCATTATCGAAGGGTGGACCTTCAAGCGCATGCGCGCCGAGCTGGACGCCAATCCGGCGCTCAAGCATGACACGATCGGCATGAGCGACGCCGATCTGATGAACGCGATCAACGCACCGGAAGCGTCGATCGGCAATGGCGAAGGGCTGTTTTTCCCGGAC
>NZ_JAXDPY010000580.1:0-3649 GCF_034668105.1 Paraburkholderia sp. | reverse complement strand
GCTGTTTGTCCTTGGACGGGTCCTGATTCTGGTTCGGCCGATCATAGTCGCAGCGGGCACGCACGCGCGAGTCTCTGGCGCCGGGCAGCCCTCTAATGCTCTGCGGTTATGAAAAGATCGTAATTGATTATTAAAGGGAATGACGGCACTGCGGTAGAATCGCGGCCTCAAATCCCAAATAAAAGTCACGGCGGCCGCTTGGCTGGAGCGCACAACGCTCGTCGGCAAACTCCGCCGTTTCGTTTTTCCATGATCGAAATACGCAATATCTCTCAGCGGTTCGCCGGGCCCCGGGGCTGGGTCGAGGCACTGCACAACGTCAATCTGTCGATTCCGGCGGGTGAGGTGTTCGGCATTATCGGCCGCAGCGGGGCGGGCAAGAGTACGCTCGTGCGCACCATCAACCTGCTGACGCGGCCGAGCGAAGGCAACATCGTTGTCAACGGCCGTGATCTGACGACGTTGCCCGCCGCGCAATTGCGCGAGGCGCGTCGCGAAATCGGCATGATCTTTCAGCACTTCAATCTGCTGTCCTCGCGCACGGTGTACGAGAACGTGGCGTTGCCGCTCGAACTCGCCGGTATGAAGCGTGACGAGATCGAGGCGAATGTGCTGCCGCTGCTCGAACTGGTCGGCCTGTCGGCGCAGAAGGACCGTTACCCGGCGCAGATCAGCGGCGGGCAGAAGCAGCGCGTCGGCATCGCGCGTGCGCTGGCGAGCAAGCCGAAAGTGCTGCTCTCCGACGAAGCGACTTCCGCGCTCGATCCCGAAACCACCCGTTCGATTCTCGACCTCCTCAAGCGCATCAATCGCGAACTGAACCTGACGATCGTGCTGATCACGCACCAGATGGACGTGATCAAGCAGGTCTGCGACCGCGTCGCGGTGCTGGATGCCGGCCGTGTGGTCGAAGAGGGCAAGGTCATCGACGTGTTCCTGCAACCGCATCATGAAGTGACGCGCGCGCTGATCGGCGACGTGATCGCGCAGGAACTGCCGCCCGCCATGAAGGCGCGCGTGGCCGAACGCCTGAAGACCGGCAGCGGCCATTTGCTGCGCCTCGCGTTCACCGGTTCGGGTGTCGATCAGCCGATCCTGTCGGAAACGATTCGCCGCTACGAACTCGACTTCAACATCCTGCACGGTCAGATCGACGAGATCCAGGGGCAGGCGTTCGGCTCGCTCGCGGTGCTCGCGGGCGGCGAACCGGCGAAGGTGGCGCAGGCGCTGACGTATCTGCGCGAACAAGGTGTGGTGGTAGAGGAGCTGTCGTATGTTGAGTGAAATGTTCGATATGTTCGTCCAGTCGTTCTGGGAAACGCTCGTCATGGTGGGCATTTCCGGACTGGTCGGCGCGGCGGTCGGTCTGCCGCTCGGCGTGCTGCTCTATCTGACGGACCGTCAGGGCGTGCTGCAGAACATCGCCGTGAATCGTGTGATGGGCGTGATCGTCAATGCGGTGCGCTCCACGCCGTTCATCATCCTGCTGGTCGCGGTGATTCCGTTCACGCGTCTCGTGGTGGGTTCGTCGATCGGCACGGCGGCGGCCGTGGTGCCGTTGACGATTGCCGCGGCGCCGTTCATCGCGCGTCTGGTCGAGACGGCTTTGCGCGAAGTCGATCGTGGTCTGATCGAGGCCGCGCAGGCGATGGGCGCGACGACCAGCCAGATCGTCTTCAAGGTGCTGTTGCCGGAATCGCTGCCGGGCGTGGTCGCCGGCTTGACGATTACCTTCGTGTCGCTGGTCGGCTACTCGGCGATGGCCGGTGCGATCGGCGGCGGCGGACTCGGCGACCTGGGCATTCGTTATGGGTATCAGCGTTTTCTGCCGGAAGTGATGGTGACGGTCGTGGTGATCCTGATCGTCTTCGTGCAACTGGTGCAGTCGTTCGGGGATTGGCTCGTGCGTCGTTTGAGCCATAAATAAACAAGGGTCATCGGAACCCGCCAAGCAGAATCGAAAAAAGGTCCATCATGCAACGTCGTTTCATTCTCAAACTGGCCGCCACGCTCGGCGCCGCGTCGCTGTTCGCTGCCGCCACGGCGGCTCACGCGGAAGACTCGATCAAGGTCGGCGTCACCGGCGGTCCGCACGCGCAGATCATGGAGGTCGTGAAAACGGTCGCCGCGAAGAACGGTCTGAACATCAAGGTCGTCGAGTTTTCGGATTACGTGCAGCCGAACGCGGCACTCGCCGGCGGCGACCTGGACGCCAATAGCTACCAGCATGACCCGTACTTGCAGGCACAGGTGAAGGACCGCGGCTACAAGCTGATCCGCGTCGCCGATACGGTCACGTACCCGATGGGCATCTACTCGAAGAAAGTGAAGACACTGGCTGAATTGCAGCCGGGCGCGAAGATCGCGGTGCCGAACGATCCGACCAACGGCGGCCGGGCACTTCTGTTGCTGCAGAAGCAGGGTCTGCTGAAGCTGCGCGCGGATGCGGGCCTCAAGGCAACGCCGCTCGATATCGTCGACAACCCGAAGAAGCTCAAGATCGTCGAACTCGACGCCGCGCAAATCCCGCGTTCGTTAAACGACGTGGACGCCGCCGCGATCAACACCAACTTCGCGATGGAAGCCGGTCTGAAGCCCAAGCAGGACGCCATCGCGATCGAAGACCCGAAGGGGCCGTACGTGAACATCATTGCCATCCGCGAAGCCGACAAGAATAAGCCGTGGGTCGCCAAACTGGTCGCGGCGTATCATTCACCGGAAGTGAAGCAGTTTGTCGAGAGCAAGTTCGGCGGATCGGTGATCACCGCCTGGTGATTTGACGGCCGATTTTTCGACCGTTTCACATAGCAATAAGCGACGGCAATGCAAAATTAGAGTCGTAGGTCTTAACCCGGGGTTGTCTCCCGGGTTTTTTCGAGATTAAAATAGAACGACCGTTCGATATTGCCGTCACGCCGCTGAGGAGCGATATCCTCCTGCTAGAGCGCCCGCGACACGGCTGCCGCGAAAGTGCAGTCGTTATAATGTTCGCTGGGTTGACGTATTCGTAACTTTGGAGCGTGTGCATGAAAATCCTGGTCCCAGTCAAGAGAGTGGTCGACTACAACGTGAAAGTCCGGGTCAAGTCGGACGGCACGGGCGTCGACATCGCGAACGTGAAGATGTCGATGAATCCGTTCGACGAAATCGCGGTTGAAGAAGCGGTGCGTCTGCGCGAAGCGGGCGTGGCGACCGAAGTGATCGCCGTGTCGGCAGGCGTGACGCAAGCGCAGGAAACGCTGCGCACGGCGCTGGCGATCGGTGCGGACCGCGCGATTCTGATCGAGTCTTCTGAAGAGCTGCAGCCGCTGGCGGTGGCCAAGCTGCTGAAGGCGCTGGTCGACAAGGAACAGCCGCAGCTGGTCATTCTCGGCAAGCAGGCAATCGACGACGATTCGAACCAGACCGGCCAGATGCTGGCTGCGCTGGCTAATCTGCCGCAAGCAACGTTCGCGTCGAAGGTTGTCGTCGCCGACGGCAAGGCGACCGTGTCGCGCGAAGTCGACGGCGGCGCTGAAACGCTGTCTTTGACGCTCCCCGCGGTGGTCACCACTGACCTGCGCCTGAACGAGCCGCGCTACGTCACGCTGCCGAACATCATGAAGGCCAAGAAAAAGCCGCTGGAAGTCGTCAAGCCGGAAGATCTCGG
>NZ_JAXDPY010000579.1:0-10347 GCF_034668105.1 Paraburkholderia sp. | reverse complement strand
GCGCATGGGGCTCGCATGGGGCTCGCATGGGGCTCGCATGGGGCTCGCATGGGGCTCGCATGGGGCTCAATACGCGGCCCTGAGCCCTCTGGTTCAGGGCCGCGTGCCGTTTACAGGCGCACCTCCGCTACATCCAATACTCTCAATAAGCGCCCCGCCCCGCCTCGCCTCCTACGAAATAACGCCACAATCACTGCCCCAACGGACGACTACAATCGTCTGCACGCCTGTTCGCTCGGCGCCGTTTGCCGAAGGAACCCGGCGCCGCTAATCCTGTTCCAGGAGACGATCATGTACGTTCAGCCTTACGTCTTTTTCAACGGCCGCTGTGAAGAAGCGCTCAAGTACTACACCGAGAAGCTCGGCGCCGAAGTGTTGCTGATGATGCGCTACAAGGACGCGCCGCCCAACCCCGACCCGCAGAACCAGCCGCGCCCCGGTCTGGAAGAAAAGATCATGCACGCCACGGTCAGGCTCGGCTCGACCAACTGGATGGCCTCCGACGGCCACTGCGATCCCGCGGCCTCGTTCAGCGGCTTCAGCCTCTCGCTGACGGCTGACAACGCCGAATCAGGCGAGAAATATTTCAACGCGCTGGCCGACGGTGGTTCGGTAACGATGCCCTGGCAAGCCACCTTCTGGAGCAAGGGCTTCGGGATGGTGGTGGACCGCTTCGGTCTCGCGTGGATGGTGACGCTGCCGGACGCCTGAGCGCGTCACGCGCCCTAAACCTGCAACAACGCCCGCGAATGCCGCTCGATGTTCCAGTTCGGCTCCGTCTCGAGCAGCAGTACGCGCAACCGGTCCACCTGTTCAGCGAGCCTCTGACCGAGCCAATACGGCCCCTGCAAATCGCGCGGCAATTCAAGCGCGATGTCGCTGTGCGCCTGCGCGAGCGGCGCGGCGGCCGGAATGCCGAAATGCGTCACCCGGCCAAACCGCAGGGCACGCGCCATGGCGAGCAGAATGCCGCGCACGGCGTGCACCTCGGCGCCACACTCCTGCGCATACGCAGCGCGTGCCACCGCGTCCGAGCGCATCAGCGAGCCGGTTGCCAGCAATTCCAGCGAACTGAGCACCGAGCGATGCAGCCGCTGGATCTCATCGAGCGTGGCCAGCGGCACATCGATCTCTTTGGCCACTGAGGGCATCAGCGAGCGCAACTGCACCAGCCGCTTGTTGATCGCGAGGAAGCGTTTGACCTGCTCTTCGTCGGTGATCGTCTCGCCTTCCAGCAAACGGGTGTAGATTCGCGCGCATTCGCGCAGATTGGTGGCGAGGCCGTAGCGCCACGAATAGGTGGCGTGCAGCGGCAACGCGAACGAAAACGCCAGCGCGATCACAATCCCGATCAGGACGTTCAACGTGCGCCATAGGCCGACGTCGATCAGATTGTCGCCGTGTCCCGCGACGATGCACATCGTGATTGCCGTCAGCAGACCGATGTAGCCGGACGAACCGATTGCGAACCACGCGCAAATCGCCGCGACGATCGACATCAGCACATAGGTGAGCGGCAACGAGCCAAACAGATTCTGCTGCAAGATCAGCAGAAGCCCGATCGATGCGCCCAGCAGCGTGCCCGCCGCCCGCTCGGCGGCCTTCTTGCGGATATTGCCGTGGTGCTGCAAGCCGCCGATCACCACCAGCAGCGTCACCGACGACCAGATGCCGTGCGGAATATCGATGCCGGTGGTCGCGAGAATCGACACCAGCATGGCTAGGCCCACCCGCAGACTATGCAGCATCTTCGCGTGGCGATAGCGATAGTACGGCGACGTGACCATGCGCACCATGCGGCTAATGGCCGAACGGCGGGCAATCACGGTGCGGGAATCGGCAGAAGCCATGGCGGCACGAATGACGCTTTTGAAGGTCGGTTCCGCTATCCTGCCCTGGAGTGCCCCGGAAAGACAAACGCCCACGAACTTTCGTCCGCGGGCGTTGCTTTTTCTGGCGGGATGGAACGGCTGACTTAGCCTTCGACCACGTCCAGATAGTCTTCCGGACGGGTACGGTCCACGGCGCGCTGCATGCCGAACATGCGCACCAGCAGGCTGACCACCACCGACACCACCAGGTTGACGATCAGCGACCACACCGCCGCGTAGCCCGGAATCGCCATGCCGAACAGGTGAATCGTGAAGATCGAGCCCGCCAGCTTCAGCGAAATCGCCATCCAGGTCCCCGTGGCGATACCGACCGCCCAGCCGATCAGCAGGCCGCGGTAGTCGAGCACGCGCGTGTACAGACCCAGCACGATGGCCGGCAGCGTCTGGATGATCCAGATGCCGCCCAGCAGTTGCAGCTGGATCGCGTACGTCAACGGCAGGCCGAGAATGAACGCGACCGCGCCGACCTTGACGATCAGCGACACCAGCTTCGCGACATTGGTCTCCTGCTCATGCGACATGTTGCGGTTCACGAACTCCTTGTGGATGTTGCGCGTGTAGAGGTTCGCCGCCGCAATCGACATGATGGCCGCCGGCACCAGCGCGCCGATGCCGATCGCCGCGAACGCCACGCCCACGAACCACGACGGGAAGTAGTGCAGGAACAGCGCCGGTACCGCGAAGTTCGGGCCGAACGCCTTGAAGTACGGCGCGAATTCCGGCATGTCCTTCACGCCCGCAGCCAGCGCCATGAAGCCGAGCAAGGCGAGCAGGCCGAGCACCAGCGAGTAAGCCGGCAGCATCGCCATGTTGCGGCGAATGGTATTGCCCGATTTCGACGACAGCACCGCGGTGATCGAGTGCGGGTACAGGAACAGCGCGAGCGCCGAACCGACCGCGAGCGTCGCGTACGCGCTGTAGCCGTTCAGGTTCGACACGTCCGGTGCTTTCAGCAGCAGCTTGGCGGGCGGCACCACGCTGAAGATGTGACCGAAGCCGCCCAGCTGCGGCGGAATCACGATGATCGCGGCGAAGATCACGATATAGATCAGCACGTCCTTGACGACCGCGATCATGGCCGGCGCGCGCAGGCCCGACGTGTACGTGTACGCCGCCAGGATCGCGAACGCGATGATCAGCGGCAGATCGCCGACGAAGCCCTTGGTGTCGAAACCCAGCGCGCCGATTACCACTTCGATACCAACCAGCTGCAGCGCGATGTACGGCATGGTCGCGACGATGCCGGTCACGGCGATCGCCAGCGCCAGCATGCGGCTGCCGTAGCGAGCGGAGACGAAGTCAGCCGATGTCACGTAGCCCTGACGCTTGGCGATACTCCACAGTTTCGGGAACACGACGAACGCGAACGGATAGATCAGGATCGTGTACGGCAACGCGAAGAAACCGGTTGCGCCCGCACCGAACACGAGTGCCGGCACGGCGATGAAGGTGTAGGCGGTGTACAGGTCGCCGCCCAGCAGGAACCACGTGACGATGGTGCCGAAGCGCCGGCCGCCGAGGCCCCACTCTTCCAGATGGGCCAGGTCGCCCTTGCGCCAGTGGGCCGCGACAAAACCGAGAATGGTGACACCAACAAAAAACAGAACGAAGACGAACGTTGCGGTGGCGTTCATTATTGTGCGCCCCCTTGCGAGCTGCCCGTCGAGCGGGTCTTGGTCTTGAAGTACACGAGCGCCGTGATGACAGCGCTAAGCAGCACCCACAGGAGCTGGTACCAGTAGAAGAACGGAAAATCGAACAGTTGCGGTTCGACCTTGTTATATGACGGCACCCAGATCATGGCGATCCAGGGCAACAGCAGCAGCCAGAGCCAGTGCTTGCTGGCTTTGTTCGCGTCGGCGTCGTGAGCCATGACGTCTCCTCTTCCCTATTATTGAAATGTTGGCCCGTGTTTGACGGGTGGTGGATCTTCCCGTCGCAGATAGGCCACGGGCGCCCCGAAAGCTCCGAAAGAGTATAGGAGCCGCGAACGTGCGGTCAAGCAGGGACGACCCGAGGCGGGACGTGGTTTTGAGGCCCACGGGCGGGTGTTTGAGGTGAACGGGACGGTGTGTCGCCGCAAGGTGGAATGCTGGTGTGGCCGCAGGTGTCAGGCCGCGCCACTTATGTGTCGCTCGCCACTGAGCCCTCGTGTGCAATGTCGCGAGGCTGTGTGATGCACCGTGGGTTGTGGCGTCGAGGACCGTAGCGTGGGCGCAACGGCGGCGGCCCTCGCGATCTCGCGACAGTCCTGGGCTCGCCACAGTCGAGCCGGCTTGCCCGGCCCGACCGCGTCACTCGTCACGCATCAGAGCGAGAACGCGTTGCCGTTCTGGCCGGTCGACTCCTGCAGCCCCTTGATCCACTTGCGCGCCGGCAGACCGAGTTCCGCTTCGATCAGCTTTGCGCGGGCTTGCAGCGCCGCGAACGGCACCTCGAGTGCCGGGCCCGAGAAGGCGATCGCGATGCGGTTGCCGTCGTGCACTTCCGGCAACGCGACCACGCGGCCGTCGAACGCTTCGTTCAGACGCTTCATGTTGCGCACGAAGCTCGGATGATCGCCGAACAGGTTCACCGTCACCACGCCCGCGTCGGTCAGACATGCACGCACCGCACGATAGAAGCCGACGCTGTCGAGTACCGGGCCACGCGCAGTGGCATCGTAGACGTCGATCTGCAACGCGCCGATCGTGCCATGGTTGGCGCGGTCGTTGACGAAGTCCCACGCGTCCATTTCGTGCACGGTCAGGCGGGCGTCGTCGTGCGGCAGTTCGAACATCGTGCGTGCCGCAACCACCACCGCCGGATTCAACTCGACCGCCTCGACCTTTGCGCGCTTCAGGAAACGGTAGGCGAATTTGGTCAGCGCGGCTGCGCCGAGACCGAGTTGAACGATCCGTTTGGGCGTTTCGATGAACAGCAGCCAGGCCATCATCTGCTGCGCGTATTCGAGTTCGATGTGATCCGGCTTGCGCAGCCGCATTGCGCCCTGCACCCATTCGGTGCCGAAATGCAGGAACCGTACGCCACCCTCTTCCGAGAACGTGACCGGTGCGAAACGTGGCTTGCGCGGCGCTTCGATTTGCGGCGCGTCGTGCAGATCGTCGTCGCGCAGTGCGCGCTTTTCTTGACGCACGACTTTCTGTTTGTTCAGCGTGTGGTCGCCTGCGTCAGCGTCTTTGTTGCGGAACGCACGTGCTTCAGCCGAGGCGCGCTTGATCAATTTCGTCATGTAAGGATGTCGCGCCAGAGACGCAATTTTTGGTCGAACGAGAGCATAGCATTCGCCGGACTCGACGAAGGCAATACGAGGGTGACGTAGCCGGCCTCGCTGATCACCGGCGCAAAGCGGCCCGCCGTCTTGCCGTTGAAGCAGACTTTGGCGAGTTGTGGGGCGTGCGCGCGCAGCGAAGCGAAATCGTTGGGGCTGGCGTTGCGGATCGCGGCGTCGAGACTGCCTTCGCGCTCGCAGGCGGCGAGCACGTCCCACACGCCGATGCCGTGCGCGAGCAGGCGGCGCAAACGCGCTTCATAGGCGAGTTCGGGAAGCGGTTCGTCGAGCACGGCGCCGAGCAGGCGCCAGAACTGGTTGCGCGGATGCGCGTAATACTGCGTTGCCGCGAGCGACGCCTCGCCGGGAAAGCTGCCGAGAATCAGCGTATGCGTATCTGCCGCGACGACGGGAGGAAAGCCGCGCAGCATCAGCGCTTTTCCTTGCTGTCGGGTGCTGGTGCGCGCGTGGCCCCTTCGGATTGACCTACGGGCTCCGCACGCGGCGCACCATGGGCGCGCGACACCGTATGCTCGAGCGGCCGGCCATGTTCCCGCACATGGGTACGCTGCGGCGCTTGCGCGGACGCTGTCCGTGCCGAAGCCGCCAGATGCGCCCACAGCGCCGGCAACATGCACTCGGTCACCATCAACGGCGCGCCGTGGCGCTCGAACACCGAGCGGCGCGCGACCAGCGCATGCGGCGGCGTTGCGTCAATCTCCCGCACCGCCAGGCGGTACAACGGATGACGCGCGGTCAACCCGCGGCTCACCAGCGACGAGCGCGCGACGCTGCTATCGCTATACAGCAACTCGGCGAGCGGCCGGCTACGCAACCGCCGCGTGGCCTGCCACACGCCGACGCTGGCGGCGAGCGGCGCGATGCTATGCGCGGCGACAAAGGGCACACCGTCCACCGCCAACACCACTTCCCGAACCCACACCGGCGCGCGCGGCACGAGGCCGAGCGGGGCGAGCTCGTCGGCCCACGGCAGCGCGACGGCTTCGCGCGTCACGCGCACGGCGACTTCGCCCAGCGTACGCAGATGCGCGGTCAACGATCCACCGCGGGTCAGCCAGTCTTTCTGGGCGGCGCTAAAGCGGGGTAAGGGCGCGACGCGCCAATGGGCGTCGGCGGCATTGAAACGGATAGACATGGTGTCGGATTATAGCGGCGCGGCCGTCAGCGCAGCGCCTCACCCTCACCTGTCTCCCCTTCAGGAAGTTCCATTGACAGCTGTCTGAATGCTGACTCGCCTCAAACAGACTATCGATTTCAGAGTGTTCCGATTCTCCTGTGCCAGCGACGCGCGATACAACCTTCGTGCTTTACCAAGTCGGCGGCCCGCCCGCGATCGAAGGGCGCGCCATTTGATCGGATACAGAAGGAGAAGAAGAAACATGAGAACGTTCCTGAGCGCAACAGCATGCGCGATGTCGGTATTGCTGATGGCCGGTTGCGCGGCGCCGCTCAATCGCGATACGGAAACATCGCTGAACAAGGCGGTCGGCATCGAGGTAGCTCCCGTCGCCGGCGGTGTGGCAGTGAAGCTGCCGGAGGCCGCGCTGTTCGAATTCGGCAAATCCGAAGTACGCGGCGACGCGGCCATGGTGATCAACCGCTCCGCCGTGTTGCTCAAGCGCAGCAAGAAGCCAGTCGTGGTGGAGGGATACACCGATAACGTGGGCACGCTGGAATACAACCAGAAGCTTTCGGAGGACCGCGCTACCGCGGTGGGTTACTCGCTGGTAGCGCGCGGCGTGGCGCTGGATCGAATCCGCACGAAGGGCAACGCGTATAACAATCCGGTGGCAGGCAACGACACGGCTGAGGGTCGCGCGCTGAACCGCCGCACGGAGATCCTCGTGCGTGGGGAAACGATGGATACGCTGATGGGCAAGAAGTAGAAGTTCGCCAGCCGATGCCAGGCTCGTAAAAACGCCCGCGTCATGCGGGCGTTTTTGCGTGTGCGATCTGCGTTTGCGTTCTTACAGACCCGATCTTCCAGTTTCCGCGCGATTCGCGCGGCCAGAGCAACTATCGCGCGCCAGCCATCGTCCGCAATCGGGCCACCACGCGCTCCACCACCGGCTCCCACGCCCCCGGCCGCGGCTGTCTGAACAGGTCGACCGAGTCGTACCACGGCTGCGCTTCCTCATTTCCCCAACACCAGTGCGACACGTGATCGAGCATCGCCATCACGGGACGCCCTAACGCGCCGCCCAGATGCAACGGCGCGCTGTCGATGGTCACGACGGCGTCGAGCGCGCTCACGTGCGCGGCCACGTCGTCGAAACCCGCCTGGTAGCGCGCCGTCAGATCGCTAATGCGATGACCCTGCGCGGTCAGAGTCGCCACGTCGGCGTGACGGCCCGGGGTCAGCGGATGAAACACCACATTGGATAAAGCGAGCATCGGCGCCAGCGCCGCAAGCGGAATGGAGCGCTTTGCGTCGCGCCGATGCGTCGGGCTGCCCGACCATACCAGGCCGACATGCAGCGCGACGTCGCTGCCGCACGCGCCGACATGCTCACGCCACGCGGCCACGTTGGCCGCGTCGGCATGCAGGTAGGGCGCGCCGTGCACCTGCTCAGGCGGCAAACCGAGAACGGATAGCACGCTCATCATCGGCAGGCCATAGTTATAGTGCGGTTTGCCGGGCGTGCCCTCTTCAATCGACACGCAATCCGCGTAATAGCGCGCAAACAGCCGCTGCAACGGGCGGCGCACTGCAAGCACCAGGCGGCCACCCTCATCGCGCACACGCGCCGCCAATTCCGGCACGAAGCGCACCATCTGGATGTCGTCGCCGCTGCCCTGCTCGCTGTGCACGACCAGCGTCTTGCCTGCGAGCGGTTCACCTCGCCAGCGCGGGCACAGCTGTGCCATCACCGTGACAACATTGTTTGACTCGCGGTCGTCGCGCGTCAGACGCGCCTCGAAATGCGGCCATCCGCTCGACCATGCGCCGCGCCGCAATTTCAGATCGGCCAGATCGACCGCAGCTTGGGTCGTCGACGGATCGCACACGAGCGCGGCATGCAGTGCCGCTTCGCTGTCGTCGTAGCGTGCCTGTTCGGCGAGATACATGCCGATTGCCGCCAGCACGTCGGCATTACCGGGCGCGGCGGCATCGACGGCACGCATGGTCGCCTCGGCGGCCGCCGCGTCGTTGCATTGCCATTGCGCGTGGCTCAGTTGCCAGGCCATTTCCGCATCGGCGGGATTGCGCGACAACATTTCGCGGCAAACGCGTTCCACCGCGGGCCAATCGCGACTCTCGCGCAACGCGAGCACGAGCTGCAACGGCAACGCGGGGTGCATCGATGGATCGCGCGCATAGGCCCGCAACAGTGCCTCGCGACGCTCGGCTCGCGAGCCCGCATCCGTTTGCGCTGCCAACGAAATCGCCAGCCACCACGGCGCGCGCGCGTCCTGCGGCACCTGCTGCTCATACGCGCGCACCATGTGCGCCGCTGCCGAATGTGCGCCGCAGTGATCGATCAACCAGACAATCCAGTCGATCGTCTCGGCATGTGACTGGGCGAGCACCGCCCGTTCGCTGTTGCGCTGCGCGGCCTCGGCTTGGCCAAGTGCATCGGCGAAGAGCGCCAGCCGGGCATGACGCACGCCATTTGTCACGGCCTGCGCTTGCGACGCGCTGTGATAAGCCTCTTCGAAGCGGCCCGCGCTCGCGCACAGGTCCGCGTGCAACTGCGGCGTCACGCTTTGCGCCGCGAGCTCGACAGCGCTTCGCGCGGCGGCATCGAAGCCCTGCTCGCGCAAGATGGACCACAGCAGATGAACAGGATTGGCGGATGTCGCCAAGGCAGAGTCGGACATAGCAATACGAGAAATGAGCGAGAAATGAGCAAGGAGTGAGCGAGGCGCGGATCGCAACGGCGGGTTGCGCGGATACCTCATCGCGGAAATAAGACTCGGTGTTTCATTGGCCTAAAGATTGCAAACAATCCTCTAAACCTCCGAGTTTCGAACGCGCGAGCATAAGATAAATCGGTACTCTTGCATCTCATAATCCAATCTCAATTTATCGTTGTTGAAGAGTTTTATTTAGTTAACCATAATTAATTTTCAGGCGAATTTTTCCGGCAGGAAGCTTCACCTGAATCGACAAAAACACATAGGAGTAAAGGGCTTGAATACTACGAACTCGAAAGAAACGTCAGACCGCATCGCCCATCTGGCCGCGGTTGTGTTGCGGCGCGCAAGCGCTTCGCATCTGGAAAAAGAACTCGCCGGCTCGGCGCTCGCACAGCATCACACGGCAAAGCAAACCAGTGCGGGCATCGGCAGTCTCGCGGCCAAGGTGCTGGCCGATCACCATTCCTGCATGGAGGCCAAGGAGCTAGCCGGCTCCGTGCTATCGCAGGTGCGCCATCTGCATGGGCTGGCACTGGTGCGCTAACAGCGCTACACCGCTTTCATTGAAACCCGGTGCGAAGCCGTACCGGGAACACGAAAGCGATCGGCAAAAAAAATGCGCTGCCAAAGCAGCGCATTTTTTATCTGCAGGCGCCAAACCGACGCCAATCCAAGCTCAACTCAAACTCTATTCAACCTCGAAAATTCAACCCTCACGCGCCAACAACAACGCGTTCGTCCGCTTCACGAAGCTAGCCGGATCTTCCAGCGCGCCGCCTTCAGCGAGCAAGGCCTGATCGAACAGCAGATGGCACCAGTCGTCGAAGTTCGCGCTATCCGCATGCAAGCCTTTCACCAGCGCATGCTCCGGATTCACTTCGAGAATCGGATGGAACGACGGCGCGTCCTGACCCGCCGCCTTCAGCATACGTTGCAGATAGCCGCTCATTTCGCCGTCGTCGGCGACCAGACAGGAAGGCGAATCGGTCAAACGGAACGTCAGACGCACATCCTTGGCCTTATCCTTCAACGCCTCTTTCATCTTGTCGACGAGCGGCTTGAACTCTTCGCCGACCTTCTCCTGCGCCTGCTTTTCCTCGTCGTTCAGCGCACCGAGATCGAGATCGCCGCGCGCGACACTTTGCAGCGGCTTGCCGTCGAACTCGTTCAGGAACGACAGCATCCATTCATCGACGCGGTCGGTCAGCAGCAAGACTTCGACGCCTTTCTTGCGGAAGATTTCGAGGTGCGGGCTGTTCTTCGCGGCAGAGTAGGAATCGCCGGTTGCGTAATAGATTTTTT
>NZ_JAXDPY010000578.1:0-9401 GCF_034668105.1 Paraburkholderia sp. | reverse complement strand
AGCGTCGCCCCTGTGCGGGGCGGGCACCTACTTCTCTTTGCCGCCGTGTATGGACCGGAGACATGGGTAACAGGTGTGCGGGGACATGGGTAACACTCTGGGCGACGCTAATAGACCAATATCAATTCAAGGAAAGGCCAACGCCGTAGGCGAACAGCCAAAAGAACCCGCCGAAGGCAAAAAACCCAACCGGCACAAGCCTTGCTGCGATCCAGCAAACCGCAAAGACCGAGGATAACCACCATGCCGGAATACCCCGCCGCGCGCGCGCTTCCCCTCCCAAAACACGCTCACCGCCCGGAGCCGATCGAACCGCCGACGCCGTCGCCGGCGCCCAACCCCGGTGAACCCGACACCATTCCAAGTCCCTCCCCGACGCCCGACCCAATCGAACCCGCCGCGCCGCCGATCGGCGATCCCCCACCGCAGCCCACGCAAACGCCACAAGCCAGTCCCCGTCCGCCGTCGCATCGATCGAGCATGCAAGTCTGACGTGGTCCGTGCGCTGCGCCACATACTGGCGCAGCAATTTTATGTACTTGTTACAAAGCCGGCGCATCTTTTACCGGCAATTTACCGTCGTGACCCCTAGACTGTAGTGATGCCGCTCCATAGCGGCGGGCTTCCCCTGGAGGCATCGATCATGAGACATCCAGCACTGCGCCGTTCCGCGCGCCACTCGAAACGCGATTCCCGGCCGGCCAGCAGCAAGAACGGTCCACCCGAAGCACAAGACCCCCCGGCCCATGACCCCTCAGCGCAGAACCGCGTGGCGCCCGACGCGCCGCCAGACGGCGAGTACAACCAGGGCGGTGTGCGTCCGGAAGGACTGGAGTATCAGCGCGATCTCGGCTCGGAACAGGACGCTTAAACCCGTTTGACGGGCCGGTAAGAACATTTTCTGGTCTTGCGATGCACACCAGTAAAAACTTCTTCGCGACGCTTCCATGTCGCGAGGTTCTACTCGTCTGTCACATTTGCACACATTTTTATTCTCAATATCTCAAAAAACGGCACGCGACTTGCGTGCACGGTTTTGGCACATATCCGTACGCAACGAAACAACTGACCAGGTGGAGTACCAATGAGCAGACTGATCGTGGTATCGAATCGTGTCGCGCCGACGCAGGAAGGCCGTCCCTCAGCAGGTGGTCTCGCGATTGGCGTGTTGGACGCGTTGAAGGAAACCGGCGGCGTCTGGTTCGGCTGGAGCGGCGAGACGGTGAATGAACCGTCCGCTCCGGTGATCGAAAAGCAGGGCAACGTGACTTACGCGACGGTGGGCCTCACCAAGCGTGACTACGACCAGTACTATCGCGGCTTTTCCAACGCGACACTGTGGCCGACCTTCCACTATCGCAACGACCTGTCGCGCTACGACCGGCAGGAATACGCGGGCTATCAGCGCGTCAACGCGACGCTCGCCAGGCAGCTCAAGGAGCTGCTCAAACCCGATGACATCATCTGGGTGCACGACTATCACCTGCTGCCGTTCGCGCGCTGCCTGCGTGAGCTCGGCGTGAAAAATCCAATCGGCTTCTTCCTGCATATTCCGTTTCCGGTTCCGGAAGTACTGCGGACAATTCCGCCGCACGAGGAGCTGGTCAAGGCAATGTGCAGCTACGACGTGGTCGGCTTTCAGACCGAGGCGGACCGTCAGTCGTTCGTCGACTTTATCGAGCGCGGCCAGCACGGCACCTCGAGCGAGGACGGCATGATGCACGCGTACAACCGCTTTCTGAAAGTGGCCGCGTACCCGATCGGCATTTATCCGGACGCGATCGCCAAGGCCGCCGAGCAGTTCACCGACCGCAAGCCGGTGCGCAGCCTGCGTGACGGCATGCGGGGGCGCAAGCTGATCATGAGCGTCGACCGGCTCGATTATTCGAAGGGCCTCGTCGAGCGTTTTCAGGCGTTCGAGCGCTTGCTGTTGAATGCGCCGGGTTGGCACGGCCGTGTATCGCTGGTGCAGATCGCGCCGCCGACTCGCGCCGACGTGCAGACCTATCAGCGCATCCGTCAGACGCTGGAGGGCGAAGCCGGCCGCATCAACGGCCGGTTCGCGCAACTCGACTGGACGCCGATTCAATATCTGAACCGCAAGTACGAACGCAATCTGCTGATGGCGCTGTTCCGTCAATCGCAGGTGGGCTACGTGACGCCGCTGCGCGACGGGATGAATCTGGTTGCCAAGGAGTACGTCGCCTCGCAGGACCCGGCCGATCCGGGGGTGCTCGTGCTGTCGCAATTCGCCGGCGCGGCCGAGCAATTGCCGGGCGCACTGGTCGTCAATCCGTTCGATCTGTCGCAGATGGCCGAGGCGCTGGAACGCGCGCTGTCGATGCCGCTCGCCGAACGGCAAGCGCGGCATGCGGACATGATGGCGCCGATGCGCGAGAACAATCTGTCGGTCTGGCGCGATACGTTCCTGGGCGATCTGCGCAACGTCGCGACGGCCTCTTCCGTGACGGCCAAAGCGGTAAAGCTGGCTGACGTGACGGCATCGTCGTAACGGCATCAAGGGCGGCGCGGATTACTTCAAGGGCCGCGCGCGCTGATCACGTCGAACTATTGCGGATGAATGAAGCGTTAGCGAAGGGCGCGGACCGCTGCATGCGATTCGCGCCCTTGTTGTATTGCTCGCAACACGCTCACGCCGCTTGGACATTTTCACGCCGCTTGCACATTCACGCGCTGCATGACCCGCAGTGTGCTGACCACGGCGGCGACCGCTGAAAAGCCCGCTGCCACATACAGCACGATAGTCGGCCCATGCTGGGGCGCAATGCCGAAGATCAGCGCGACCAGCGCCGCGCCGAGCGTTTGTCCGGTCAGGCGCGCGGTGCCCAGCATGCCGCTCGCGCCGCCGCTGCGCTCGCGCGGCGCGGCCGACAGGATGGTGCGGTTGTTCGGCGACTGGAAGATCCCGAAGCCCGCGCCGCACACCGCCATGCGCCACGCGATCTGCATGGGCTCGGGATGCGCGCCGAGGGTGGCCAGCAGCAACAGGCCCGCGGTCATCGCAACCAGTCCGACGCCGCCGAGCCAGCCCGACGACACCTTGTCCGCCAACACACCCGCGATCGGCGCGGCGATGATGATCACCGCCGGCCACGGTGTCATCAGCAAGCCGGTATCGACCTGTGAGAAACCGAGCGTGTCCTGCAAGAGGAACGGCAGTGATACGAAGGCCAGCATCTGCGCGCAAAACGAACACACCGAAGTACCGATCGACAGCGCGAACACCGGAATCCTCAGCAAATCGATCGGCAGCAGCGGCGCGGACTGCGTCAATTGACGGCGCACGAAAAAATAACCGATCACGATCGCACCGATTGCCTCGGCGGCGACCCAGCCGAAGCGCTCACCGTGGCCGAGACCGTCGACGGCAAAAATCAGCAGGCCGAATACGAACGCGTTCATCACCGCGCTCAGATAGTCGTAAGGCGACTCGTGGCCCGGATTCATCGGCAGCGCCTTGAAGGCGCCTACGATCGCCGCGATTCCGATCGGCACATTGATCGCGAACAGCCACGGCCACGAGGCGACGGCGAGCACGCCAGAAGCGACCGTCGGTCCGACCGCGGACGCCACCGCAACGACCATTGCGTTGAGCGCGACGCCGCGCCCGAGCTGCGCGGGCGGATAGATCATGCGCACGAGCGCGGTGTTGACACTCATGACGCCCGCCGCGCCAAACCCCTGGGCCACGCGGGCGAGCGCGAGCGTCGGCAGCGAGGTGGATAACGCGCAACCGAACGACGCCACCGTGAACAGGATCAGCCCGGCCAGATAAACGCGCCGATAGCCGATCCGGTCGCCGAGCGATGCGAGCGGCAGCAGCGAAATGGTGATGGCGAGCTGGTAGGCGTTGACGACCCAGATCGAGCCGGCGGCGCTCGCGTGCAGATTGCGCGCGATGGTCGGCAGCGCAACGTTGGCGATCGCGCTGTCGAGCACGGCCAGGGTGAGGCCGAGCGCGATGACCAGCATGGCCCAATAGCGTTGCGGGATCGGTAAGCCTCGTTCCGGGCTATCCGCGAACGGTGTGCCGGTGCCCGAGTGGGCGGCTGAAGCGGCATCGGCCGGTGTTGAACCGTCCTTGCGCGATGGTTGTGCGTGCATCGTTTTTTTGATTAGGAGTGAGGCGGCTCATCGACCCGACGATAAGCCGCGCGCCGCGTGCCGTTCTCGAAAGACAAGACGGCGCGCCGCGATAATGCCGGCGCTGCAACAGCGCACCGGCATCGCGTCTTACGCGTTATTTGAGCTCATACAGACCTGTGTGGGTGGTCGAATCGAGCTCATTCAGATGCGTCATGAAGCGCGCGACCGCATTGGTGGTGTCCGCATTGATCGGCAGATGCGGCACCTTCAGCGCATGCAGGCGGAAGATGTAGCGATGCGCCTTGTCGCCGCGCGGTGGCGCGGCGCCACCGAAGCCGACGGTGCCGTAGTCGTTGCGTACCTGCAGCGCGCCTTGCGGCAGCAGCGAGCCGTCGGCCTTGCCGGCGTTGCGCGGCAGCGAGCGGGCATCGGCCGGGATGTTGACGATCACCCAATGCCAGAAGCCGCTGCCGGTGGGCGCGTCGGGATCGTGAACGGTGAGTGCGAAGCTTTGGGTGTCGGCCGGCGGGGCATCCCATTGCAGCGCGGGCGAGATGTTCTCGCCGTCCACACCGAAGGCCTTGTCGTGATACTCGTGGGCTTTCGGCATAAAGCCGTTGGTGGGGAACTCGTCGGACCAGAGACGGAAATCAGCCATTGTGTGCCTCCCTTCTTGAGTGGTTCTGGGATGGTTAGCCAATCGAGTGTATCACCAGCGGCGCCGAGATTCCCCGGGATCTGACAAGCTACAAGCAGCTTTCAACCGCGTTCCTCGAAGCTCGGCGCGTCGCTCTTCAACCACTCGACGAGCCGCTGCAATACACCGTCGATATCGCGGTTCGCACCACGCAACGCGCATTCCCACACCACCCCGACGCGCCAGCCGCTCGCGAGCAATGCCGCGTTAACCTTGTCGTCGTTGCTGCGATTGCGGCCGATCTTGTCGCGCCAGAATTCCGGCCGCGTTTGCGGCCATTTGAACAGATGACAGTCGTGACCGTGCCAGAAGCAGCCGTGGACCAGAATCACCGCGCGGTAGCGCGGCAGCACGATATCCGGGCGGCCCGGCAGATCGCGCGCGTCCAGGCGGAAGCGAAAGCCGCGGCCGTGCAGCAAGCTGCGGATCAGGATTTCCGGTTTCGTGTTGCGGCCGCGAATGCCGGACATCATGCGGCTGCGCGTTGCACTGTCGACGATATCGACCATCGTTAGCGCCAGGCTAACTGATCGGGCCGCTCAGGAATAGAGCGAAAGGGTTTGCTTCGAACCATGGTGTGTTTCCTTGGCGAGCAGGGATTGCACGTGCGGCAGCATGATGCGCGCCACTTCCCGCATCACCGGCATGACGACGCTGTTGCCGAATTGCCGGTAAGCCTGGGTGTCGCTGACCGGAATCCTGAAGGTATCGGGAAAGCCCATCAGCCGGGCACATTCGCGCGGCGTGAGGCGCCGCGGCCGCAGCTGTTCACCCTGATAGACCAGAATCTCCGAGCCGTCCTTGTGATAGCGCGCGGAGAGCGTGCGCGTGACGCTGTCGGGATAGGCCATGCCGAAACCGAAGCCATTGCCTGCCGCGCGATGCTTCGCCGCGTAGTTCTGCAGATAGGTCCAGAGATTCGGCGTGAGCGTGTACTTGGGTTGCACGCGTTTGGCGGCGTGGTCGAAGAAGCGCTCGTGGTCCCACGGCAGCACCGGTTCGCTGCCGTCCGTGCGATGCAGAATCGAGCCGAGGCGCGGGCCGCTTTCCGGCAGACGCAGATCGTCCCAGGAAAACGAGGTCTTGCCGCGAAAGCCGACGATGATGATGCGCTCGCGATGTTGCGGCGTGAAATGCTGGCCGTCGACCACACGGTAGTGCACTTCATAGCCGAGCTCGTCGCGCAGGGTCTGCAGGATCACGTCGAAGGTGCGGCCTTTATCGTGCGAGAGCAGATTCTTCACGTTCTCCAGCAGGAACGCGGCCGGCCGTTTCGCGGCGATGATGCGTGCGACGTCGAAAAACAGCGTGCCTTGCGTCGTGCACTCGAAGCCGTGCGGCCGGCCCAGCGCGTTTTTCTTGCTGACGCCGGCAATCGAAAACGGCTGGCACGGAAAGCCGCCGAGCAGCACGTCGTGACTCGGCACCTCTTCGGCGGGAAACGAGACGATGTCGCCGATCAGTGCGTGCTCGCCGTCGGCCGGATAATTCTCGCGATAGGTTTTGGTGGAGAAATCGTTCCACTCGCTGGTGAAGACGCAGTCGCCGCCGTGGGCCTCGAAACCCATGCGTATCCCGCCGATCCCGGCAAACAGATCGATGAAGCGGAACTCGGCGCCGGCGGTGGCCGCATCGGCGTTTGCCCGGGCACTGCTTTTCAGCAGATCGCGCAAGGCCGGCTCCAGCATCGACGGACACGGTGTTTCGCCTTTTTCCCAGCGGCGTACCGTTTTGATGTCTTTACCGACGTGCGCGGCGATTTCGCGTTGAGTGAAGCGGGCGCGCGCCTGTCTGAGCAGGTCGAGCGGTGCGGCGAGGGTCACGGAGGTCCTTGCTGGGAATTTTTGCGGACATTATGACCTAAGGTCGTCCCTTTTCCCTATTTTTTGCCGTCCTCGGGGAAAAATTTGTGATGAAACGGATACCGTTTTCGCTTAAACGCGGGTGTCACAGTTGGACGTGTAGGCTGGCGGTGTGACGCGAATTCCCCGCGTTGCGACGTGTTCGGGCCGCGACAGGTTTCGCGGCCTTTTTTTAGCTGGAAAAAGTAGGGCTGGTCGCAGTGGAAGGCCGGCCACCGAGGCTTGCAGCGTCTCAGGCCGGACGGCTGGCGCTCGCGAGATGCGCCGGCTGGGACAGCGCGGCGGCTGCCGGGGCCAGCGTAGCGCTCCAGACGGATTGGGCTTCGAACTGGTCGATCTGGAGCAGGAGGCTGTCGACCGTGCACAGTTGCGCGTGGGACAGATGGCCGGAGTCGAGCAACTGATACAGACGCTTGCGCCAGTACGTGGGCGGCAGAATCGGTCCGCCCAGATCGCCGTGTAAGGACGGCCGCATCACGCGCCCAATATGCGCGATGTCCCGATCGATCAGCGTCGCCTGGGATGAACCCGTCAGCGTAATGAGTGTGCGTTCCATAGCCCCTCCATGGCACCTTTACGGCAGGCGGCGGCGGGACTTTAGGGTTTTTGTTAAATATTTTTGCGGCCGTGTATCTCGCGCACGCGAGATGGAGGGCGGCCGCGGGCACACCCGTTGCTCAACACGGATACTGGCGTAATGTTGCGCCGGCATTCCAGATAGTGGAGCCGAACATGAACAAAGACCAGGTGAAGGGTGTGGGCGAGCAGGTCAAGGGCAAAGTCAACGAAGCTGTTGGCAAGGCCACCGATAACCCGGGCAAGGAGCTCAAGGGCGACCTCCAGCAAGGCGCCGGCAAGGTGCAAAAGGCCTATGGCGACGCTAAGGAAGACGCCAAGGACGACGCAAAGCGCAACAGGCCGTAATCTGGCTCGCAATGTCGCTTGACGGAAAAAGGCGCTGCGGCGCCTTTTTCCGTTTTCGCCTGGGAATAACCCGGGTTCGGCGCCGTGGACGCGCCGCGCGGCGTGTGTCGCCATTAGACTTGGCGCATCCAACAACAAGGAGGCGCCCATGACCCCGGAAAAAGTGCTTTCGATGTTCGAACGGCAGTACCTGGAGGGCAAGGCGCCCGTCGACCTCGAAACCACCTGTGCGAGTTTCGCCAGCTGGCTGGCGGCAACGTGGGAACAACTTGACGGCGAGCAGAAGACGCTGCTGCTGACGGTCGGTGCGGCCTTGTGGCGCGAAGGCTATAACCTGCGCGCCGGCACGGCGACGAAGGACTTGTGGTGAGAACTGGGGTGCCGCGGTGTTTCGTTGCCTCGGTGCCCTCAGGGCTGAGATCGTGTGAAGAGGTGACGCGGTAGAGAAGAGCGGCGCGCGACCCTGTTCGCAACGGGACGTTTTGCGGCGTCCGCGGACGCGTTGTGCTGAGTCGGTTTATATTTGGCGGTCGCGCGTTCGGGTCTTGCTTTTCGGTCTTTCGGCCGATCGCGGGTCCCGATTCGATTCCGCTTTCCAGCCGCTGCTCTCGCACAAGGGTTACCTCACTACCATGACCGATCTTTCCACCTTCCCGATCACGAAGAAATGGCCTGCCGAGCATCCTGACCGGATTCAGCTGTATTCGCTGCCGACGCCCAATGGCGTGAAGGTGTCGATCATGCTCGAAGAGACCGGCCTGCCGTATGAGCCGCATCTCGTGCGCTTCGATACGAACGACCAGATGTCCGCGGAGTTTTTGTCGCTGAATCCGAACAACAAGATTCCGGCGATCATCGATCCGAACGGCCCGAACGGCAAGCCGCTGCCGCTGTTCGAATCCGGCGCGATTCTGATTTACCTCGCCGACAAGGCGGGCAAATTCATCCCGCAAGATGCCGCTGGCCGCTATGAAGCGATTCAGTGGGTCATGTTCCAGATGGGCGGCATCGGGCCGATGTTCGGCCAGGTGGGTTTCTTCCACAAATTCGCCGGCAGGGAATACGAAGACAAACGCCCGCGCGACCGCTACATCGGCGAGTCGAAGCGCCTGCTCGGGGTGCTGGAGCGGCAACTCGAAGGACGTGACTGGATCCTTGGCGATACCTATTCGATCGCCGATATCGCGACCTTTCCGTGGGTGCGCAATCTGATTGGGTTCTACGAAGCCGGGGACCTGGTCGGGATCGACGACTTTCCGAATGTGAAGCGCGTGCTGGCTGCGTTCGTCGCGCGTCCGGCGGTCGCGAAGGGACTGGAGATTCCGAAGCGGCCTGCATGACGCGTATCAGGAAGTACCAATCGATCCAGCCCTTGCGTGGGTTCTGCAGACTATCGACACGCAGCATCGTGTGCCCGGCGATCTGGGTTGGGTTGCGGTGGTGGTGGCGTCGGTGGCGATAGGGCTCGCGAAAAACATCCGATTCAGGGTGCTTGACGAAGTTCGGCGGGAATTGTGTCCGCAGATTACTGTGTGGCGGGAGCGGTACGTTGAGCGCGATAGATGCGCCGCGCGAGGGGGAGGGATGGGATCGTGATTTTTCTTGGGAGCCTTAGCTCGTTTGCAAAAAAAACCCGCTGCGCAAGGCATACGGGGCTTTTCTGGGCAAACTCGGGTGACGCTGGGAAGCTATCTGGTCCCCCTGACAGGAATGTTAGTCCCTGTTTTGCTCTTCAGGCCTGTGGTGGTCCGTAGCCCTGAAGCCTAAGTCTAGCAAGGCTCCCAGCGATACTCAATGGGGAGTGGTCGCAG
>NZ_JAXDPY010000577.1:0-5576 GCF_034668105.1 Paraburkholderia sp. | reverse complement strand
TTGAACTGAGCCGCTCCTGACCGAGGCGGGTTTGGCGTTGCTGGACGACGCACGGGCGATCCTCGCGCGGATCGAACACGCGAAAGAAAGCGTCTGGGGGACCGTCAGCGGCGAGGTTGGGCGCTTGATCTCCGCGATGAGCCGTTCATCGCCTATCCGCGGCAAGCGGGCGTCGCGGTCTCCGAAAAGGTGGCCAATACGGCATGCGTTCCAGCCATGAGCAGCGTAGCAAGCGTCACAGCCGATGTGAGTGATCGTTTCATTGCAGTCTCCGAAATTTTCGTTACCGATCGAGCGACGCGTTCGCGGCCAGGCGAACGCGCAGTCGTGCCCGTTTTCATGCGTGTCAAAAAGTACTGGCCCGTCTTTGCTGTACTTGCCCGAACTACAGGTCAAATCCAAGTTGCGACTTGCCGAGCGGTGTCAGGTCGTCGGCGGTTGCGCGTCCGGTGAAATCCACTTCGAAGTGGTCGGCCGGGAAATCGGGCGGGCTTTCGCCCTTGAGGAAGCTCGGCAATTGACGCTTCAGGTAAGCGTCGTTTTTTGCGCACGCGGGCGCCGCAGCGATATACATCACATTGCTATAGCCCGCCCCCTTGTGCTCGTCTTCGACCGCGTGGATGACATCGCTGTGCCAGAACACCGTGTCGCCCGCTTCCATTTTGGGAATCGACGATAGCGCCTCGAACAATGGCGCATGAAATTCCCGCTTGATCGACAGCGCCCGCCCGGGCATGGCGCCGCAGAGGTCGTCCTCCGCGACGTCGTCCTGAAGCGCGCGCAGCAGGATGTACACCATCGAGTTGGCGATCGGAACGAGTTGCAGCGTGCCGTCGCCCGGGCCTTGCGGCGTCAGCGCAGTCCAGCCCTGGAATGTGCGGAACATCGAACAGACGGCCGGCGAAGCGATCTCCTCCACGTCAGGCCGGAAAGCCGCGTCGAACGGATCGTAGTCGCGCCAGTTCCCTGCGAATACATGGCGGTACACCTTGCGGAAATTGCCTTCGATCCAGCGCTCGACGGACCCGCCGTCGCAATGCGCCGACAAGCCGAGCGACTCGGAGCCAGGCGGGCGGCGGCGCAGACGATCGGCATAGACAGGCACACGCGCCGGATCGAAGTGCACGCGGCCTTCGCTCTCATTGCGCCACAGTGAGTTCAGGAACACGCGCGCCGCAGTCAGCGACTCCGACTGACGGGCCAGTACTTGTGGCTTCGACCAGTACACGCCATAGATCTGCGGCTTGCTGGACGCCAACTGGCCAAAGTATTTGTCTTCAGCGCGGTTTTCGAGGCGCTTGTCGAGATGATTGCGCTCGACATAGCTGGCGATATCCTCGTCCCAACTCTGCACCAGCGCACGCGGAAACACCTTGCGAATCACGCAGGCGCCACGCGCCTTGACGAGCGCGATCTGGTCCGCGCTGACGCGTTGTTCGGTGATATCGGAAAACTGAATCTCGGGTATGACGTCTTCCCCGCGATCGCGTTGTCCGGCGATTCGCTTCGCCTCGGCGCTGATCGCTTCTTCGACTTCGGCGAAGACCTCCCGGTAGTTGGGCAACGCCGCGCGCAATGCGCTTTTCGCTTGCCGGATCGCGCTCGGCAAATCTTCGATTTTCAACGCCATGATTGTCTCCATCTGGACTGGGTATGCCTGAGGATATGTCGTGCCTGCGCGCTTTGGTGATACTATTCAGGCGACTAATTTGCGTTTTCGGCCATGAAACCAGCCTATGAGCATGTCGAGTTCGGTGAGGACTGTTCGCTGCGGGTTTACCATCGCCGCCTGCCCCGTATTCCGTTCGAGTGGCATCACCATCCGGAGTACGAGTTAACGCTGACCATGAACAGTCATGGCAAGCGCTACATCGGCGACTCCGTGAACAACTATGAGGCCGAGGATCTCGTCCTCGTGCCGCCGGATCTTCCCCACACCTGGGCGTCGAATCGTTCGATCGAGCCGTCCTCTCCACAAGTCGCCATCGTTATCTGGTTCGACGGCGAATGGGCGCGGCGTATGGCGGATTGTTGCCCCGAATATGAACCGCTGCGCAAGCTGTTGCGCAGGGCCGCGTGCGGACTGGCCTTCGAGCCGCCTGCCGGCCAATGGATGCGCGGCCAGCTGGACTCGTTACTATCGAGCAGAGCACGCGAGCGGCTTGGCGCGGCCCTCGATATCCTGTGCACGCTAGCCGATGCGCCGGGCCAGCCACTCGCCTCGCCGAGTGCTTTCAACCAGGCAAGCGGCCCATCCGGTCACGAGCCCGAACGGATCAACCGGGTCCTTTCGATGATCGACGCGCACTTTGCCGAACCGCTGCGGCTGGCAGACCTCTGCGCGGCCGCCAATCTGTCGGAACGCACGCTCACGCGTTACTTTGTTCAGCACATTGGTGAGAGCGTCGGTCGATATCTCGCCCGGGTTCGTATCGGTCACGCGTGCCGGATGCTGGTCGACACCGCGCTGCCCGTTGCCGTGATCGCTGCCCGTTCGGGCTTCGCGAACGTTGCGAATTTCAATCGGCAGTTCAGGGCGGCGAAGCAAACAACCCCGGCCGAATATCGGCGGCAGTTCGCGGCTGCGGGGTCCCAGGATAAGGACGTAGCGGCTCACCTGACCGAACGGTCTCCCTCACTTCAAAAGAAGCGTAAATCAAACGGTGAGCGAAGCGGCGCGCAGACCGCTTAATAGTACTGCGCGCGTCTGCGGCAATAGCAATCTGTGAGCGCTATGGCGCGCGCCTCGCATCCTGTTCATGTACCGCGGACTTCGTGGGGCACGCGGGAAACACGGCGCTTTCGAACCCCACGCGCCGCTACCGGCCAACCCGCCAACACTGCAATCACGACCTGGCGAAGTTGACGACGTGTCGCGCCGCCCCTGGCCTGAACGGCCAGCCCCTGGATCAGTGTCGAAATGAATGCGGCGGCGTCATGACTGTTCATCCCATCCGGAAGCGGTCCCGCATTCTTTATGGACTCGAAGCGCATTCGCAAAAGTCGTTCAAAGTCGTTGCGGCTCTCTGCAAGTTCTTCTCTTAACGGACGCGCGTCTTCACTACAGGCGAGCGCCGACAACGTGACGAGGCAACCCGCCGGCGTATTTCGGCCCGTGTGAAGGTCGACGATTCCAACCAGCAGCTTCTCTGCAATCAGCCGGGGCGTTGTTTGCGCCAAAGCGACCATGCGAAAGGCCAACTGGTTGCGGGTATATCGGTCGAGAACCCGGCGAAAAAGCCCAAGCTTGCTGTCAAACGCCTTATATAAGCTGGACTTCGTGAGTCCCGTTGCTTCCTGCAGATCGGCCAGCGACGCTGCCTCGTAGCCTTCGTCCCAAAAGACGTGCAACGCTCTTTCCAGAACATAGTCTTCGTCGAACTCGCGTGGTCGCGCCATGATGCCCTCCGTCGGTACCTGATGATTGTATACCTATCGGTTCCTAATTCAGGTCGACGAAAAAGTCCCTGCAATTTCAGCCGCATTCTCCATTGGTCAAAAATTTTGCACGGTACGTTCGAAATCTTCCAATGCTCATTCATGGTTTGTGACTTACCATTTGCGGTCTGAGCAGCTGCGTGCTGTACCTGGTGTCGTTCATCAACCGGTTAACTCTTGGATATCGAGCGTGCAATGGTACAAATCGGACAGGTTCAGGTGCTGCTGGAAAGCCGCGAGATACGAATTCACGGTGAGTTGATGAATTTAGGGAGCCGGGCGTTCTGCATCCTCGAAATGCTGGTTCGCGCGCGCGGCACGCTTGTCTCGAAGGACGAAATCATGCGACGGGTCTGGCCGGACACCGTCGTCGAAGAGAACAATCTGCAGGTGCAGATTGGGACCCTGAGAAAGCTGCTTGGGGAGGATCGCCAACTGATCCGCACCGTCCCGGGCCGCGGCTATCTGCTCTTGCTGCCGTGCGCAGCCGACACGGAAAACCTGCCACCAACGATCCGTTCCACAACGATCGCGGTCGACAGCGCGGAGCTGATCGGACGCGAATCATCGGTGCATGAGCTGACTGACCTGCTCCGCAAGGCACGCCTGGTGACGCTTGTTGGTGCGGGCGGCATCGGCAAGACCAGCCTTGCCCGGAAAGTGGCGTCAGAAGCTGCCCCGCTGTTTCCAGCGGGAGTCGTCCTTGTTCCGTTGGCGAGCGTGACGGGCGGCCGCCTTGTGATCGACGCCGTGGCTACGGCACTGGGCATGCAGGTTTCATCCGGGCGCGTCTCGATACAACACATCGCGGCCGGGATAGCTGGCAAACGAATGCTGCTGATTATCGACAACTGCGAACACGTGATAGATGCCGCCGCCGAACTCGCGGATGCGCTGACGTCGAACAACCCAGACGTGTCGGTCCTTGCAACAAGCCGCGAGTCCTTGCGTACGCGAGGCGAGACACTCTATCGAGTACCGCCGCTGGATACGCCTCGAGAAGGGAGCCAGAAACAGGAGGCTTTGCAGACGAGTGCCGTGCAGCTCTTTCTTTCCCGTGTCCGGGCCGTTGATCCGAGCTTTCCGTCGCATGAGAGGTCGCTCGCGCTGGTCGGTCTCGTGTGCCGGCAACTCGACGGGATCCCGCTCGCGATCGAGCTCGCCGCGGCACGTGCTGCGACGCTCGGCATCGAAGTACTGGCGGAACATCTCGACGACCGCCTGCGCATTCTTGCCGGCGGATGCCGTACAGCGCTGCCTCGACATCAGACACTCAAGGCGACGTTCGATTGGAGCTATCGCCTGCTTGACGATCTTGAACGTATCCTGTTCAGGCGGCTGGGTGTCTTCGTCGATGGCTTCTCTTTCCGTGCCGCGCTGCACGCGATGGAGGACCAAAGGACCACACACGCCGAAGTACTGGAAGCATTGAGCGGTCTCGTTTCGAAGTCTCTTGTCATTCACGATAGTTCGAACGCTTCGAGATATAGCCTGCTCGAATCAACGCGCGCCTACGCGTTGCAACAACTCGACGACCACGGCGAGAGAAAGTCGGCGTCATTGGCGCATGCCCTCTATGTCTTCGAGACGTTCACCAGCGCTCAAAAGGGCCGCGACGGACGACCCGTTGAATGCCGGATGAAAACGGTCCGGGACGAGCTTGGAAATCTGCGAACCGCGCTCGATTGGGCCTTCTCGGCGAGTGGCATTGTCGAGGCGGGTATCGATCTATCCATTGTCGCGGCGCCCTGCCTCTACGAGATCTCACTGGTTGACGAGTGCGCGGAGCGGGCAATTTCCGAGCCGAAGTCTGCCACCGCGATAACGGGACCCAAGCCACCGAATGCACTCGGTACCCCCGACTGTACGTTGTCCTGCAACCCGATGTATCCCACGCCCCCGCAACAGTATTAATAGAATTTTCGGCTGAATCTGAGTTTTCAGCCGGCTCCTTAAGGACGTTTCAGAAGTACGCAAAGATTTTTCAGGCTGCGCCAGCCTACGCTCCTATCGACATCGAGATCGCCGTCAACTCACGTGCATGGCATGCGACGGACGAGAACGTCGAGTCTCTCACGGCCGCATGAGTGCGCCGTGATGACCCCTTGTCGAATGAATTGAAGGAGCCTTCCATGGCG
>NZ_JAXDPY010000576.1:0-3584 GCF_034668105.1 Paraburkholderia sp. | reverse complement strand
GAAATGCCTTCGAGCCCGGCCACCATCCGCAGCAAGGTCGATTTGCCGCAACCGGACGGACCGACCATGACAACGAACTCGCCGTCCGCGACGTCCACGTCGATGCCGTGCAACACGAACTGTTTGCCGTCGTAGGTCTTTTTAACGCCTTGCAGAGTCAGTGCAGCCATGCCGTTTTAACCTTTTCGTTGCTTGCCGCGCGAACCACGCCTCACGCGGGATGTTTTATTCGAATCCGGGAGCACGCTCAAACTGCGCCGATCACTTCTCTGCATCCACCAGTCCGCGCACGAACCAGCGCTGCATCGTCAGCACGACGGCGAGCGGCGGCAACATGGCGAGCAGCGTTGCGGTCATCACGAGATGCCATTCGGTGGCCGTATCGCCCGAGGCGATCATGCTTTTGATGCCGACCACGGCCGTGGTCAGCGATTGCTGGCTCGTAATCAGGATCGGCCACAGGTACTGATTCCAGCCGTAAATGAAGGTGATCACGAACAGCGCCGCCATGTTCGTCTTCGACAGCGGCAGCACCACGTCCCAGAAGAACCGCATCGCCCCGGCACCGTCGATGCGCGCCGCTTCCATCAGTTCGTCGGGCAGCGTCATGAAGAACTGCCGGAACAGAAAGGTGGCGGTGGCCGAGGCGATCAGCGGCAACGTCAACCCGCTGTAGGTGTTGCTCAGATGCATCGACGACACGACCTGCACGGTCGGGAAGATCCGCACTTCGACTGGCAGCATCAGCGTGATGAAGATCAGCCAGAACGCGAGATTGCGAAACGGAAAACGGAAAAACACGATCGCGTACGCGGAAATCATCGAGACGGCGATCTTGCCGATCGAAATCACCAGCGCCATCACGAAGCTGTTGAACAGCATGCGGCCGAACGGTGCGGCTGCATTGCCGCTGCCTTGGGACCAGACAGTGGCGATGTTCTCGAACAGATGCGTGCTCGGCACCAGCGACAACGGCACGCTGAACACCTCGGGTTCGCTCATGGTCGCCGCGCAGAACGCGACGTACACCGGAAACACCACCAGCACGACGCCGAGTATCAGCACCGCATGGCAAAAGAGGTCGAAACCGCGTCGGTTCTCGATCATGAGTATTGAACCCTGCGTTCGATGAAGCGGAATTGCACGACAGTCAACGCGACGACGATCACCATCAGGATGACGGACTGCGCACCCGAGCTGCCGATGTCGAGTCCCTGGAAACCTTCGGCGAAAATCTTGTAGATCAGCGTGCGGGTGGCTTGCGCGGGGCCGCCGCCTGTCGCCGCGTCGATCACGGGGAAGGTGTCGAAAAACGCGTAGGTGATGTTGATCACCAGCAGGAAGAAGCTGGTCGGCGAGAGCAGTGGCAGGGCAATGCCGAAGAAACGCCGCACGGGACCGGCGCCGTCGATGGCTGCCGCTTCGATCAACGAGCGCGGAATCGCCTGCAAGCCGGCATAGAAGAACAGAAAGTTATAGCTGACCTGTTTCCACACGGAGGCCAGCACGACCAGAAACATCGCCTGGCCCGCATTCAGCGCGTGATTCCACACGATGCCGTACTTGGCGAGCGCATACGTAACGAGGCCGATGCTCGGGTTGAACAGGAACGACCACAAGACTGCGGCGATCGCCGGCGCGACCGCATACGGCCAGATCAACAGCGTCTGATAGGTCTTCGCGCCGCGCGTGACGCGATCCGCGCAGACCGCCAGCAACAGCGAGATCACCAGTCCTGAGACCGTGACCAGCGCGCAGAAAATCAGCGTCGTATTGAACGACGACAAGTAGAGCGGATCGGCGAATAACTGCTTGAAATTGGCGAGCCCGACAAACTCGCTCGACGTGCCGAACGCGTCCTGGCTCTGCGTGGATTGCCACAGCGCTTCGCCCGCCGGCCACAGAAAGAACAGCAGCGTGATCAGGAGTTGCGGCGCAACCAGCAGGTAGGGCAGCACGCTGGTGCCGAAGCTAGAGCGCTTTTCCATCGAGGATTCCCAAGGTTCTTCCAGAACAATCGGTTTCGGTGCGAGCGCACCGAAACCTCGCCGGCTCGTACTTAGTTGCCGGCTTTCTCGAAGCGGCGCAGCAGCTCGTCGCCGCGCGACACCGACGAATCGAGCGCCTGTTGCGGCGTTTTCTTCCCGGCCCAGACCTGTTCGAGTTCTTCGTCGATGACCGTGCGGATCTGCGGCATGTTGCCCAGACGCAAGCCCTTCGTGAACGGCAGCGGCGGCTTGTTGAGCATCTGTTTGATGGCGGTGTCGCTGCCCGGATTCTTCTCGTAGAAGCCTTGCTGCTGCGTGAGCTGATAGGCGGCGGTCGTGACCGGCAGATAGCCGGTGTCCTGATGCCACTTCGCGGCAACCGGTGCGGACGACAGATACGCGAGGAACTTCGCCACGCCCTTGTAGACGGCCGGGTCTTTGCCCGACAGCACCCACAAGCTTGCGCCGCCGATGATCGCGTTCTGCGGCGCGCCTTTCACGCTCGCGTCGTAAGGCATCATGCCGGTGCCGAAGTTGAACTTGGCGTACTTCTTGATCGTGGCAAGCGAGCCCGACGAGTTCGTGATGATCCCGCAGTCGCCGCTATAGAACTTCGAGACCGGTTCGTCCTTGCGGCCTACGTAGGTGAAGGTGCCTTCCTTCTGCATGTTCTGCAGGAACTGGATGTGCGCGACCTGCAGCGGCTTGTTGAATTCGAGCTGCGCGTCGGCGCCGTCGAAGCCATTGTTCTTCGACGCGAACGGCGCGCCATGCCAGGCGCTGTAATTCTCAAGCTGAATCCAGCTCTGCCAGCCCGACGAATAGCCGCATGCCATGCCCGACGCCTTCAGCTTCTGCGCGTCCACCTGCAATTCAGCCCAGGTTTTCGGCGGCTGATTCGGATCGAGCCCGGCTTTCTTGAAGGCGTCCTTGTTGTAGTACAGCACCGGGGTCGAGCTGTTGAACGGCATCGAGATCAGCTCACCGCTTTTGGCGTCGCTGTAATAGCTGGCGATGGTCGGCACGAAGGCCTTTTCGTCGAGCGGTACGCCGGCTTGCTTGAACACTTCGGAGACGGGGATCACCGCCTTCTTCGCCTGCATCATCGTGGCGGTGCCGACTTCGTAGACCTGCAGAATGGCCGGCGCGTTGCCGCTGCGGTAAGCGGCGATGCCGGCGGCGAGCGTCTGGTCGTAGGTCCCTTTGAACACCGGCACGATCTTGTAATCGCTTTGCGACGCGTTGAAGGCGTTGGCGATGTCGTTCAGGCGTTCGCCGAGGGCGGCTTCCATGCCGTGCCAGAACTGGATTTCAGTGGCGGCGTGCGCCGCCTGACTGATGCCGAAGCTCAACACGGCGGCAACGGAAAGCGAACGGAATAGCGGCTTGCAACTCATCGATTGTGTCTCCTCTGTCGACCGGAGTTAGCGCTTCAGCGCTTACTCCGGTCGATGCAACAAGCTTGTTGGTCGGAACGGGCGCGGGCTGGAATCGCGCGATTCTAGTTGTGTTCGATGACAATCCGGCGTCGGCTGCCGGCCGGCCCCCCCGCTTTTGGCAGGCGCCGAATGCCGCAATTTAACATCGCCTGTCACG
>NZ_JAXDPY010000575.1:0-3332 GCF_034668105.1 Paraburkholderia sp. | reverse complement strand
GCCGCCATCGCAAGCGGCTTTTGCCTATGATGGACAGTTCGTACCCTTCCGCGCGTCAAGCGCCTCACCTCAAGGAAACGAATCATGGCCCATCACATTGCAGTGGTTGTCGGCAGCCTGCGCCGCGAGTCGTTCAATCGCCAGTTGGCGCAAGCTGTGATTTCACTCGCCCCCGCGGACTTCACGTTCGAATTCATCGATATCGGTGCGTTGCCGCTCTACTGCCAGGACTATGACGCCGACTATCCTGAAGTCGCCAAACAACTGAAGCAGCGCATCGAAGCCGCCGACGGTCTGCTATTCGTCACGCCCGAGTACAACCGCTCGATGCCGGGTGTTCTAAAGAACGCGCTCGACTGGGGTTCCCGCCCGTGGGGCACAAATTCATGGGCCAGGAAGCCCGGCGCGGTGATCGGCACCTCGGTCGGCGCGACCGGCACGGCGCTCGCACAGCAGCATCTGCGCAATGTGCTGGCCTACCTCGACGTCCCCACGCTCGGCCAGCCGGAAGTGTTCATCAAGCATGACCCGGCGGTGATCAACGAGAAAGGCGAGATCGTAAACGACGGCACCCGCAAGTTCTTGCAGAGTTTCGTCGACCGCTATGTCGCGTGGGTCAAACTGAATGCCGCTGCCTGACGGCGGCTTCGCGAAGGCCTAAGTTCCCTACGCGCCGACATTGCCGCTCCCTCGCGGCACTGTCGGCGCTGGCGCCGCGTCGGCCTAGACGTGGTGATGCCCGGTTACCCGTTCCCAGCCATGACGAACGGCAAGCTTGAAGCGCTCCCAGGTGCTGTCCGGCGAGGTGGTTTCCCAATGACGGCGGGCTTCAGGCTCGACGTCATCCCACGGCCTGTCGCGATAACGCTCATCTTGAGCCATCTCGGCGCCGTAGCGATAGGCCGGCACGTAATCTTCATAGCGCGCGTTCTCGGTCGAATATTGCTCGTCGTAATGGGCGCGGAAATCTTCTTCGTATTCTAGATACTCGTTCGGCATCTGACCGCTTAAGCCCGCGGTCGGCTGCCCCGCTTCGGACACGACTTCGGACGGTTGCAAGATCGCGCCCGAGCCCGGCATCGCACCAGCAGCGATCGCGCTGCGTCCCGCGTCGCCGACCAGCGGGTCGATGACCGGCTCGTTGACCGGGTCGCGCACCGGTCGCTCAGCCAGTGGCGGCGGGACGAACGGCTCGGCGTCGGTGCCCATGAGCGGCGCCGGATAGAGGGGCTCGGCCGGCGTTGCGGGCGGAGCGGGCGAGGTTACGCCAGGCATAGCGACGCCGGGTGCCGCCGCGCTCGAAGTATGCGGCGTGCCAGGCGTTACTGCGCCGATACCGAGTTCATCAAGGATCGAATGATCGCGACTCGCTTCCGCCTGCGTGTCCCAATCGGGCGAGCGCTCGCCGATGTCGGTCGCGCCCAGTCTCGTCAAGGTGTTCCGTGCCAGTTCCGCGTGCGACTCACTGGCCGCGCTGACGCACACCAGCACCGCGCCACGGCGCACGGCTTCCGCGTAGCGCGCCGTTTCCGGCGCACGGGCGCTGGTCGAAAACAGGCTCGAGAGAAAGCGTTCGATATTGGCGAGCACGCCGGAACCGGCAACCTCATCGGTTGCGGCGCCGACAGAGGGTTCCGGATTTGCCTGCAACTCGATTGTTTCGCGTGCAAAACCGGTCTGTACAAGCGTGTCGCGGGCGGCTTCCGCCTGAGAATAGGTGTCGAATAAACCAATCACGGTGTGTCGCATGGCTGTCTCCCGACGTATTTGACTGGAACGGACGGCGCGACCACGCGCCGGCCTCCTTTCCCAGATACGCCGCAACGATCATGCCGGGGCGGGTGGACGCACCCGCACGCCCGCTGGCACTTGTCTGAGCAGATCGGGCCGCGCAAGCGCGCGGCGCCTGGCAGCGGCGCTTTTACAATCGATGGTAAATCCCTAGTCCCAGCGGCGAGCGAGAAGCCGCCGGTTTCAATCGGCGGGATGCGCTGCCGCGGCCGGATCCGCGCCCGTCTGCGCGAGGTCGCGCTGGATTGCTTGCAAAAGGTTTTCCAGCAACGCGATGTCAAAGGGTTTGGACAGCACTCGCACGTCCACATGCCGCGCGCGGTCGAGTTCCTCGGCGTAACCGGTGACCAGAATGACTGGCAGTTTGGTGTCGAACGCCAGGACGGCTTCCGCCAGGTCGATGCCGTTCATCGTGCCGGGCATGTGGATGTCAGACAGCACCAGATCGAACGGCAGCGGGTCGCCGGTGCGCGCCTGCCTTGCGTGGGCGTCGTCGAACAGGCGCAGCGCGGTATCGGCGTTGAACACGCACGTGACCTGGTGGCCCATCATCTGCAGCAAAGCTTCCGTGCCTGCGGCGACCTCATCGTTGTCCTCGACCAGCAGAATGCGCAGGCCTTGCGGCGTGCCGCTTTCGTCAACGCTCGCTTCCACCGGCAAATCCGCCGCCGGGGCGGCAGCGGCGCGCGGCAGATAAAGCCGCACCGAGGTGCCCGCGCCGATCGCGCTGTCGATCGCGGCAAGGCCGCCGGAGCGCTCGCAGAAGGCGAAAACCTGCGGCAGCCCGAGACCGGTGCCCATGCCCTTCGGTTTCGTTGTGAAAAGCGGTTCGAAGGCGCGCGCGAGGACCTCGGGCGGCATGCCGCCGCCGGTGTCTTCGAGCGAGAGTTGCACGAAGTCGCCGGTCAGCGGAAAACCGTCCTCGGGGCGGAAGTTGAGATTGGCGGCGCGAACCGTGAAGCGGCCGCCGTTGGGCATGGCGTCGCGCGCGTTCACGGCGACATTGATCAGCGCCAGTTCGAGTTCGGCGACGTCGACACGCATGGGCCAGATGCCGGCGCCGATGTCCATCACCAGCGAAATCTTCGCGCCTAGCGACGCGCGCAGCAGTTCGCGGCACGCCGGCAGCCAGCGCTCGAGCGCCAGTGTCTCGCTGCGCAACGGCTGCTTGCGCGCCACGCCGAGCAATTGCCGGGTGAGCGACTGGCCGCTCTTGAGCGCGCGCTCCATTGCCGACAATTCGCGGTCGAGTCCCGGCGTGCCGCGCCGCCGGACGATCTGCACGTTGGCGGAGACGATCATCAACAGGTTGTTGAAATCGTGTGCGACGCTGCCCACGAGATTGCCGAGCGCCTCCATCTTGCGCGACTGACGATAGGCGGATTCGATCGAGCGTCGCATCGACGCCTCGGCCTGCCAGCGCTCCCACGCCTCTTCTTCCGCGCCCAGACGCCGCAGCGACAGCCAGATCACGCACCACAGCACGATGGACGGCGTGAACATGGACAGGATCAGCATGCTCAGATGCCGGTACCACGCGG
>NZ_JAXDPY010000574.1:0-16127 GCF_034668105.1 Paraburkholderia sp. | reverse complement strand
TAGGTCGCCATACGCTGTTCGACCCGGCTGACCGCGTCGCCCAGCGAAAAGTCGAACTGGGTGAGCAATTCATGACGGGTGGCTTGCCGTTCGTGGTCCCAAAGTATCCATGTCACACTCAGCGCGGCGGATAAGACCAGTAACGGCACCAGGACAAGGCGCGGCCAGCTCACGGTGGCGTCTGGAAGTCGACCATCGAAGCCGCGAGGTCGGGTTTGAAATACTTCTCGAAGATCCGCCGCACGGTGCCGTCCGCGCGCATCTCATTCACCAGCGCGCGCCACTTTGCCCGCTCCGCCGCCGGCAACGCGCGCTTCGACATGATGAGGCCGTGCGGTACGGCGGGATCATTGAACTCGACGATCGTGGTCACGTCGCGGATTTTCTTTTCGTCGAGAACCGGATAGTCGAAGGGTTCGATGATCATGCCCTGGATGCGCCGCAGGATCAGTGCCTCATACAGCGGACCCAGGCCGCCCGCCTGGCTGACGCGATTCTCAGCCGACAGCGTGTCGACCAGCCGGTTGGCCGAGTCGCTATAACGGAAGCTGCGGATGACGCCGAGTTGAAACTGGTCGTTGTGCTCGAAATCGCGCAGCTGATGAATACCGGCATCCTTGCGCACCAGCAAGTAGTATTTGTCGCTGAAATACCAGGCGAAATCCGCGTACTGATTGCGCTCGTCGTTGGCAATGCCGGACAGGCTGAAATCCAGCGCGCCGGACTCGATCAGTTTCCAGATCCGCGCGCGCGACATAAGGCTGACCCTGACCTGGCAGCCGCTGCGGCGGATCAGTTCGTCGGCGAAATCCTTGTCGATTCCAGTGTCGGTGTCGACTGAATAGAGCAGCCCGTGATCGTGCAATGCGAGCGTAAACGAACGCGAACAATCGGGACCGGCCGCCATCGCCTTGCCAACAAAGCAGAGCGCAAGCAGCAAACCGCCAAGGCCATGTCGAATCACAATCTCTCCATTGTGAGAAGGTGGCTTGAATAGCACCTTCCATTAAGCTGACAGCCATCTGGACGCCTGATTTGCCTATCGCGGGCGTTGCGTCCCATTCCGTTCCGTGCGCTAACGACCTGCGACGCAGGACGGATTTTTTGGAAGCTGCCTAGCTTACACCTGAGCCCATGAATTATTGAAAACATTCAATTCACAAAAGCTCCTCACGTGTTATCGGCGGCACTCCGCAGATCTTGAGGGGCGATTGCGTTATTTCATTCAGGGCGTTCGCTCATCTGGCGCGCCATCTCCTTTTGCGAACCCATCCCTTCGCGCTCGAGCCATGAGCGGAACAGCACGACCAGATCATCCGCGGCCTTCTCATCGGGCACGTAGGTGCAATAGCTTCGCGACGGCAGACGGGGACCGGCGAACGGCGCAACGAGCCGGCCGGCAGCCAGATCGTCCGCTACCAGCGCGGTCGGTCCCATCGCAATGCCGATTCCGTCGATGGCCGCTTGCAACGTCAGATAGAAGTGATCGAAGGTCAGCGCGGCTGCGGGCCGGAGTGCGGCAATCCTTGCGCGCGCCAGCCAGTCCGGCCAGAGCCGCGGAAGGCTCGACGTGTGCAGCAACGTATGCTGACACAGATCTTCTGGATTCCGAAGCGGCCCGCGCTGCAACAGTGCGGGACTGCAAACCGGCAGCCTTTCCTCGGCCAGGAAAGGCCGCATCGCGTAGCCATAGAACGTGTCCGGACCACCGCGGATGACGATGCCGTAGCCATTTTTCAGACTCTCCACCGACTCGTTCGACGTCTCCACATTGACGTCCACGTCGGCGTGCTCGGCGCGGAATTTCGCCAGCCTCGGCACCAGCCAGCGCAACGTGAAGGTTGCGGGCGCATTCACCGACAGCGTCCGGGAGACCGTTTCGGGCAAGCCGTATCGCGCGGTGGCCTGCGAAAGCTGCCCGAACAAGGGGCCGATCTCCTTCAGGTACGCCCGCGCCGCCGCGGTGAGCACCACCCGCCGGTTGTGCCGTTCGAACAGCGGTGCGCCGAGCCACTCCTCGAGCAGGCGAACGTGCTGGCTCACCGCGCCGTGAGTCACGTGCAACTCGGCGGCGGCTTCCTTGAAGCTGCCGAGCCGGCCGGCGGCCTCGAAGGCACGCAACGCATTGAGCGGGGGCAATAGCCGTTTCATTCACGAGAGTTTATCTAACACGAGGATCCAATTTATCTGGTTTGTTGGCCGGTCACAAGCTAGATATCCTTTCTTAATGCCCGTACCCTTTTTTCGCACTCTTCCCACCAGGAATCCGCATGCTCAGTTACACCGGCGGTCTCGTCCTCTTTGCCGCTTTGCTCCATGCAACCTGGAACGCCATGTTGCACGGCAACGTTGACCGCTTTCTGTCCATGACCGTGATGAGCGTCGCCATCGCGGCAGTCTCCACGCTCGTCGTCCTGTTCACGCCATGGCCGGCCCACGCGGCCTGGCCGTACATCGTCGCTTCGGGGCTGGTGCATATCGTCTACAACATGAGCCTCGTGCGAGCCTATCGCCGCAGCGATCTGGCGCAGGCGTATCCGATCGCGCGCGGCTCGTCGCCGTTGCTCGTCACGCTCGGCGCGGCGTTCTTCGCGCATGAAGCGATCGGCCCCTTGCATGCGCTCGGGATCGCGATGATATCGGGCGGCATCATCGCGATCGCGCTGCAAGGCAGCCGTGTGTCGCGCGCCAGTGTGCTGGCCGCGTTGACGACCGGCGCGACGATCGCGCTCTATACCGTGATCGACGGCATCGGCGTGCGCTTATCCCACGGCGAAGCGCTCACCTATACCGCGTGGATGTTCCTGTTCTACTGGTTGATGCCGGTGCTGTTCGTCGCCAAGCGCGGGTTGGCCGCGCTGTGGACGCCGGTACGGGCCGCGCCCATGGCGGTCGGCTTGTCGCTCGCGGGCGGCCTCGTGTCGATCGCGGCATATGGCATCGTGATCTGGGCGATGCAGTCGGGCGCGATGGGCACGGTCTCGGCGTTGCGCGAGACCAGCGTGGTGTTCGCGGTGCTGATCGGACGGGTGTTTTTGCGGGAAGCGGTCAGCGCGAAACGCTGGGCCGCGTGCGTGGTCGTCGCGGCCGGGGCGGTGTGTTTGGGCCTTTGACCGTCAATCCACGATCCTCCAGAAACCGGCCGGCAAAAGCGCGTCCTCGCTCGCGGCTAACCAGCGCGCAGAGGTCGCCAGTCGATCTACGGCCCGGCACGCGGTGGCCGCACCACGCAACGTGCCCAGGCCTCCGCGAGAAACTAGACGCCCACTTTCAGCAACACCGGATCGTTGCGATACAGATCGGGGAACATGCGCTTTAAGCCGTTCACCTTCGGCAGATCGTTGATCGCGATATACGGGTAGTCAGGATGAAGCGCGAGGAAATTCTGGTGGTAGCTTTCCGCCGGATAGAAACCCTTGAAGTCTTCCACGCGGGTCACGATCGGCCCTGAAAACACGTGCGCTTTGTCGAGTTGCGCGATATACGATTGCGCGACGCTACGCTGCTGAGGATTGGCGGGAAAAATCGCCGAGCGGTATTGCGTGCCGTGATCGGGGCCCTGGTAATTCAACTCGGTGGGGTCATGCGCGACCGAGAAGAAAATCTGCAACAAGCGCCCGTAGGTGATCTGGGTCGGATCGTAAGTGATCTGCACCGACTCCGCGTGCCCCGTGTCGCCTTCGCTGACGGTTTCGTATTGCGCGGTACCGGCCGCACCGCCCGTGTAGCCCGAGGCGACCTGCTTCACGCCCCGCACGTGTTCGAATACGCCCTGCACACCCCAGAAGCAGCCGCCCGCGAATACGGCGGTTTCGCTATGCACCGTGCCGACCTGTTCGTCCTGGGCCGGCGGCGGAATCTTCACCGCCGCTTCCGCTGAATTCGCGATCCGCTGCGCGGCGAAGACGCTCGCCGCAATGGCGACGCAACCGGCGAGTCTGGTCCAGGCTGAACGCCTGTTCCGGGAACCCCGGCGAGTAGAAGTCGTGTCCATGATGTCAGTCCTTCAAAAGTGATTGATTCACGCCGCCCGGCTTGAATTAGCCGAACGTAAATGCATACGCTTGCACGCCAGGATCGAGGAATTCGATCGAGAACGTGTGATCCGCGACATCGCCGGTCTGCCGAACCAGCTGGTAAAGACGCTGTTCGGTCACCGTGCCGGTGCCGTCGGCGGCGACGTCGGTGCCGTGTGCCGCGCCCGGCGCCGCGCCGTCCACGCTGACACGGTAGCGAACCGGTTTGCCGTCCTTGCCGGGACCTAGCACGAGGTGCAGATCACGCGCATGAAAGCGATAGACGATGCGTCCGGACGCTGCCGCGAGCGTCGCGTGTTCGGCGCCCACGTTCCATGCGCCCGCGAGGCCCCAATCGTTGACGGCCGGTTGCGACGGCGCCGCGTAGGTGTGCACCTTGTCCTGCGCTTCGCCGCCAGGTGACGTGAAATTCTCCGCGCGCTCGTAGCCAATGTACGTTTCCGGCGACTGCATATCGGCGTTGTCGGCCGCGGCCTGCACGCCTTGCGCACTCGTGCCCGCAATGCCGAGCGCGATCTTCGACGCGCCTGCATGGCCCGCTTCAGCCAACAGTTGCTGAATCACCTTTTCCGATTCCGCATAGTCTCCCTCGCCGAAATGGTGATAGCGAATCTGCCCTTTGCCATCGACGAAATAGTGCGCCGGCCAGTACTGGTTGTTCAGCGCGCGCCAGATCGCGTAGTTGTTGTCGATCGCGACCGGATAGTCGATGCCGAGGTCGTGCGTGGCCTTCTTCACGTTGTCGATATTCCGTTCGAACGCGAATTCCGGCGCATGCACGCCGATCACGACCAGACCCTGGTCCTTGTACTTCTGCGCCCACGCTTTGACATACGGCAGCGAACGCAGGCAGTTGATGCACGAATAGGTCCAGAAATCGACCAGCACAACCTTGCCGCGCAGGTCCTGAACCGTCAGCGGAGGTGAATTCAGCCATTGGACTGCGCCGTTCAGCGTCGGCAGCACACCTTCGACGGGTAGCGGGGCCGCGCCGCCCGGTGCGGCTTGCGCGTCTTGTGCGGTGCGCATCATCGCGCCGGAGTCGGCGGAACCGCTTGTGCCGGTGGCGGGGTTGGCGGTCATCACCGCGTCGTTGCCGGCTGCGTTGGCGGCTGCATTGGCGGGTGCATTGGCCGACGCGTTGGCGTTATTACCCGCCACCACCGGATTGACAGGTGTCGAGCCGGGAGAAAATTTATCGACCAGTTTCTGTTCGATGCCGCCCGTGGCGACGGTCGAAATCCGCGTCAGCACGCCCGTATCGAGGCCCAACGCAATCGCCACCACGCCGCACAACATCGCCGCGCCGATCCCGCGGCGGATCCATTCGCCCGCGCCCAGCGAGCGCTTCATCGCCGTGAACAGCCGGCCGCCGATCAGCAACGCCACCGCGAGCGACGTCGCGGCCCCAGCCGCATACGCCACCAGCAACAACGTGGTGCCGACGCTCGCGCCGCGCAATGCCGCGCCAGTCAGCACCAGGCCGAGAATCGGACCGGCGCACGGCGCCCACAGCAAGCCGGTCGCGATGCCGAGCAGAAATGACGAACCGGGGCGGCCCTGCTGGCCGTCGGTCTGGGCGAAGTTCGACAGCCGATTACCCGCGCTCACCAGCGGGCGCATCAGATGATCCGCAAAGCGCGGAAACAGCAGCGACAGTCCGAACACGGCAAGCAACGCGATCGCGAGCCAGCGGCCATACTGGTTGGCCTGAGTGGCCCAGCCGCCGCCCACCGCGGCAAGCGTCGCGACGAGGGCGAAGGTCAGCGCCATGCCCGCGAGCAGCGGCAGCCCGCTACGCACGAAGGGTTGATCGGCGCGCGCGAAAACAAACGGCAGCACCGGCAGGATGCACGGACTGAGAATCGTCAGGGCGCCGCCGAGATAGGCAAGAACGATAAGTAACATGTCGGCTCCAGACATGAATGCAGGAATCTGCGGAAAGTGGCCACATGCTAAGGCGCGGGCGATGTCGAAGTCCTCACGAAAAGTTAAATTAAATGTGATAACTCGCCGCCCAAAAATTTTGCACAATGGCGCAACGGCCCGCTTTTGCGGGCGCCCTTGCTTTGCAGCGCCAAACCACGCCCTCACCACTGTCTAAAGCCCTCCATGGACCACTCGAAGCGCATCCTGATCGTCGAAGACGACATCGATATCGCCAACCTGCTGAGCCTTCATCTGCGCGACGAGCGTTACGAAGTCGTGCACAGCGCGGATGGCGATGAAGGGCTGCGTCTGCTGGAGCAAGGCAATTGGGACGCGCTGATCCTCGACCTGATGCTGCCCGGCGTCGACGGTCTGGAAATCTGCCGGCGCGCCCGCGCGATGACGCGCTATACCCCGATCATCATCACCAGCGCGCGTTCGAGCGAAGTGCACCGCATTCTCGGCCTCGAACTCGGCGCGGACGATTACCTCGCCAAACCGTTCTCGGTCCTGGAACTGGTGGCGCGCGTCAAGGCGTTGCTGCGGCGCGTCGAGGCCATGGCGAAAGACTCGCGCATCGACGCGGGCAGTCTGCGGATTGCCGGCCTGTCGATCGATCCGTTGACGCGCGAGGCGAGCGTCGACGGCAAAGCGATCGAACTGACGCCGCGTGAATTCGACCTGCTCTACTACTTCGCGCAGCATCCCGGCAAAGTGTTCTCGCGCATGGACCTGCTCAATGCCGTGTGGGGCTATCGGCACGAGGGTTATGAACATACCGTCAACACCCATATCAACCGCCTGCGCGCCAAGATCGAGGCCGATCCGGCCCAGCCCGAGCGGATCCTGACGGTCTGGGGGCGCGGCTACAAACTGGCCGTGCCGGGCGGCATGTCAGGCGACGGCCCGGCGTCGAGCCATGCACCTCGGGACACGCCGTGACGCTGACACTGACCCAGCGGCTCTCGCTCGTTTTCTCCGCGCTGCTGCTGGCGTGCTGCGGCGCGTCCGCATGGCTGCAGATCCGCTCGAGCGACCTGCACGAAAAGGAAGTCGTGCAAAGCCTGTCGCGCAGCCTCGCCGACCATATCGCGCACCGCACGACCCTGATGGATGCGAACGGCGTGCGGCCTGACGCGGTGCGCCAACTGTTCGGCCAGTTGATGATGGTGAATCCGAGCGTCGAGGTGTATCTGCTGGACAACCAGGGGCGCATCGAGGGCGACGACGCCCCCGCGGGCCACGTCAAGCGCGCGCAGGTGGATCTCGCGCCGGTCCGGCAATTCATCGCGGGCGATGCGTTGCCGATTCTCGGCGACGACCCGCGCAGCGTCGACGGCAAAAAGGTGTTCAGCGCCGCACCGCTGCAACTGAGCGGCCAGCAACCCTCCGGCTATATCTATGTCGTGCTGCTCGGCGAGGAGCATGACGCGCTCGCCGCACGCGTAGCCGCCAGTTCCGTGCTGCGCACCACGCTGTGGTCGATGGCGCTGGTCGCGCTACTCGGTTTGCTCGCGGGCTTGACGGCTTTCGGCCTGATCACGCGGCCGCTGCGCCGCCTGACCGACGCCATGCGCCGTTTCGACGCCGACGGCGAACCGGACATCCAGCCGGCCGTGCCGCGTTCGGCGCCGACCGGACAGCGCGACGAAATCGCCGTGCTCGAAACCACCTTCGCGCAAATGGCGAACCGCATCGGCGAGCAGTGGCGTGCGCTGACAAGACAGGATCAGCAACGGCGCGAGCTGATCGCCAATATTTCGCACGACCTGCGCACCCCGCTCACGTCGCTGCACGGCTATCTGGAGACGCTGTCGCTGAAGGCCGACACGCTCGGCGAAACGGAACGCAAACGCTATCTGGCGATTGCGCTGGCACAGAGCGTCAAGGTCGGGCGGCTCGCGCAGTCGCTATTCGAACTGGCCCGGCTCGAACACGGCAACGTGCAACCCGCGCTCGAACAGTTCTCGCTGGTCGATCTGGTGCAGGACATTTTTCAGAAGTTCGAGTTACCGGCCGAGGCGCGGCACATTCAGCTGCGAGCGGAAATTCCCCCGCGCCTGCCGGCCGTCAACGCTGATCTGGGGATGATCGAGCGGGTGCTGACCAATCTGCTCGACAACGCGATTCGCCATACCCCCGCCGGCGGCGTGATCGACGTGGAACTCGCGCACAAGGACGGCACGGTCTCGGTCACCGTGAGCGACACCGGGTCCGGCATTTCAGCGCAACAGCGCGAGGGGTTGTTCGAACGCCCGTTCAGCTCGGGTGGCGCGCATCGCGGCGGCGGACTTGGCTTGCTGATCGTGCAGCGCATGCTGCAGTTGCATCACAGCCAGATCCGTCTGATCGAGCGGGCGGGACCGGGCACGACGTTCCGCTTCGATCTGCCGACAAGCGAGAAATCGACGGCGGGCGGCATCCCGCTGTGACTTCATCGCACGGCCGCGCGCATCGACTCGATGCATGTGGCTGCTTCCCACCGCCTGCTGCGCTGCGCGTTCCATCCATTCCCTCCAGCTATATCCGCTTGAACATAACGAGCGAGCGGTCTCAAGTCCACGCCGCGCAGCAGCTTACTGTGCGTCATAAAGACGACAACTCGCTGTAAATTGGTTTACGGAACGATAACGGCTCGATATATTCCGCAAAACATAACCGGGATTAAAGACCGGGGCTGCTGTTTACGCCTCTTTCAACCAGGGCATTTCGACCGGCGACACCACCAGATGCCGGGACTCCCGTTTCAGTTCGAAGATGAACCCGACGAGGATCATCGAGTCGGCATACGGGATAGGAAATACGTGAGGATTTTCCGCGCCGCGCAGTGGGTGAGCCGGTGTATCCGCCGTGGTCGCGGCGTTCGCGCGGACGCTTTCGAGTTCGTCGGCCATGGCCTGCCCACTGACCTTCAGGACGCGGCTACGCAATTCGCTAAACGGTTCGATGCGCGCCCCGTCTTCGTTGTATTCGGGCACTTCGTAGATGAACCAGGACATTTGCGTCTCCAGGAAAAGGGAAGCTATTTTAGCAGTGGGCCAACGGCGATCTCATATCCACGTGCCGAGGCGCTTCCCCCGGAGTCGTTACAATGGCCCGATGATTCGCCCTTCAACCGCATCAACAGCAAACCGCATCGCGTGCAAGACATCCTGACCTGCCATTTCCACAGTGGCGACGCCATCCGCAGTCGGCGCGTGAGCGACATCGTGCGATCAGGCACGCTCGACGTGCCCGCGCCCTCCGCACGTCTGCTCGCGGATTGGGAACGGGAGACGTCGTTGCACATGGTCCTCGATCCGGGTGACGTCGAAGTCATGCCTTTGGCGCGCGCCCGGGTGCGCTGGCCGGACTACACACGCTGCGTGCAGGCCATGTCCGACTGGACGTCAGCGCTCGGATTGCCCGGCGTGCTTGCCGACAGTGACGTCGCCCTCATGGCCTGCCGCGGCGCGAGGTACCACCATGACGGTGCGCAATACGGCGATTCGGCCTTTTGCAATCTCTTCATGAGCGAGGACAAGGGGCTCGATTTGCATTTTCCCTCCACGGGCCAGCGCATTCCTTTAACCCGGGGAACCGCGGTGGTATTCGATACCGGCCAGCCTCATGGCGTCATTCAACGCGGTAGCAGCGGTTTCAATGCAGCCGACTTCGCGTCCGCTCAGGATTACGTCCAGATATTCCTGACCTGGGAGCTGCCGATCGAAAACGCGCATGTGGCACGCGCACTCAACGTTGCGTTTGACATCGCCCCTCCGGCCTCGTCGCAAGCGGATGAAGCGCAAGTCTTGCTGAATGGCGAACGGGTCATTGTGTGTCCGGATTCCGGTCGTTGGCGTCCGGTCGACTAAACGTCCGTTCCCACACCGTGATGAGGTTGTGCCGGCAGCACGGACAAGCTCACGCTCAACGCGATATACGCATGCAACGAGCGCTGCTGCACCGGGAACCGCGCGCTGCCGGATGTCATTCGAGACCGGCTGCCCAAGACCACCGCGTCGCACCGCCGGCCGCCTGTATGATGACGGACTGGCGCTCGACCGAAAGCGCGCACAGGCGGCCCCCGCGCAGATCGCGCATCGCCTGCCGCCCGCTGCCGCCTCGCGGCGCCAATGCATCCATTCACGATGACTCAAAGGAAGACCGCCATGACGGCCGCAACGCAATTCGATCAGGTTTCCGTTATCAAACGCGCCAACGTCTACTTCGAAGGCAAGTGTGTCTCGCACACCGTGCTGTTCGCCGACGGCACCCGCAAGACGCTCGGCGTGATCCTGCCCGGCACGCTCAACTTCGGCACCGACGCGCCGGAACTCATGGAGGTGCAAGCGGGCCAATGCCGCATCCGCCTCGAAGGCAGTGACGAGTGGAAGACGTATGGCGCGGGCGAGTCGTTTTCGGTACCCGGCAAGAGCCGCTTCGATATCGACGTGATCGAAACACTCGACTACGTCTGCAGCTATCTGTAAATGTAAAGGCAGACGGGCGCATGGCGCCCGTCGTGCCTCTGACCGGACGCGCCTGCTAGTGGCGCGTTCTGATTGCCCCTTCGCATGCGCACCTGAAACACCATCCCCGCGCGTGTTATCTCAGCGCCGCCAGCCCGCGCCCTCAGGAAAGTCATACTGATCGAGCGACGCCGCGTGCATTTCGATGCTATAGCCGGGACGTTGCGGCGGCATGTAATGGCCGTTGCGAATCACCACGGGATCGACGAAATGCTCGTGCAGATGATCCACGTATTCAAGCACCCGATTTTCCAGCGACGCCGACACGCAGATATAGTCGAACAGTGAAATATGCTGGACGTACTCGCACAAACCGACACCACCCGCGTGCGGGCACACGGGCACGCCGAACTTGGCCGCCATCAGCAGGACGACGATCACCTCGTTCAGACCGCCCAGGCGGCAGCTATCGATCTGACAGAAGTCGATCGCATGCGCCTGCAGCAACTGCTTGAACATCACCCGGTTCTGACAGTGTTCGCCCGTTGCCACGCCGATTGGCCTGATTCGCTCACGGATGGCCGCGTGGCCGAGAATGTCGTCGGGACTCGTGGGTTCCTCGATCCACCACGGATCGAATTCCGCCAGACGCCGCATGTTCGCGACCGCTTCATCGACGTCCCACACCTGGTTCGCATCCATCATCAGCTTCAGGTTTTCGCCGATTTCCTCGCGCAGAATGCGGGCTCGGCGCATGTCTTCCTCGAGATTGCCGCCCACCTTCTGCTTGAAGTGCGTCCAGCCCTGCGCGACACCTTCGCGTGCGAGCCGGCGGATCTTGTCGTCGTCGTAGCCGAGCCAGCCGGCCGAGGTCGTGTAGGCCGGATAGCCGTGCGCGAGCATTTCCGTTTCGCGCTCGCCGCGGGTCCTCGCATGCCGATGCAGCATGGCGATGGCTTCCTGCGGCGTGATCGCATCGGTCACGTAGCGGAAGTCGAGACAACGCACGAGTGCTTCAGGGCTCATATCGACAAGCAGCTTCCACACCGGCTTGCCTTCCGCTTTTGCCCACAGATCCCAGGCGGCATTCACCACCGCCGCCGTCGCCAGATGAATGGCGCCCTTGTCCGGGCCGATCCAGCGCAACTGGCTGTCCGAGGTCAGTGCGCGCCAGAAAGCGCCCATGTTCGCGGCGATATCCTCCAGCGTTTTGCCGACGACGAGCGGCGCCAGCGCCTGTACCGCGGTCACGCAGATTTCGTTGCCGCGCCCGATGGTGAAGGTCAGGCCATGACCGGTGAGCGCGTCCGGCGAATCGGTTTCGAGCGTCACGTAGGTGGCGGAATAATCCGGCGCGGCGTTCATCGCGTCCGAGCCGTCGAGTGAACGCGAAGTCGGAAACCGGATGTCCCGGACGGACAGCTTGGTGATCGTGACCATCTGAGCACTCTCCCCTATGAGGTTGATCGACTTGCGCCTATGCGCCACGCCACGCGAGCGGTGGCCTTGGAAGACGCTTCCGCACCGGCTACCGCCGCGGAAGCGCCGCACCCACCCTCTCCGTCGCGCCCTTGCTTTAACGGTCAGTCATAGAGCACGGCGGCGATCTTGGGATCGGTCATATTGCTCTTGTCGTACCAGTAGAAGCCCGTGTCGACTTTCTTGGGCAGCTTCTCGCCCTTGAGCGCTTTCACCGCGGAGTCGACCACGCACTTGCCGATGCCGATCGGGTTCTGCGTGATAGCTCCGTACATCAAGCCCGAATTGATGTCGTCCTTCTGCTCCTTGCCCGAGTCGTAACCAATCAGAACGAGCTTCTTGCCCGATTCCTTGACGCCGATCGCAGCACCTTCCGCCGAGCCTTCATTCGAGCCGAAAATGCCCTTGAGGTTGGGGTTGGCCTGGATCATCGTCTTGGCGATTTCCGCCGACTTCAAATGGTCGCCGCCGCCATACTGGACCGAGACGATCTTGATGTTGGGGTGCTTCGCCTTCATCTCATTCAGGAAGCCGTCGCGGCGATCGACGCCGGTGCGGCTGGTCTGGTCGTGCACGATCAGACCGACTTCACCGGCATTGCCGATGGCGGTGGCCATCTTGTCGGCGGCGAGTGAGGCCGCGGCAAGGTTGTCGGTTGCGCAGGTGGTGAGCGGAATGTCGCTGTCCACGCCCGAGTCGAACGCGATGACCGGTATCTTGGCGGTCTGCGCCCGCTTCAACAGCGGAATGGCCGCCTTGCTGTCGAGCGCCGCGATGCCGAGCGCCTGAGGCTTCTTGGCGAGCGCGGCCGAGAGCATGTCGATCTGCTTGTCGACCATGGCCTCGGTTTCCGGACCCTCGAAGGTGATTCTGACGCTGTGCTCCTTGGCCGACTGTTCCGCGCCGGTTTTGACGGCCTGCCAGAACTGGTGCTGGAAGCCTTTTGAAATAAGCGGGATGTAGGTTTCGTCCGCGCGCACCAGGCTCGTGCCGCCAATGAGCGCGCCAACGCCGACCACAACACCGATTAGTCTTCTTTTCAACATGGTGTTTCTCCTCCTAAGATGGGCTTCAGCCTTCAGCCCGTTGTGGGAGCCTTGGCGCCCCCTTTCTTTGATCCGGTTGCGCGCCACGTCAGCTGCGTCAGCTTTTCCTGCGCCGCAAAATATCCGCATAGACTGCAAGAATGATGATGAGGCCGGTCACCACGATCTGCCATTCCTGCGCAACCGACATGATGCGCAGGCCGTTGGTCAGCACGCTCATGATGAACGCGCCGATGATCGTGCCGAGTATCGTGCCCGAACCGCCGCTGAGCGAAGTCCCGCCGATCACCACGGCGGCGATCGCTTCGAGTTCGTAGCCCTGGCCTAACGCCGGCTGCGCCGAATTCAGGCGCGAGGCAATCAGCAAACCGGCGACGCCGCAAATCGCGCCGCCCAACGCGTAAATGGCGATCTTCCACGCGTCGACATTTACGCCGGACAGGCGCACGGCTTCTTCATTGCTGCCCAGCGCAAAGGTATAACGGCCAAGCGCGGTGCGATTCAGTGTGATCGAACTCACGACCGCAAGGAAAAACAGAATCAGGACCGCATTCGGAATCGGCAGGCTCGGCAGGAAATAGCCGATCAGCGAATCCTGGGAAATCATGTAGAAGTTTTCGGTGTCGGTGAAGTAGATCGGTTTGTCGGCCGAGACGACCAGCGAAAGACCCTTCAGCAACATCATCATGCCCAGGGTGGCAATGAACGGCGGTATTTTCATTTTCGCCGTGAGGGTGCCCGACACGGTCCCGCAGATCGCGCCCGTGCCGATCGCAGCCACCACGCCGGCCCACATCGGCAAATGCCAGTAGGTCAGAAACACACCGCAAATGACCGCCGTGAAGGTCATCAAGGTACCGACGGACAAATCGATGCCGCCGGTGATGATCACGAACGTACAGGCAATCGCCAGCACACCGTTGACCGCCGTCGCCTGCAGAATCCCGAGCATGTTGTCCATCTGCATGAACGAGGGAGACGCGAAGCTGAAGAAAACCAGCAGCAGGATCAGGCTCCCGAAGGCGAGCAGCTTTTGCAGCGCGGTCGGCGAGAAGACACGGGCTCGCAGGCCGAACAAACGTCCCTGCTTGGCTAGCGCCGAAGTGTCCGATGGCTGAGTCATAAATTGGGCCTCTCCTCTCGAAGCTCAGGCTGCTTTTAAGGTTTCGCGTTGCGTCGCCAACTGCATGATGCGCTCCTGGGTCGCCTCATTGGCGGAGAGTTCGCCCGTAATGCGGCCCTCGCACATCACGACAATGCGATCGCTCATGCGCAGGATTTCCGGCAATTCCGACGAGATCATCACGATCGCCTTGCCCTGCTCGGCGAGCGCGCGCAGCAACTTGTAGATCTCGCTCTTGGCGCCGACGTCGATACCGCGCGTCGGCTCGTCGAAGAAGAGCACGTCGCAGTCGCGTTCGAGCCATTTCGCAATCACGATTTTCTGCTGATTACCGCCTGAAAGAAGCCGCACCTCCTGCGTCGCGGAGGGCGTGCGAATGGCGAGCAGATTGATGAAATGAGAGGCTGTGCGCCGTATCTGGGCGCGGCGCAAGAAAATCTTGAACGACAGGAATTTGCGCAAGTTGGACATGACGATATTCGATTCGACGTCCATTCCCGTCGCAAGGCCGTAGCGCTTGCGGTCTTCCGACAGATAGCCGATCCCGCGTGCCACTGCATCGCTCGGCGTCCTGATCATCGCCTTCATGCCTTTCACAACGATTTCACCCGATTCGACCGGATCGGCGCCGAACACGGCTCGCGCGACTTCGGTGCGGCCGGCGCCCATCAAGCCGGCGAAGCCCAATATCTCGCCTTTGCGCAGCGTGAAACTGACGTCTTTGACCAGCGGGCCGGCGTTCAGATGATTGACTTCGAGCGCGATCTCGCCTTGGCCCGCGACGCTTCGGGAAGGCGCGGCGTCCGTCAAGCTTCGCCCCACCATCATGCCGATGATCGCCTCGACGCTGGTGTCGCCGGCGGTGACGGTGGCCACATATTCGCCGTCACGCAACACGGTGACGCGGTCGGCGATCTGCTTCAACTCATCCATCTTGTGCGAGATATAGATGATGCCCACGCCGCGGCTTTTCAGCTCGCGGATGATGCGGAAGAGCTCGGCGATTTCGGCGTCGTTGAGCGCCGAGGTGGGCTCGTCCATGATCAGCACGCGCGAATCGAAGGACAAGGCTTTGGCGATCTCCACCATTTGCTGGCTGGCGACGGTGAGGGTGCTGACAATCGCGCGCGGGTCGAGGTTCACATGCATGCGGGCGAGAACGTCGCGGGCTTGCGCGTTGAGCTGGTCTTCGTCGAGGAACAGGCCGAGGCGTCCGCGCGGCTCGCGGCCGATGAACATGTTCTGGGCGACCGTCAGATGGTTCATCAGTTGGAGTTCCTGATGAATGATGCAGACGCCCACGGCTTGCGCTTCGCGCGGGCTTGAGAATTCGACCGGCTGGCCGTCGTAGAGGAATTCGCCTGAGTCCCGGGTGTATACGCCGGCCAGGATTTTCATTAGGGTCGACTTGCCGGCGCCGTTTTCGCCCATCAGGGCGTGGACTTCGCCCGTCACCAGGTCGAATTGGATTTCGTGGAGCGCCCGGACGCCGGGGAAGCTCTTGTTGAGTTTTTTGACGGAGATGAGGGGGGTCATGGGGTGGCGAATCTGCGGGCGACGGTTCCGCAGGCGCCGCTGGCCTCAGGGCGAGGAGCGGACCCGACGGCCGGTGGACGGCGATGCGGTCGGCTCTGCCGCAAGCGCAGTGGGCTTTGCCAGAAGCAGCAGGTTGAATCGTGATGAGCAGCCAGACGCATTGCCTGGGACCCCCAAATCGATGTGCCACGATTTTACGCCGCGCGGTAGTGGGGGTTCTATTAGGCTATTACCTGATGTAGAGGCTTGGTGCCTGCGGCGGGGTAGGTTTTTGTCTTTTGTCTGTGCGGGGCTTGTCTGTCTGTCTGTCTGTCTGTCTGTCTGTCTGTCTGTCTGCCCGCGGCGTTGGCCTCTCCTTGCTTTGTTATCGGTCTATTAGCGTCGCCCCTGTGCGGGGCGGGCACTTACTTTCTTTGCCGCGGCAAAGAAAGATAAGCAAAGAAAGCCGCTCACACCGCCAGCTCATAAGCGGGTCCCACGCACAGTCGCGGTAGTGGTGCATCTGGAATCTGTGCTCTCGCACATT
>NZ_JAXDPY010000573.1:0-11450 GCF_034668105.1 Paraburkholderia sp. | reverse complement strand
TCGATCGCCACTTCGGCACGTCGTTCTTCAACGCGGCAGGCGGCGGCGACCCGGTGATGTACCAGCACATTTTCTGGTTCTTCGGGCACCCCGAGGTGTACATCATGATCTTGCCGGCGTTCGGGATCGTGTCGCAGGTGATCCCGGCGTTCTCGCGCAAGCCGCTGTTCGGCTATAGCTCGATGGTCTACGCAACGTCGTCGATCGCGATTCTGTCGTTCATGGTCTGGGCGCACCACATGTTCGCGACCGGCATGCCGGTAACGGGCCAGCTGTTCTTCATGTACGCGACGATGCTGATCGCCGTACCGACGGGCGTGAAGGTGTTCAACTGGGTTGCCACCATGTGGCGCGGTTCTCTGACCTTCGAAACGCCGATGCTGTTCGCGGTCGGCTTCCTGCTGGTGTTCACGTTCGGCGGCCTGTCGGGTCTGATGCTCGCTATGGCGCCGCTCGACATCCAGTATCACGGTACCTATTTTGTGGTGGCTCACTTCCACTACGTGCTGGTGGCGGGATCGCTGTTCGCGCTGTTCTCCGGGTGGTACTACTGGGCGCCGAAGTGGACCGGCTGGATGTACAACGAAACGCGCGGCAAGATCCACTTCTGGGCGTCGATGTTCTTCTTCAACCTCGCGTTCCTGCCGATGCACTTCGTCGGTCTCGCCGGTATGCCGCGTCGTTATGCCGACTACCCGGCGCAGTTCACCGACTGGAACCAGGTTATTTCGATCGGTGCTTTCGGCTTCGGTCTGGCACAGGTCTACTTCCTGTTCGCGGTTGCATTGCCGGCGTACCGCGGCGGCGGCGACCTCGAAAAGGCTGGCGACAAGCCTTGGGACGGCGCAACGGGCCTCGAATGGACCGTGCCGAGCCCCGCCCCGTTCCACACGTTCGAAAACCCGCCGACCGTCGAGTAATCGGCATTCGGTGAGCTTGCCGGTTCTGGCGGCGGCGCTTCAATTGCCACCAGAACCAGGCAGCCGTGCGAGGCGTGGCAGCACCCGTGGTCACGAAAAGTATTCAGAAAGTCGAGCATGACGCGCAATCCTCAAGAAAGACGTACGCCCGAGCAGGTTCGAGCGGGCAACCGGCGGATCGGTATTGTGATGTTTGTCATCGCCGCGGCCTTTTTTGCGAGCGTCATCATTCATCAGAAGTGGTTCACCTGACGCGGTAGTTCGAGCCTGTGTGCAGGATTGTTGAGGATTAGATGTCGACGCAACCGCCGGCTCAAGCCGACCGCTCTTTTAACCGTTCGATGCTGATCAAGCTGTTCATCGTCGCGTTGATGATGTTCGGATTTGGTTTTGCACTGATACCGATGTACCGCGCAATCTGCGAAGTCACCGGCATCAACAACCTCGTGCAGCGTGATGCCACGGTGCGTGAGGCGAAGAATACGCAGGTCGACATGAGCCGCACGATTTCGATCGAATTCGATGCGAACGCGCGCGGCCCGCTGGGTTTCAAGCCGGAGCAGCGCAGTCTCGACGTGCATCCGGGCGAAGTGACGACGGTGATGTACGAGGTCAGCAACGAACAGGCGCGCACGATTCAGGCGCAAGCCATTCCAAGCTACGCGCCGAAGCAGGCAACCGAGTACTTCAAGAAGATCGAGTGTTTTTGCTTTACGCAGCAGACTTTGACTGCGAACCAGACGAAGCGGCTGCCGGTTGTGTTCGTGGTTGACCCGAAGTTGCCGAAGGATGTGAAAACGATCACGTTGTCGTACACGTTCTTCGAGTTGAATACGCCGGCAGCGGCGACGGCCGGGAGCGCAGCACCCACGGCCAATACGGCGGCAACCAGCGCCAATCCCGCCTGACGGCGTTTGCCGCAGGCGAAGGACGACGAAAGAGATGAGCGATAACGGCGGCAGTCCGCGCAAGAGCAGTTTTGGCCAGTCGATGAAAGCCGTGTTCTGGTCGTTCTTCGGGGTGCGTAAGCGTCGTGATCTGGAAGCGGACGCTGTGCAGTTGAACCCGCTGCATGTGATTGCGGCGGCGTTGATCAGCGCGGCAATTTTCATCGGCGTGCTGATCGTGATCGTGCGCCTGGTGGTGGGCTGAGACGCTTAGGCCGATGCGTGGTACAGGGCGAAGCAGAGCCCACGAATTAGAGTGAAGCGGTGCGGTATCGACGCGCCGCCGAAGATACAGCCGGAGATTCCGGAACAACTGGACTGAAGTGGAGAATCAAGAATGAGCGGTCAAAACGAGAGCCCGTACTATTTCGTACCGCATCCGTCGCGGCATCCGATCAGCGCCGCTACCGGGTTGCTGGTCATGCTCGGATCGCTTGCGGCCTGGATCAACGATCATGAACTGGCGCCGATCGGTGTCGTCGTTGGTTTGCTGTGGCTGCTCTATACGCTTTGGCACTGGTTCGGCGACGCGATCGCCGAGTCGGAAGGCGGCATGTACGGCAAGAATGTCGACAAGTCGTACCGCTGGAGCATGAGCTGGTTCATCTTCTCCGAAGTGATGTTCTTTGGTGCCTTCTTCGGCGCGCTGTTCTATGCACGCGAAATCGCGCTGCATCAGCTCGGCAGTCTCGACTACAAACTGATCTGGCCGGATTTCTCGGCGGTGTGGCCGAACAACGGTCCGGCGGCGCTGGTTTCGACCTTCAAGTCGATGCAGCCGTGGCCGGTGCCGACAATCAACACCGCGTTGCTGCTGTCCTCGGGCGCTACGTTGACGGTCTCGCACCATGCACTGCGTGAGAATCATCGCAGGAAGGCGATCATCTGGCTGGCGGCGACGCTGGTGCTCGGCGTCTGCTTCCTGTTCCTGCAAGGCTTCGAGTATTTCCACGCGTACAACGAATTGAACCTGACGCTCGCCTCGGGTGTGTACGGTTCGACGTTCTTCCTGCTGACGGGCTTCCACGGTTTCCACGTGTTCCTCGGCGGCACGATGCTGGCTGTGGTGCTGGTGCGGATGCTCCGCGGCCACTTCACCGCGGAGCATCACTTTGCATTCGAAGGCGCGGCCTGGTACTGGCACTTTGTGGACGTTGTGTGGCTGGGGCTGTACGTCGTCGTGTACTGGCTGTAACGCAGTCTGGCCTGCGCCCGCCGGTTTCCGGAGTGTGCGCAGGCCGTTCGCGCATCGCCTGTGACAGGCGCGGCGCACGAGCAGTACGCAGGTTATGCAGCGCCGCCCTCGACCCTGTCAGGGCGGCGTTTTGTTTAGCGAAGTGATCGCCGGTGTGAAATCTTTTCCGCCGAACTCAACGCCCGTAAGGAATACCGGTCGACTGAATCCAGCCCATCCAGTGAGCGAACAGGATGAACAGGAACAGCGAGATCGACAGGCCCACCCGCGTGGCGAGCGACCAGACCATCCGCTTGGTTTTGCCCTTGTCATGCATCATGAAGTACAGCGCCGACACCATGCTGGCGATGATCAGGACGAAGGCGATGGGAACGAGAATGTGCATGGAACCAACTGAAACCAGAAAGCGCAGAGGCAAGACGTTTATTATCGCACCGCGCGCCGGCGTCTGCCGTGGGTTCCAGGCGCCGTCGCAAGCGACGCGGGCGGAGTGTGTTCGATGAAATTCCGGCTCGTTCCCGCGCTGTTGATTTTGCTGGTGATTGTGGTGACCGTGCGGCTCGGTTTCTGGCAGCGCGACCGCGCCCATCAGAAGGAAGCGCTCGAAGCGCAGATCACGCAATTCGAAGACGCGCCCGCGCAGCCTGTGAACGCCGCGCCGGTCGACCTGAAGGACATCGAATTCCATCGCGTGAAGGCACGCGGCAGTTTCGTCGCGGACAAGGTTGTCTATCTGGATAATCGCCCGTATCACGACCAGCCGGGCTTTTACGTCGTGATGCTTTTCAAACTGGCCGACGGCGGTTATGTGCTGGTCAATCGCGGCTGGTTGCCGCGCAACATAAACAATCGCGAGACGATCGCGCCTTACGCGACGCCGCAAGGCGAGATCGAAATCGAAGGCATCGCGCGTGCCGATGCCTCGCGTGCTTTTGAATTGGGGCAGGGCGGATCGGCCGCGCACCAGAAGATTCGCCAGAATCTGGATACGGCCGCTTACGCCGCGGAAACCGGGCTGCCGTTGCAATCGTTCGTGATCCAGCAATTGAGCGACGACGGCGACAAGCTGGTGCGCGACTGGCCGGCGCCGACAAGCGGTGTCGATACCAACTACGGCTACATGTTCCAGTGGTGGGGCATGGCGGCCGCCGCGCTTGCATTCGGTTTGTACGCCGCGCGCCGTGCCGCGAAAAAAGAGCACGCCCCGGGCGTGTAACGTATCGCCTGCGGTTTCTCGTACGCCCGAACAAGGGCCTCGAAGCCGCGCACTCATTGAAAGAGGTTCTGTAGTGTCGACGCAATCTCCCCGTTCGCCGCAAGCCGGCAAACCCGCAACGCCGAAAGTGATACCCGGGCAACCCAATGGCCCGGGGTCGTGGCAGCGCGGCCGCTGGATGCTGTTGTTGCTGGCGGTCATCTGCGCCGCGCCGATCGTCGTGTCGTATTTCGTTTATTACGTGGTCAAGCCGGCCGGCGGCAGCACGAGCTACGGCACGCTGGTTCAGCCGCAGCGACCGATCCCCGAGTCACTCGTCGTCACGGGTGAAGACGGCAAGCCGCTCAAACTCGCGTCGCTGCGCGGCCGCTGGCTGCTGATCTCCGTCGACAACAGCGCGTGCGACAAAGCCTGCGTCACCAAGCTGTACTTCATGCGACAAATCCGCGCAGCTCAAGGCCCGGAACGCGAACGCGTCGTCGAAGTGTGGCTGCGCACCGATGCGGGCCAGGTGTCCGATGTGATACAAAAGGCCTACCCCGACACCAACATGCTGATTGCCGACCCGGCGCAGGTGTCCGCATGGCTGCCGACCGACACCGCCACTCAACTCACCGATCACATCTACATGGTCGATCCGAACGGCAATCTCATGATGCGTTTCCCGAAAGATCCCAATCCAAGCAAGATCAAGGGTGACGTGACCAAGCTGCTCAAGTGGTCGAGCATCGGCTGATGTCGCAACAAGGGTAAGAAAGATGTTCGTACTGGAACTCGCCCTGATCGGCTTGTGTATTGCGTTGTTGCCGCTGTCCTACGTGTGGGTCAAGGCCGACGACAACAAATTCCGCAAGCTGGTGTGGCTCACCACCTTCCTGACGTTGGACCTGGTGATGTTCGGCGGCTTCACGCGTCTTACCGATTCCGGTCTCGGCTGCCCCGACTGGCCCGGTTGCTATGGCACGTCGTCGCCGTTCATCGCGCACGCGGCGATTACCGCCGCGCATCAGTTGATGCCCACCGGCCCGGTCAGCATGACAAAGGCCTGGATCGAGATGATCCACCGTTACTTTGCGATGGCAATCGGCGTGCTGATCATCGCGCAGACCTTGATTACGTGGACGGCCCGTATCAAGCGCCGTCCGCTGCATGTATCGCCGTGGTGGCCAACTTCGCTGCTGCTGCTGATTCTCGTGCAGGGGGCGTTCGGCGCATGGACCGTGACCATGAAGTTGCAGCCGATCATCGTGACGACCCATTTGCTGCTCGGCCTTGCGTTGCTCGGCACGCTCGGCTGGCTGGCCGCTCGCCAAACGCCGCTGCCGGCTTATGAGCCCGAAGCCGCGCGCTGGCGTGCGGCGGCGATCGCCGGTCTCGTGCTGTTAGTGGCGCAGATCGCATTGGGCGGTTGGGTCAGCACGAATTACGCGGTGCTCGCCTGCACGGATTTCCCGACCTGCAACGGCCAATGGGTCCCGCCGATGGACTTCGCTCACGGCTTCCACCTGTGGCGCGCGCTCGGCATGACCGGCGACGGCGACATGATCACGCAAGACGCACTGGTCGCGATCCACTGGACACACCGCACGTTCGCGATCGTGGTGGTTGCCTATCTGCTGTGGTTCGCGCTGAAACTGCGCCGTTTCGAGTCGCTGCGGCGGCCGGCCAACGGCGTGTTGCTGGTGGTGCTGATCCAGTTCATCACCGGTTTGTCGAACATCGTCCTGCAATGGCCGTTGCCCATTGCGGTTGCGCATAATGGGGGCGCCGCGATCCTGCTGCTGCTGCTCGTTATGTTAAACTTTCGGATCGCTTATAGCCGTCCCGGCCGCGCCGTGTTGCCTGCGCGCGATGCCGCGCCAGCGTGACCCCACATGGACAGCACAACTCTCTCCCAAACGCCCGGTAGCCGGGTCTCCCAGTACGTCGCCCTGACAAAGCCGCGCGTCACGCAGCTCGCTGTGTTCTGCGCAGTCATCGGCATGTTTCTGTCGACGCCCGGCATGGTGCCGTGGACCGTCCTGATCGGCGGTACCGTCGGCATCTGGCTACTGGCCGGTGCGGCGTTCGCCATCAACTGCCTGATGGAACAGAAGATCGACGCAAAGATGCGTCGTACCTCGTGGCGGCCGTCCGCGCGTGGCGAAATCACCACCCCGCAAATCCTGCTGTTTTCAGCGGTGCTTGGTGGCCTTGGCATGTGGACGCTCTACACGTTCGCCAATCCGCTGACCATGTGGCTCACGCTCGCCACTTTCGTCGGCTATGCGGTCATCTACACGCTCCTGCTCAAACCGGCCACGCCACAGAACATCGTGATCGGCGGGGCGTCGGGCGCGATGCCGCCGGCGCTCGGCTGGGCCGCCGTCACCGGCCACGTGCCGGGCGACGCGTGGATTCTCGTGCTGATCATTTTCGTATGGACGCCGCCGCATTTCTGGGCGCTCGCGCTGTATCGCCGTAAAGACTACGAAAACGCCGGTCTGCCGATGCTGCCGAATACGCACGGCGAAAAATACACGCGCCTGCATATTCTGCTGTACACCGTGATCCTGTTCGCGGTCACGATGATGCCGTTCATCTCCGGTATGAGCGGCGTGGTGTACCTCACGGCGGCTGTGTTGCTCGGCGCGGTGTTCCTCGCGTATGCGTGGAAGATCTATCGCGAATATTCCGACGACCTGGCGCGTAAGACCTTCCGTTACTCGATCGTTTATCTGTCGCTGCTGTTCGCCGCGCTGTTGATCGACCACTATGCGCGCGTCGTGATCGGCGCGTAACACCCATGCTTACACAACGCTTTGTGGGCACGGCGCGTGCCGCCGCGCGTGTCGCCGTGATTGCCTGCGCACTTGGTGGCGCGTTGCTGGTCGCGGGCTGCGGCAAGCAGCCGCCGGCGTTCACGAATCTCGACATCACCGGCAACACGCAATTCGGGAGTGACTTCTCGCTGCCCGACACGTCCGGCAAGATTCGCACGATGGCGGATTACAAGGGCAAGGTGGTGGTCCTGTTCTTCGGCTACACGCACTGCCCGGACGTCTGCCCCACCACGATGGCCGAGCTCTCGCAAGCGCTCCAGCAACTCGGTCCGGAAGACGCGAAGCGTGTGCAGGTGCTGTTCGTCACCGTCGATCCCGACCGCGACACGCCGGCTTTGCTCGCGCAATACGCGCCGGCGTTCAACCCGACCTTCGTCGGTTTGCGTCCGGCCGATCAGGCGCAACTCACCAAGATCACGAAAGACTTCCGCGTCTATTACGCGAAAGTGCCAGGCAAGACGGCCGATAGCTACACGATGGATCACACGGCGGCGAGCTATGTGTTCGACACAGACGGCAAGCTGCGTTTGTTCGCGCGCGACGGCCAGGGCGCCACGCCGTGGGTGCACGACTTCAAGCTGTTGCTCGATTGATGCAATGATGCCGACGGGCGCGTGCATCTGCCGCGCGCCCGTATTCAATTTCCTTCGCTGTATCCCTCAAGCCGGCATTGGCAAACTCATTCCCGGGGCTAGCCGCGTCGCCTTGAACTCCGTTACTTCGTAACGTGCAAGCTTCTGCTCGGCGAACGGGTCGCTGGCGAGAATCTCATCCAGCTTGTCGCGCTCGATACGCACCGCCAGAATGATGCCGCCGTCGCGCGGTACCTTCGGTCCGGCGGCCACGAAGACTCCTGCTTCGAACTGCCTGGTCAGAAAAGCGCGATGCGCTTCGAGTGCGTCGTCCACGCGTTCGAGCGATGCGGTGTAGATGAGATTGATGACGTACATGAGTGTTCTCGTAAGCGATTGAATGGGCTCGCGTGGGTTCGCGGCACGACCGTCGATTATCTGTCAGCGGACGACTCATTGCGCGCGGTCAACGTCGGCACATCCTTCTCTTGTGATCGTTTGCAGATCGCCGACATCATCGGTGTGATCGAAGGCATCGCGTTCCAGACCACTATTCTGGCGCTGAACGCAGCGGTCGAAGCCGCGCGCGCCGGCCAACAGGGCCGCGGCTTCGCGGTCGTCGCGGGCGAGGTGCGCAGTCTCGCGCAGCGCTCGGCAACGGCGGCCAAGGAGATCAAGCAGTTGATCGGCGCGTCGGTGGAGCGCGTGCAAAACGGTTCGACACTGGTCCAGCAGGCCGGCACGACGATGAGCGAAATTCTGCAAGCGGTGCAGCGCGTCACCGACATCATGGGAGAGATCGCGGCGGCGTCCGAGGAGCAGAGCAGCGGTATTTCGCAGGTGGGCCGCGCGGTCACGGAGATGGACGAAGTGACGCAACAGAACGCGGCGCTGGTCGAACAGGCGGCCGCCGCGGCGGCTTCGTTGCAGGATCAGACAGGGCGTTTGCGCGACACGGTGAGCGCGTTTCGCGTGAACGGCGCCGCCGCCGTGCCGCGATGGCGGGGCCAAGGTGACAATGTGCTGCGTGTCCTGCACGCGGTCCCGTCCCGCGCCGTTGCAGAGGCATAACCATATGCGATCGTGATATTTCCCATCTCGCCGGGCATATGAGACCATTTGCGGTCCAGTTGGGGGCACATCCACAAGATGCACGCCGCCGGCTTCCACCCGAATCTGACATCGATCAGAGAAAGCGAGAATCACATGCAGCGCAGAACCATCCTCAAAGCCCTCTCGGCAGTGGTCGCCGGCGCGGCGATCGTCACCAGCTTCGGCGCTCATGCCGACGACAAGGTGATCAAGGTCGGTACCATCGGCGGTCCGGACGCGCAAATCTGGGAAGTCGTCACGAAAGTGGCGAAGCGTGAAGGACTGAACGTGAAGGTGGTCGAATTCAACGACTACGTGCAGCCGAACGCCGCGCTCGATGCCGGCGATCTGGACGCCAACAGCTTCCAGCACCAGCCGTACCTCGACAGCCAGGTCAAGCAGCGTGGCTACAAGATCGTCAATGCGGGGCTGACGTATATCTCGCCGCTCGGCATCTATTCGAAGAAACTGAAGTCGCTGAAGGATCTGGCGCAAGGCGCGAAGATCGCGGTGCCGAACGATCCGTCGAACGAAAACCGCGCGCTGCTGCTGTTGCAGACGCAAGGCGTGATCAAGCTGAAGGCGGGCGCGGGCACGAACGGCAACAACGCCACGCCGCTCGACGTCGCGGAGAATCCGAAAAAGATCAAGCTGGTTGAACTCGACGCAGCCCAACTGCCGCGCTCGGTGTCGGATGTCGACGCTGCCGCGATCAATACGAACTTCGCGCTGGCCGCCGGTCTGCAGCCGAGCAAAGATGCGATCGCGCTCGAGGATATCCACAGCCCGTACGCGAACCTGATCGCCGTGCGCACGCAGGACAAGGACAAGCCGTGGGTCAAGAAGCTGGTTGCGGCTTACCAGTCGGAAGACGTGCGCCAGTTCATCAAGACGCAATTCAAGGGTTCCGTGGTGCCGTCGTTCTAAGCAGCCACGTCGGCCATGTTTGACCGGCCGCAAAACAAAAAACGCCACGGCGACAAACCGTGGCGTTTTTTTATGCATCGCGGCTTCGCTACCGCTAAACCAACTCCAACTCCCATCGTTCGATCGTCAGATTCTTGCCGAAGCGCCGCTCTGCCGTCGCGCAGGCGAGTCTGAAGCCCGCTCGTTCGCATAGCCGTCGCGGCGCTTCAAGCGTGCTGGCCGTGGTCAGCGTGAGCTTGGTGTACCCCGCGCGTCCGGCGAAGCGCACGCATTCGCCGATCAATTGCGTGCCGATACCAAGACGCTGCACGTCCGGCTCGACCCACAACAGCCGGACGCCCGCCACCGTCGTCGACACCCCGACGATGCACACCGAGCCGACCACCATGCCTTGCTGATCGGCGACCCAGCACATCTCGCGCACCGGATCGTTGCGTTGCGAGTAATCGGCGACGATGCGCGCGAGCAAGCCTTCGAACGATTGATCCCAGCCGTATTGGGCGGTGAACCACTGCGCCTGTCGATGCACGAGCCAGCCGCATTCGCCGGCACGCGGTTGCCGAAGGATCACGGGTTCGTGCTGCGGCTTGCCGTCGAGCAGCCGCTCGATCACCTTCATCGCGGTGATCAACTGGTCCTGGGAGAGCGCCGTGAGCCCGTTCAGCAGCGCCGATACTTCGTCGATTGCGGCTGTCTCGAGCGGCGCATAGGCCGCGTGGCCCTCGTCGGTGAAAGCGATCAGCGATTGGCGCGCGTCCGAGTCGGACGGGTGCCGTGTGATCAGGTTGCGTCGTTCGAAGCTGGTCAGAAGGCGGCTGAGATAGCCACTGTCGAGGCCGAGGTTGCGCCCGAGTCCCGAGGCCGTCTGCGCGCGTCCGCGCGACAGCTCGTGCAGTATGCGCACTTCCGTCAGTGAAAAGGCGCTCTTTGCCAAATGCTCGTGCAGTGCGCCAATGTGCTGGGTATAGAAGCGGTTGAAATGGCGAACGGCCTGAGCGCGCCGTAGCGCCTCGGAATCTGTCAAAAGCGGCTCCCCGGGGGAATTTTTCTGGCTTGTTGCCCACCACTATATTGGAAGGCAACTTATTAAAAAAGTACGCCCCCGCGGAGTGGGTCGAACTGGTATCAAAAAGGTATCGTTCCCGTATGCCGATCCTCTCAATAAGGGCCCGTGTGAATCCTGGAAACGGCAGCCTGTATGCCCCATAGGGGTAAATCCCGATCCCCGGAAGCCTCTATCCGACACCCCCAAATCACCCTCTGAAGCCTGTCCAGCAAGGCTTTCGGCTGATCCGTACCAGCATGAGACCAGTCGATTGACTGGTATTATGTTGGTTATATAATGGGCTCTCATTTTCGTAGGCCGCACTTCTCGAGACGACCGCCGGAGCCCCATGGAAACTCGCTGGTCCGCACTGATGCCTGACGCTCGCAACGTCACGCCGCTCTATCTGCAGCTCGCGCGCAATCTGGCGACAGCGATCCACTGTGGCGTGTGGTCGGCGGGTGAAGCGCTGCCGTCGGAGCGCACGCTCTCGGATGCGATCGGCGTGTCGCGCATCACCGCGCGCAAGGCGATCGAACTGCTGGTCGAGCAAGGTTTGATCCGGCGGGCGCGCGGCGCGGGCAGCTTCATCACGCCGCGCGTCGAAGACCCTTTATCGCGGCTCACCGGTTTCACGAAGAAGATGCAGCAACGCGGGTTCCGGCCGGATTCGGTGTGGCTCGAGCGCGATATCCGCGCCGCCAACCGTGACGA
>NZ_JAXDPY010000572.1:0-13877 GCF_034668105.1 Paraburkholderia sp. | reverse complement strand
CGCCCTTGTCGGGGCTTCCCGGATCTGTGCGGTCTATCGCAAGGCGTACACATCCTAAGTGGCAGTGATCTCGAGAATATTCTCATTGATCCACGCCACCGCCCATTTGTTCGAGAACGCAATGGCTTCAGCCTCAGTGGCGAAGTCTGGAAGGTGGATAGCCGCGAAGATCTCGATCTGTTCATCGATGCCGGGCTGGACCCGAAAAATCCGCGCTTGCGCAAAAAAACGCCCGACGCAGAACGTGGGAACGCTGCCGACCCGGAAGCTACCGTTGGGGAGTCGCATCGTTGATTTCCATTGAGTGGGTAGCCGTAGCTTTGGCTCCGTTTCTCTGCCGCCAGCAATATCCAGGAGCACCCATTGAGGCCAACGGCAGCAGTTATAGACGTCCAGCGGAGACTGGCCGGCCACGCTCATGGGCTGATGAATTTGAAGGCGACTACTGCCGATGCGGCGTCCGGTTTGCCTCGACGTTCCAGATCCTCTGCAAGCAGCTTCTGAAAGAGTGTTTCTTGTCGCTCTCCGTACAATTCGCGAAATTCGGCAAGAACTTCAGCGATAGCTCTATTCCGGGTGTCCGTAGTCAGGGTGCTGCTGATGTATGAACAACCTCGTGCCAGTTCGAGCACGTAGGCTGCGCGAGCATTCGCCATGGCGGCGCCACCTGTTTTTCCCCTGGGCATCAGGTCTCTCTATTTTTTTGTGCTCACGCACTGATTGCCGAGCCTATGGCTGGGCTGAGTTGCGATGAGCGACGCATGACAGGGCCGAACCAATTTACCGTGGGATACTGAAGAAAAACTTAAGATCAGGGAAAACCCGATGCACAGTGGCATAGGACGCGTGGCCGGGGTCAATCCGGTTTCGCGATTGCCGAACGACCGCAACGGGTCGGTCACGCCGAACGCCATCCGGCAAGAATCGGCCAAAAGTGAGCCTTTGTAGGACGCGCCTGCGAACGACCGTTCCAGCTACGATGAAAGGCGCTCCTCACCGGTGCTCCAGACCCGTAACCTATCGGATCGTGGAGCGTCGGTGGGAGCGCCCATTCAATCATTGTTGAAACGTGTTGTGGCAATCGTCATCCGACCCGGCCCGTCAGACTATGGAACCCATACCGGAAGACTAGCGGGTTGAGAACACCGAGATGCCGCCGTTGGGAAATCCTGTCGCACCGGGCTGGAACGGCACATACACTTGCCCAAGTGTGCTGTCGATGGCGACAGAATGCGCCCCTGTGCCCACCGGAATCTTAAAGAGCAACTGCCGTGAGGTGCCATCGATTACGCCCATCTGCGGGCTAAATCCTGACGCGGCAGCGGTGCCGCTCGTGACGTAGTGCCGCGCCGGCAGAAAGTAGCGGTTGGAAGCCGGATCGTAGTTGGCCTGGTCCACCCCGCCAAAGGGCAGAGTCGCTCGAATTGCGCCGCTCGCACGATCGAGGATCAGCGTGATGAGCGGATCGCCGGCCGGTGGATCGCATGCTACGAGCACGTCGTTATTCGGGCCAAGCACGATTCCCGCAGGTGCGCATTTCCCTAGCGGAAACGCTTTGCTGACAGAAGGACTTCCCGCCACTACAGAACTGGCGGTAATAACGTCGAGCTCGCCATCGGGATTGGCAGAGGTCCCGTCATTGTTGATCAAAAAGCTCTTCGAGGCAGGATCATATGTGCACGCTTCGAGCCCGGACGAACCGTTGAACGGAAGCTTTATCACCGCCTTTTGTGTCAGCGTGGAAATGAACGTGACGAACGGCGGCGAGTCTCCGGGGCTCGCAAACATCACGAGATGATCGTCAGGATCGTAGCAGCCCTCGTCGACGCGGGACCCGGAATTGCTGATGGCGATTGTGTTGACCGTCTTTTGTGCAGCCGTATCGATCACCTTAACTGAGTCGACATCGCCGACATAGATCGTATTCGTGCCGGTAATGCCTACTATTCCGTCAGGACCGGACTCATTTGTGGTGGCGCCTGCACCGACGAATGGCCCCGGGATCTGTGCGATCAACGTGTTCGATTTGGTGTCCACGACATCGACCGTTTTGTTATTACGGTCGGTAAGGAAGTACTTGCCGGCCTCGACGTAGCCGATGTCGAAACTGAATGGTGGGCTCGAAGCATTGGGCACGGCGATGTTCGTCAGTAGCTTTGGCGGTGTTGGTGCACTCACGTTATCTCCCCCTCCGCAGGCGGCCAATGCGGTCGCAGTGAGCAACATCAAGGTCATCATGCGCTTTTCCATCGATTTGTCTCCTTTCTGTTTATTGGCCTGACCGCCGGTCCATGGATTGACCTGAGTGTTGAAATTATCCGACTCCTGGCGGATGACGATCAACGGATGATTTCTTAAGGAATCTTAAGAAATGGCCATCTGAAGAAACAACCACGTTCGCATGGATGCGCGTGCGCAGCACATGGACTGTGGCTATGGACTGGCTGTCCGGCTTACACAATGGCGGCGCGATGGAGAATCGGAAAGTAAAACTTATTTATGGGTTGCATTACGTGGACGCTATACCCGTAATGAGTCTGAAACCTCCGTGGGCGCCGTGGCGACATGCCGGGCCGCGATTTTCGCGCTGCAGATTTTGCCGGCTCTGCGCGACGTGGCGAAGTGCAGTGAGCCACGCATGGCAGGTCACAAGGCGATCGTCTGCTGCCTGTCGATATGCGGACCTTCGTAAGCGGTGGTCGAAGGGCCGCGACGGGTCCGCGTGCTGCCGATCGCGATTTTGCGAAGTTCGGGCTGCGCTGCAACCTGGAGGGGGCAGTGACCGGCCATCTACGGTCATTCGCCCGCAGATGATTGCGGACGTCCGAGCGTCGGTTGTCCAGCTCACAACTTACGAGCAGTTCGGCAAACGTAGACCGACAGCAGGACTCCGATGCGCGCCTCGCCCGCGCGCGCCCTGTCCGCGAGTATTCGCCAGACGCGACCGTTCTACCGGCACGCGCCGCACATAGCACGTCTCCGCTTGTGGCGCGTAGCAGGCGTGTCACTGCAGAGACACAAATTTTGAAACGCTGTCTTCCGTGTTTGCGCGCGGATTGTCACCACCATAATCCTTGCGCCAGTTTCATGAAAACCGGTTTAACCTCGCACCGCCTCGGTGCGAGAGACGAATACAAGACTGAGGATGACAAGATAACTATGAACAAGAGACACATTTGCGGCGTGATTCTCGCATTGCTTGCCGGATCAGCCCACGCCGATGACATCAATGGCGACGGCGTCACGCTGTACGGAATACTCGACGTTGCTGTCGGGACCGTAGAACACAGTGCGAATGGGACTTCGCAGGGGGGAATCACCGTCAACCCCGAAAAAGTGCCGACGGCCTACCCGCATTCCGTCACGGGTATGTTCAACGGGGGTATTTCGGATCCCCGCTGGGGGATTCGTGGTAACGAAAACCTGGGTGGCGGGCTGCACGCTTTCTTCGACCTGGAATCAGGCTTCAATCTGCCGTCCGGCCAAATCAACAACGGGGCCGCTGCCATTGCCGGTGCGAACAATACGACCAGTGGGGCATCGGCGCTCGACGGGCAGCTGTTCGACCGGGGCGCGTTCGTCGGACTTCGGGATGATACCTACGGCAGTCTGGCGTTCGGGCGAACGACTACGCTCGGCTACGATACGCTCTTGAGTTACGATCCGTTGTCCTTCGCGGCGATGTTTTCTCCGTTGGGGTACTCGGGCTCGTATTCGGCCGGCGGCATCACCGAAGGCTCGCGTACTGACAACAACCTCAAGTACACAAACAAGATCGGCGATTTCAAGATCGGTCTTTCATATAGCTTCGGCGGTGTGGCCGGCAACTTTGGCGACGGCTCTACATTCGGTGCGGATCTCGGCTACGAAGCGCATCAACTGGCCGTTGATGCGGGCTACTACTACGCCCGCGATATCGCGCATTCGGGGGCGCTGGTGGGGGTGAATCCGGTGGGCAGTCCGCTAATCGGCAACAATGTCGGTACGGTGACGCTCAACAACGACGAGGACTTGTACCTTCTGGCGAAGTATTCGTTCGGCGCACTCACAGTCAAGGGAGGCTATGAGCGTTACGAGCTCAAGCCGCCAACCGACCCTGCTGCTGCCGGTGCAACGACTGATTACTATGGATTCCAAGGCTCCCTTGTGAACACGGTCAACGCCTCCAAAACCAACCTGTATTTTTTCGGTGGCGACTACAAAATTACGCCGCAACTTGATATTGCCACCGGTTTCTACGATACGCAGCTCATGCAGAGTGCACACGTTGCGGGTGGCAACCAGCTCGAATACTCGGTGCTGCTTGACTACAACATAAGCAAACGTACCGACGTCTACGCCGGATACATGTTCTCGAAGTTCAACGGCTCCGAGTTTGCCGGCTACGAGCCGACCAATTACGTTGCGGCAGCTGGCATCCGCACGTTCTTCTGAGTGTTCCAGGGGCGGGGCCCTGGCGTGACAAAGGGCGCCGCCACATTTCCGTTTCGACGCGCACGATGTCAGGCTGTCGAGCCACAGCTCCGCTTAGCCCTGGGCCGAATCAGATGCGGCGCGCCAGGCATGTGCGTGCCTACCCTCATCTCGGGCGTTAGCGCGGCGTGTAGCCGTCAGTCGCAGATCATTTGTCCATCTCGCGACCGCGTGCGCGTTCGTCACTACGGCACGTCCGACTGTTCGGGCCGTGCACTGCCGTTAGATCAAAGCTCGGCTCCCCCGAACCGTTCATCCGTTGTTGTCAGCAGAGCAACATATGGTGGCCGTGGGCTTGTTGACGGACGGACGACCGTTGCGGCCGAGGACGCGCCGGCCGCAGCCGACGAAGGGATAGCCGTTGTGCACTCGAAACCTGCCGTTCACCGGACGAGGCATGCAACGACAGAGATGGGTCGCGTACTGCCGATCGTCATCAGGCAGCGCCGAGCCATGAACGATCCTTCGCAGTCGCATGGCGAATGTCTGCTGATGAGCGACGAGTCGGCATTTGGCGAAGCGATGGCCATCGACAACTCGTCGGACGCGAGCCGGCTTCAATTTCAAGCGCTGACAGCGGTAGCTCAGATTTCGATAGCCATTCTGGCCCATGACACCTTCCGCTGGAACAAGCGGTCCCTCGAAACCAGTCCCGTTTGTAATCGTAGCTCTAATTTCAAATGTCGCGGATTTGCGACAGGAGACGGTGCAATAGAGCGCCATTTCTTCCGCGTCTGGTCGCGTCCACGTGCGTCCCTTCTGTTTCTCAATCGATTGCTAAACATTCATGACACTTTGTTCAGGTTTCTGAAACGGTGTCTTGCAGTCGTTGCGCACCGGCGAAATCCTATACTCCGCACGTTTTTGCAGTGGCGATCATGAATCGCCTGTTAGGAAACGACTTACGTTATCGGGGTATCTGAAATGAAGTTGAAGAATCTGGCCATTGCGTCCGCTATGCTTTTGACAGGGGCAGCACATGCGCAAAGCAGCGTGACGCTTTACGGCATCATCGACACGAGCGTGGTCTATGCGAACAACGCGAAGACTAGCACCGGCCAGGGTGCCAGCCAATTTCTGCTGACCTCTGGAAGCCTGAGTACCTCGCGTTGGGGCTTGCGCGGTAACGAGGATCTCGGCGGCGGGCTGCATGCCGTGTTCGACCTGGAGAACGGCTTCACGGTGAATAATGGCGCGTTCAAAAATTCAACCGCCGCGCAAACGGACCTGTTCGGCCGCCAGGCGTGGGTGGGTCTCAGTTCCAACCAGTACGGAACGCTTACGCTGGGCCGTCAATACGATTTCATCGTCGACTATGTGGCACCGAATAGCGCGACCGGATCGGGTTTCGGCGGCAATCTTGCCTCCCACCCGTACGACAATGACAACCTGGACAACGACTTGCGTCTGAACAATTCGGTGAAGTTCAGCAGCGTCTCGTACGGCGGCTTCAAGGCCGGCGCGATGTATGCGTTCTCCAATATGGCAGGCGAGGGCGGGGACAACAACGCATACAGCCTGGGCGCCAACTATTCCAACGGTCCGCTCAATATTGGGGCCGCGTATCTTCGACTCAACCGTAACGCGGCATCGCCGAACGCGGCAGGCGCATCGAGCATAAACGACGGCGACCAGCTGACGGGGGGCGGCGATCAACAAATCTGGGCCGCCAGTGCTCAGTACAAGTTCGGCGACAAGTCTTCCGTCGGCCTGGTATACAGCCATTCCGTTACCTACGACATCAGCTCGCTGTTCGGCGCCACCATCTCGGGCCAGTCGATGAAATTCGACAACTTCGAGATCAACGGTCGCTATTTCGTGCGGCCCGATTTCAGCCTCGGTGCGTCCTACACCTACACCATGGGTGCGTTTTCGGGCGGATCAACCGGACCGGCGGCCGACCCGCATTGGAACAATTTTGTGGCTCAGGCCGATTACCAGTTTTCGCCTCGCACCGACGTGTACGCGCAAGCGGTCTATCAGCTCGTTGGCGGGGGCAATGGCAACCCCATATTTAACGCTGGCGTCTACGGCATGACGCAGTCTTCGACCAACAAGCAGTTCGTCGCGGCGATCGGCTTGCGTCACCGGTTTTAAATGCTGAACTCGAGCTGTACCTCGTAACACGCCATACGATTTGAAGGACGCCGCCAGGCGTCTTTCAAATTCCGGTGATGAGCGCGCGTGGGCTTACCGCCGTAGCCACTACAGCATGGCATCTTTCGGCAACTGCGCGTGCGCGAACGCGCGTACGTGCTTCACAAACTTCCTCACCAGCAACGAAGGCGGCCGTTGCGACGGCAACAGCACAGAGAAGTCCGTTCCAATCGCCGGTTCGAATCGCCGAAACACCACGTCCGTGCCGCGATATTCCAACGCGGCAACCGGATCGATGATCGCGATCCCCATTCCCGCCGCCACGAACGAGCAGATGCCCGCGGACGTCTGCGTCTCCACCATCAGCTTGCGCTCGATGCCATGCGACGCAAACAGTGCATCGATCTCATAGCGCGATTGCAAACCGCGCCAGTGCGACACGAACGGTTCGTTGCGCAGATCGTCGGGCACCAGCGTCGTTTTTGCGGCGAGCGGATGGGCGGCCGGCACCGCGCAGACCATGCGCGTCGACATCAATAGCTCGCCGTGCGCACTCGGCGTACTCAACGCGAGAATCACGAATCCCACGTCACAACGATGTTCGACCACCATGTCGAGCACGGTGCGCGACGCATGCGACGCGAGCGAGATCTCCACGCCCGTATGCAACGCACTGAATGCGGCGATCGCGCGAGGCAAAAACGACAGCGCCAGCGCCGGCGCACTCGCGATCTGCAACATGCCGCGCTGCGACGCGCGAATCTCCAATGCCGCGCGCTCGATGCGCTCCACGCCAACCAGCGAACGCTGCACCTCCTCGTGCAACGCGAACGCTTCCGGCGTGGGTTGCAGACGGCCGTGCGCGCGGTCGAACAGCGCAAACCCGGTGTTCTCTTCCAGGTCGCTGATCAACCGGGTCACCGCGGGCTGAGAGACGTGCAGCATCTCCGCGGCCCGCGTGACGGTGCGGCAGACCATGACGGCATTGAACGCTTCCAACTGACGGATCTTCATGAAGGGCGGCCGCGCAAAAATGTATAAGGGAATGTTATACAAAACAGAAAAAATTCGATTTCACACTGCATTTTTTTCTCACTAAGCTGGCTTCACTGCTGGATTCGTAGCGTATTCGCGACACGGCAGAGCGATAACCTGGTGATATCCCTGATTCAGTTCCGTGCGCTATGAGCGCTGGTGAGGAGAAACAAAGAATGGCTACACGTTTAAGGTGGTTGCTGGGTGCCGTGGGTGGTTTCGCTGCCGCTTGCGCTTTGCCCGCGCTCGCCGCGCCGACGCTGTATCTCGGCTCGTACGGCGGTTCCACGCAGGATCTGTTCGAGAAGAAAATCATCCCGGCGTTCGAAGCCAATCACGACGTGAAGATCGTCTACGTGCCCGGCAACTCGACCGACACGCTCGCGAAACTGCAGGCCCAAAAATCGAAGGAAGAACTCGACGTCGTGCTGCTGGACGACGGCCCGATGTATCAGGCCACGCAGTTCGGGTTCTGCGACAAGCTGCAGGACGCGCCGGTCTACAAGGACCTGTACGACATCGGCAAGATGAATGCGAATGCGACGTCGGTGGGTGTGGTCGCCACCGGTCTCGTCTACAACACGGACGCGTTCAGGAAGGCAGGCCTGCCCAAGCCGGATTCGTGGGAAGTGCTCACCGACAAACGCCTGCGTCAGAAGATCGCGATTCCGCCGATCAACAACACCTACGGTCTGCAAACGCTGCTCACCTACGCGCGCCTGCGCAACGGCAGCGATCACAACATCGGTCCGGGTATGACCGCGCTGGCGAAGGAGGTCGGCCCGAACGTGCTGGCGTGGGAGCCGTCGCCGGGCAAGATGACGGAGATGTTCCAGGACGGCGACATCACGCTGGCCGTGTGGGGCAGCGGCCGCGTCGCGGCGCTCAAGGCAACCGGCTTCCCGGTCGAATTCGTCTATCCGAAAGAGGGCTCCCCGGCGATGTTCACCGCGGTATGCCCGGTCGTGCATAGCGATGTCGCCGCGCTCTCGCAGCAGTTCATCCAGTTCCTGCTGTCGCCGCAAGTGCAGGCCTGGCTTGCCGAAGGACAAGGCTGGGGTCCTGTCAACAAGAACACCAAGCTGACGCCGCAGGTTGCCGCGACCGTGCCGTACACGCAGGAGCAGATCGGACGGCTGGTGAAGACCGACTGGACCTTCGTCAACGAGAAGCGCTCTGACTGGACCAATCGCTGGAATCGCACTGTCGAACGGTAAGGCATAACACCATGAGCTTCCTCACCCTGGACGGCCTCGGCAAGGCCTACGGCGAATTCAACGCGGTCGACAGTATCAGCCTGTCGATCGAACGCGGCGAATTTGTCTCGCTGCTCGGCCCTTCAGGCTGCGGCAAGACCACGACGCTGCAGATGGTCGCGGGCTTCGTCGATCCCACGCGTGGCCGCATTCTGCTGAACGGTGCGGATATCACGGGTGAGCGGCCGGAAAAGCGCGGCATGGGCATCGTGTTCCAGAGCTACGCGCTGTTTCCGCATATGACGGTCGGCAACAATGTCGGTTTCGGTCTCGACATGCGCAACGTGACGCGCGGCGAACGCGCCGCGCGCATTGCCGAAGTGCTGGACATGGTGCGCCTCACTGGCCTCGACAAGCGCTATCCGCGTGAGTTGTCCGGCGGGCAACGGCAACGCGTCGCGATTGCCCGCGCGCTGGTCATCCGTCCACAGGTGCTGCTGCTCGACGAACCCATGTCGAATCTCGACGCGAAGTTGCGCGAAGACATGCACGTCGAATTGCGGGCTATCCAGAAGAAGCTCGGCATCACGACGATCCTCGTCACGCACGATCAGGTCGAAGCGATGACGATGAGTGACCGCATCGCGGTGATGCATGGCGGCCGTATCGTGCAGACGGGTTCGCCGTTCGATGCGTACGAACAGCCGGAGTCGGTGTTCGCTTCCGGTTTTCTCGGCAAGACCAATGCGTTGCGCGGCACCGTCGAGCAGATGAACGACCGGTGCGCGGTCGTGCGGGTGGGCGCCAGCGTGATGAAGGTGCCGCATGGCGGCCGCCGCTTCGAGGGCGACGTGCAACTGTATGTGCGGCCCGAACGCGTGACGCTCACCGATTCATGCGCAGCGGAAGCGACGCTGCAAGGCTGCGTCAGCACGTGTCTGTTCCTCGGCAACCACTGGATGTTGCAAATCGACACGCCGCTCGGTACCGTGCGCTCCAGCCTGCCGAATCTCGGCACCACGCCGCCGCGCGAAGGCGAGACGGTGGGCGTGCATTGGTCCGAGGACGCAGTGCGCATTCTCGCGGAGAACGCACATGGCTGATTCCTCGCCGTCCCCGCTGCCGGTCCCGGCTCAGGCCGCACCGCGTTCTAACGCAGAGCGGGCGAACGCCGCGCCCTGGCTGCTAGCCGGCCCCGCCTTGCTGCTGTTCTGCGGCTTGCTGCTGATCCCGTTGCTGCTGACGGCCGTGCTGTCCTTCCACGCATTCGACGGCACGCAAGGCGTATTGCCGACCTTCACGCTGTCGAACTATGTGGAAGTGTTGAGCGACGGCTACTACCACGAGATCTTTCTGCGCACGGGCGGCATGGCGCTCGCCGTAACGCTGCTGTGCATCGTGCTCGGCGTGCCGGAGACGATCATCCTCGCGCGGATGAAGAGCCCGTGGCGTTCGATTTTCCTGATCGTGATTCTCGGTCCGCTGCTGATTTCGGTGGTGGTCCGCACGCTCGGCTGGGCGATTCTGCTCGGCAATAACGGCTTACTCAACGATGCCTTGCAGGCGCTCGGCATGACCAGCGAACCGATCAAGCTGGTGTTCACGATGACGGGTGTGATCATTGGCCTGACGCATGTGCTGGTGCCATTCATGGTCATCGCCGTGTGGGCCACGTTGCAAAAGCTCGATCCGCAAGTGGAACACGCCGCGCGGTCGTTGGGCGCGCAACCGTTCGCGGTGTTTCGCCGCGTGGTGCTGCCGCAATTGCTGCCCGGTGTGCTGTCCGGTTCGATCATCGTGTTCGCGCTGGCGGCTTCCGCGTTCGCCACGCCCGCGCTGCTCGGCGGACGCCGTCTGAAAGTCGCGGCCACCGCCGCCTACGACGAATTCCTCAATACGCTGAACTGGCCGCTTGGCGCGACCATCGCGGTGCTGTTGCTGGTCGCGAATATCGTCATCATTCTCGGCTGCAATCGCTGGATCGAGCGGCGCTTCCGCGCGGTTTTCGAAGGCTGACGTCATGCGCAAAAACAACTGGCTCGCGCTGTGTTATCACACGCTTTTCGTGCTCTTTATCGTGGCACCGCTGCTGGTGGTGATCGCCGTGTCGTTCACCGACAAGGGCTACATCTCGATGCCCACCACGGGCTTGTCGCTGCGCTGGTTCCGCGCGATCGCCGACGCGCCGCAGATCGTCGACGCGTTCTGGCTGTCGCTGCGTCTGGGCCTCGCCTCGGCGAGCGTAGCGGTACTCTTCGCCGTGCCGAGCGCGCTGGCGTTGACGCGCTATCGCTTTCCGGGCCGCGGTGCACTGTCGGCGTTCTTCCTGTCGCCGCTGATGATTCCGAATGTGGTGCTCGGCGTCGCCTTCCTGCGGTTCTTCACCACGGCAGGCATGTCCGGTTCGTTCTTCTGGCTGACGCTCACGCACGTCACGGTTATCTTCCCTTATGCGCTGCGTTTGACACTGGCCGCTGCCACCGGACTCGACCGCGATGCTGAACGCGCAGCGCTCTCGCTTGGCGCAAAACGCTTCACCACTTTCCGTCGCGTGGTCCTGCCGATGATACTGCCCGGCGTTGCGGCCGGCTGGCTGCTCGCCTTCATCCAGAGCTTCGACGAATTGACGATGACCGTGTTCGTCGCAACGCCCGGCACTACGACGCTGCCGGTCGCGATGTACAACCAGATCGCGCAAACCATCGATCCAATGGTGGCTTCGGTCTCGACCGTCATGATCGTCGGCACCGCCATTCTGATGGTGGTGATGGACCGCATTGTCGGCCTCGATCGCGTCCTGATCGGTAAAAACTGAACGACATGATGAACTCTTCCGATGTACTCGTGATCGGCGGCGGCCTGGTGGGAACCGCCGTCGCCTATGGTCTCGCCCGCGAGGGACTGAAAGTCGGCGTGCTTGACGAAGGCGACGACGCCTTCCGTGCCTCGCGCGGCAATTTCGGCCTGGTGTGGGTGCAGGGCAAGGGCTACGGCATGTCGCCGTACGCCACATGGACGCGCGGTTCGGCGACGCGCTGGCCCATGCTGCGCGAGTCGCTGCTCGACGAGACCGATATCGACGTGCAATTGCAGCAACCCGGTGGCTTCCATTTCTGCTTCAGCGAAACGGAGTGGCAGGAACGCGCCGCGCGTTTGCAAGCGATACGCGACGATCTGAACGGTGACTATCCGTTCGAGATGATCCGCCACGCCGAATTGAAACGCCGTTTGCCCGCAATCGGCCCCTTGGTGATCGGTGCGAGCTATTCGCCGATGGACGGTCATGCGAATCCGCTCAAACTGCTGCGTGCGCTGCATACCGCGTGCGGCAAGCGTGGCGTGACGATGACCTCGGGCGTGCGCGCGCAGCGGATCGAGCGCGACGGCAGCGGTTTCGTCGTCGAAGCAGGAGGGCTGCGATTTCATGCGGGACGTGTCGTGCTTGCCGCTGGACTCGGCAACCGGGTGCTCGCCCGGCAGGTCGGCATTCATGCGCCGGTCGCGCCGAATCGCGGGCAGATACTGATTGCCGAGCGCGTTGCGCATTTCCTCGATTTCCCCACCACCTACGTACGGCAAACGGATGAAGGCACCGTGCAGATCGGCGACTCGATGGAAGACGTCGGTTTCAACGACGGCGTCACCGCCGACGTGGTCAGCCATATCGCATGGCGCGGCATGCGCAGCTTCCCCGCGTTGGGCGAAGTGAAGCTGGTCCGCGCCTGGGGCGCTTTGCGCGTGATGAGCCCCGACGGCTTTCCGATTTATCAGCAATCGGCCAGTTGCCCGGGCGCGTACGTCGTGACTTGCCATAGCGGCGTCACGTTGGCCGCCGCGCATGCACTGCGCGTCGCACCGTGGATCGCGAATGACCTCGCGCCTGCGGGCATCGAACATTTCTCCGGTGAGCGCTTCTTGCAGACTGACAAGGTATTCACACATGGGCACTGACAGTCTTTTCAAAGTGTTGCCCGCGGACACACCGGGCAACGCTATAAGCAGCGGCACCGTCACGGTCACCTTCGACGGCAAAGCGCTACGTGTACCGGAAGGCGCAAGCGTTGCAGCGGCTTTGCTCGCCGCGGGCGTTGAACGGTTTCGCACGACGCCGGTAAGCGGCGCGCCACGCGCGCCGTATTGCATGATGGGTGTGTGCTTCGAATGTCTCGTCGAAATCGACGGCGTAGCGAACCGCCAGAGTTGTCTGGTACCGGTTACCGAAGGCATGGCGATTCGCTCGCAACTCGGCATGCGCGAATTGAACGACTTCATTACGTTGGCAGGAGGCACCTGCGATGAACGCTAATCAGGTAGACCTGGTGATCGTCGGTGCGGGGCCGGCCGGCATGGCGGCGGCGAGCGTCGCGGCGCAACGCGGCTTGAGCGTCACCGTACTCGACGAGCAGGCCGCGCCCGGTGGGCAAATCTATCGCGCGATTACGCAGACCAACGCGCGACGCCTGAACATTCTCGGTCCGGACTATGCCGCGGGCGGTGAGCTGGCGCGCGCCTTCGCCGCGAGCGGTGCAAAGCACGAGCGCGGCGCATCGGTGTGGCAGGTGACGGCCGAACGCAGCGTCGATTACGTGCAGGACGGCGTGGTGAAGTCTCTGCAAGGTCGCTCGATCCTGTTGTGCAGCGGCGCGATGGAGCGGCCGTTTCCGATTTCCGGCTGGACCCTGCCCGGCGTGCTGACTGCCGGCGCCGCGCAGATCCTGCTGAAGAGTGCGGAAGTGGTGCCGTCGCAGCCGGTCGTGCTCGCGGGTTGCGGACCGTTACTCTATCTGCTCGGCTGGCAGTATCTCCGTGCGGGCGTACCGATCCGCGCGCTTGTCGATACCACCGCGAGTGCCGACTATCGCCGTGCGCTCACCCATCTGGGCGGCGCCTTGAAGGGATGGCGGCAACTCGCGAAAGGCCTGAAGCTGATGCGCGCATTGAAAAGCGCCGGTGTGCCGTTTCATCAGGGTGCGACAAATCTCGCCCTCGAAGGGACGGACGCGCTTGCCGCGATCCGCTTCACCATCGACGGTAACGCGCAACGCATTCCGACTGACGTCGTGCTGCTGCATCAAG
>NZ_JAXDPY010000571.1:0-7787 GCF_034668105.1 Paraburkholderia sp. | reverse complement strand
TCGCCGCGCCGCTTGACCAGCACGTGTGTGGCGCCGCTGCTACCCGCGCCTTCCTTGCGGGTATTGTTCTCGACCGGCTCGACAAACACCGAAATGGCCGCGAGGCCGTCGGAGAACACCGCCTGGTCGACCGGAATGGTCGGCTGGCCCGCGTCACGCGCGGCCATTGGGCGACGCAACTCACGAATCTTGCGGAAACCCGGCACTGTCGGCGTAATCTGCCAGCCTTGCGCAGCCATATCGACCGGCTCGACCGGCGGATGCACCACCGTCCATCCTGCTGTATTACGAATACCGTTGACGATGGGAGTCTTGTCCACCGGTACGCCGATACGAATCTGCGAAAACGACAACTGTTCGAGCACCTGACCATTCGGATCAAGTGTCTGCGCGCGCAACAGCAAGCCGGTCTTCTTGTCGGCCCACAGCTTATAAGCAAAGCGGTAGGCGTCTTTCGGGTCGAGTTCGATGACCTGACTGTCGATACCGGCTACGCGATCGTCGCCGAGCAGCTTCGGCTCGTACACAGACAGCACCTGCTCGCCGCTTACAGCCAGCAACGCAGGGAATGAATCCTTGTTCTGGCGCTTCTCGACCACGCACAGATGCCGCTCGGGCACGAACGTGTAGAGATCGTCGTTATGGCGGAGCATTTTGCGCGGCTTGCCGTCGAGGCTTTCGAGTTGTTCGAATTCGCCGTCCGTACGGGTCGCGTAATGCGAGATCCGCGACGTCTGAACGAAATTACCGCGCTGATAGACAAACGCGCCCTCGTAGTTCTGCTGCTGGGCGGCCTGATGGATGCGATCCAGCAGTTCCGCAGCGGTACGACGGGCGATGAGTGGATCGTCGGTTTGTGCGAAGACCCGCGGTGTAGCGGACAACAATACGGCAGCGCAGAACAGAAATGCTGGCAGCCGCCCCCAGATAGTCGTTTTATTCAACCGCGGAGTCTGCATCAAACTATTGGCCTTGCGTAGAAACTGCGGCAGCGCGAATCAGCGGCATCGAGCCCGGCATGACCGGTTGTTGCGCGAATTGCTGGTGAGCTTCCAGATACTGATCGAGACTGGCGTCGCGAATGATGTTGGCGTCTTGCGCGATCGGCTGGACCGTAGCAGCGGGCACCGACGCCATGGCCACGCGTTGCAGCGAATCGCCATGCGACTGGATGGACGCGACCTGTGCCACACCCGGGCCGCCCGGCACGCCTTGCAGTTGCGGCACAACGATCCACGTTAGCGTGGCCGCGGCAGCCGCGACGGCAAAAGCCGGCACCACACGCCGGCGCAACGCCAGCAAACGGCGGGCGACCGGCATTGCAGCCGGCGCGAGCACGTGCGGCTCATTGTCGAAACGCGCGGCAAAACCGCTCAGGAACGCGCTGGTCGCCGCCGGGCTGACCGCCAGATCGTCGGAACGCAGGGCGTCGCCGATCAGGTGATAGCACGACCAGGCGGCACGATCTGCGCCGTCCAGTTCGGACACAAACGTGTTCAGATGCTCTTCGCCGAACAGCTCACCGTCGACAAAAGCGGACAGACGCTCGCCGCGCGAGCTGGCTTGCGATTGCATCGAGACCGACCCCATGATGCTCCCCATCTTACAAATACCCCGTAGTGACACCACTAATCCAGATATTGCACCCGCGCCCCAACCGGCCGGCTGGTGTTTACCAGCGCTTGCCTTCAGGTGTGTCAAGCAACGGACGCAATTTTGCCGCAATGGCTTCGCGAGCGCGGAAAATTCGTGATCTGACTGTGCCAATTGGGCAACCCATCATCTCAGCGATTTCCTCGTAGCTCAAACCTTCAATTTCACGAAGAGTAATGGCGGTGCGCAACTCTTCCGGTAAAACCGCCATTGCAGCATTGACCGTCTCAGCGATCTGCTTGCTCATCAACATCGACTCAGGCGTGTTGATATCCCTTAGTTGGTCGGCGTCCGAGAAAGTTTCAGCTTCTTCAGCATCTGCTTCGGTCGAAGTCGGTGCGCGCCGCCCCTGGGTCGCAAGGTAGTTCTTTGCCGTGTTGACCGCAATCCGGTACAACCACGTGTAAAAGGCCGATTCGCCCCTAAACTGCGGCAACGCCCGATACGCCTTGATAAAGGCGTCCTGGGCGACGTCTTCCACTTCGGCCGGGTCCCGCACGAGGCGCGAGATCAGCCTGAGAATCTTGCGGTGGTATTTGGAGACCAGAAGCTCGAACGCGGCCTTGTCGCCCTTCTGGACGCGCTCGACCAGCACCTGATCAATTTCTTTTTCGCTCACCTGATAAATCCGTTAACTATTGGGCGCATGGCGGGGGACCATTGTAGCGTCCCCATCATTGCGGCACGTTACTCCGGTAACAGCGGTTACAGTCGTTACAGTCACGCACCGGCGCCACGCCGACCCAGCACGGCGAGCTCCCGGAAGACGAACGGGGGGAGCGCGTCAGCAGCAAGAAGTAGCGTACGGGAGCGCCCATGGTCCGGTGCCAGCGTCAGAACGAGCAAACGACCGTTCCATTGCGAACAGCCGGCAATACGGCCCTGCATCAGCAAACTGCCGGCCCGATTCCAGACGGACACTCCGTCCGGACCGATTTTCAGCGCGATGGGTCGCGCGTGCTCATGCTTCATCGCACAGAGCGTCAAGAATGCCCACACGGCCAACGTCAACGGAACCGCCTGCGAGCCGCCCAGATGCGACGCAAAGCAGGTGTAAGCAGCCAACGTCGCTATCAGGACGAACGCCCCTAAAGCGGCGCACATGGCGGCGGAGCGCCGCAACGTAATCCGTTGCAGCGCTTCGCCGGGCGCTGCCGATTCGAGGTAAGCCGCCGGGCAAGCCGGCGTTTTCGACTGATGTGTCAACAAACGAGCGGGTGATCAGGCGCGCTTGAAGACCAGCGTGCCGTTCGTGCCGCCAAACCCGAACGAGTTCTTCAGCGCGATGTCGATCTTCATCTCCCGCGCCGTGTTCGCGCAGTAATCAAGATCGCAGTCCGGATCCTGATTGAAGATGTTGATCGTGGGCGGCGAGACCTGATGATGCACGGCCAGCACGGTGAACACGGATTCCAGACCGCCGGCGCCGCCCAACAGGTGACCCGTCATCGACTTGGTCGAGTTCACGACCATGTTTTTGGCGTGGTCGCCGAAAGCCCGCTTGATGCCGGTGGTTTCAGCGAGGTCGCCGAGCGGTGTGGACGTGCCGTGCGCGTTCAGGTAATTCACCTGATCCGAATTGATGCCCGCGTTCTTCATGGCAGCCAGCATGCACCGGCGGGCGCCGTCGCCGTCTTCCAGCGGGGCGGTCATGTGATAGGCGTCGCCGCTCATCCCATAGCCGCTGATCTCGGCGTAAATCTTCGCGCCACGCGCCTTCGCGTGTTCGTACTCTTCGAGCACCATCACGCCGGCGCCCTCACCCAGTACGAAACCGTCGCGGTCTTTGTCCCACGGACGGCTAGCCGTGGCCGGATCGTCATTGCGCTGTGACAGCGCTTTGGCCGCCGCAAATCCGCCGATCCCGAGCGGCGACACCGTTGCTTCCGCACCGCCGGCGACCATCACGTCTGCGTCGCCGTACTCGATCAGGCGCGAGGCCTCGCCGATACAATGCAACCCGGTGGTACAGGCGGTGACGATTGCAAGGTTCGGGCCCTTGAGGCCGAACTTGATCGACAGATGGCCGGAGATCATGTTGATGATCGACGCCGGAACAAAGAACGGCGAAATCCGGCGCGGACCGCGATTCAGCAATTCGGTCTGCGTTTCCTCGATCATCGGCAGACCGCCGATGCCCGAACCGACTACCACGCCGATGCGCTCGGAATTCTCATCGGTCACTTCGAGGCCGCTGTCCTGCATCGCCTGAATGCCGGCCGCGACGCCGTAATGGATGAACGTATCCATCTTGCGCGCATCTTTACCGGAGATGTAGTCCTCGATATTGAAGCCCTTCACCTCGCCGGCGAAACGAGTCGAAAAGTTCGACGCATCGAACTTCGTGATATTGGCAATACCCGACTTGCCGGCGACCAGATTGGCCCAGCCATCGGCAACATTATTGCCAACAGGCGAAATCAGCCCCAGGCCTGTAACAACAACACGACGGCGGCTCACGGTAACCCCTTTTTCATAGATGACAAAAGCAAAAGCCACAGCGGCCACAGGAACCTGCCCTGTGTGCCCTGTGGCTGTTAACCGCCCCCCACACCTGGTGTTTCACACCGGGTTCCCCCGAGGGGGCAAGAAAACCTGGGGCGGCCCGGCGTTTTCTTGAAAGTCGGCAATCGCGCAGAAATTTGCGCTGCAGCATCGCTGGCTCCTGCACGGCAGAAAGCGCCCGCCCTGCTTGCGCCGGAAACCGACACGGCAGGGCGTCATACGCCGCCAACGCAGAAACGCAGGCGCGAATGACTTTAGGCCTTGACGTTCGCGCGAGCGTAGTCGATCGCTTGCTGAACGGTGGTGATCTTCTCGGCTTCTTCATCCGGAATTTCCATGCCGAATTCGTCTTCGAGGGCCATCACGAGCTCGACAGTGTCGAGCGAGTCGGCGCCGAGGTCGTTCACGAACGAAGCTTCGCTCTTGATTTCAGCTTCTGCAACGCCCAGTTGTTCTGCGACGATCTTCTTGACGCGCTGTTCGATATTGTCCATTACCCCTCCAAGGGAAAAGAAGTTCAAAAATACAGGTGCGCGCATTTTATCAGGTTTGACCCGGCAAAAAAGCGGCGCATCGGGTTCCTGTCAAGGCATGCGCCTTATGCTTTTGCAAACGCATCAAGGCGCGGATAGTAACCGAATTTGGTTACGACATGTACATTCCGCCGTTCACATGCAGTGTCGTGCCGGTGATATAACCCGCTTGCGGCGACGCGAGGAACGCGACGGCGTGCGCGATATCGTCGGGGCTGCCAAGGCGGCCGAGCGGAATTTGCGTCTTCAGCGCGGTTTGCTGCTCTTCCGGCAGGGTCTTGGTCATGTCAGTATCGATGAAGCCCGGCGCGACGCAATTCACCGTGATGCCGCGGCTGCCGATCTCGCGTGCAAGTGCGCGCGTCATGCCTGCTACACCCGCTTTCGCGGCCGCGTAGTTGACCTGCCCCGGGTTGCCGGCCGAGCCGACCACCGACGTGATGTTGATGATACGGCCGCCCTTCGCCTTCATCATCGGACGTAGCACGGCGCGCGACAGGCGGAAGACCGACTTGAGATTGGTGTCGATCACCGCGTCCCAGTCGTCGTCTTTCATGCGCATCGCCAGTTGGTCCTGCGTAATGCCGGCGTTGTTCACCAGCACGTGCAGCGCGCCGAATTCCTTCACGGTGCCGTCGATCAGCGCTTCCGCTGCGGCAGCGTCGTTGACGTTGAGGACCGCGCCGCGGCCGCTCACGCCGGCCGCACCAAACGCTTCGGTGATTGCGGCTGCGCCGCTTTCGCTGGTTGCGGTGCCGATCACCGTCGCGCCTTGGCGCGCCAGTTCGATCGCGATTGCGCGGCCAATGCCGCGCGAGGCGCCGGTCACGATTGCGATCTGCTTGTCGAGAGTCTTTTCCATCTGTCAGTCCGGATGCCCTTTCGGAGGGCTGATTGATTCTTGATGGCGATTTTTGGCGCCGCCAGGTGCTGCGTATGACGTGGCGCTCAGCCCGCCGTCATGAGCTTGAGGGTTTCTTCGAGCGAGGCCGGATCGAACACCGACGCACCGACCAGATTGCCGTCGATACGCCTGGTCAAACCCGCAAGGACCTTGCCCGGTCCGCATTCAACCACGTGCGTGACGCCTTGCGCCGCCATTGCCTGGACGCTTTCCACCCAACGCACCGGACCTGCGGCCTGACGCACCAGCGCGTCCTTGATCCTGACCGGCTCGTTGACCACCGCGACGTCGACGTTGTTGAGCACTGGAATGGACGGCACCTGCACGTCGATGCCAGCCAGATACTCACGCAACTGATCCGACGCGGGCTTGAGCAGCGACGAGTGGAACGGCGCCGATACCGGCAGCGGCAATGCACGCTTTGCGCCCTTCGCCTTCGCGACTTCGCAAGCCTTTTCGACGGCGGCCTTGTGACCGGCGATCACGACTTGCGCAGGCGCGTTGAAATTTACCGCTTCGACCACACCTGCGACCGACGCTTCAGCGCAAACCGCGCGCACCGCGTCGTCATCGAGGCCGAGAATCGCGGCCATGCCGCCAACGCCGACCGGGACGGCCGTTTGCATGGCTTGCGCACGAAAACGCACGAGCGGCACGGCATCGCGAAACGCGAGCGCGCCCGCCGCGACCAACGCGGTGTACTCGCCGAGGCTATGACCGGCGACAATGACCGGCTTCGGGCCACCCGCCTGCTGCCACGCGCGATAAATTGCATACGCGGCGGTCAGCATGACGGGCTGGGTATTGGTGGTGAGATTCAGATCTTCGACGGGGCCTTCGGCAATCAGCTTGCCGAGGTCCTGATCGAGCGCATCGGATGCTTCCTGAACCGTCTCACGCACGACCGCGTGATCGGCGAATGCGTTGAGCATGCCGACCGACTGCGAACCTTGCCCAGGAAAAACGAACGCAAATTTCATATCGTCCCCAAAATCGATGTTGTCAGATGTGGGTGGCGCGCCCGTTGAGAGCGCGCTCAAGCGTAGCCTGGCGCCGCGAAGAGCGCTCGCCATAACGTCGCCGCTATCAGTAGCGGATAACCGACGCGCCCCAAGTGAAGCCCCCGCCGACGCCTTCGATCAGCACGTTCTGGCCGCGCTTGATGCGGCCGTCGCGCACCGCGACGTCGAATGCGAGCGGAATGGACGCAGCCGACGTATTGCCGTGCTCGCCCACCGTGACGACCATGCGCTCCTGCGGCAAGCCAAGCTTGCGGCAGGTGCTTTGCATAATGCGAATGTTGGCCTGGTGCGGGATCAGCCAGTCGACCTGCTCGGCCGACAGATTGGCCTTGGCGAGCGCCTCGACCGCGACCTTCTCGAGCACATTGACGGCGAGCTTGAACACCGCCTGGCCGTCCATATGCAGGAACGCGCTGCCTTCGATCACGCCGCCGTTCACATTGCCCGGCGTGCAGAGGATTTTGGAATGGCTGCCGTCCGCATGCAATGCGCTAGCCAGCACACCCGGCTGTTCGGAGGCCTGCAGGATCACCGCGCCCGCGCCATCGCCGAACAGCACACAGGTGGTGCGGTCCTTGAAATCGAGAATGCGCGAAAAGGTTTCCGCGCCGATCACGAGCGCCGTGCGATGCTGTCCACTGCGAATGAAACTGTCCGCTGTCGCCACCGCATAAGCGAAGCCCGAACAGACGGCCTGCACGTCGAATGCGGCGCCGTGGTTCTTGATGCCGAGCTTGTTCTGCAACAGGCACGCCGTGCTCGGAAACACGAAGTCCGGCGTGGAGGTGGCAACGATGATCAGATCGATGGATTGCGGATCGATATCAGCCGCTTCGATCGCGCGCTGCGAAGCGATCAGCGCCAGATCGCTGGTGGTGACATCGGGTTCGGCGAAGTGGCGTGCATGGATGCCCGTGCGGGCAACGATCCACTCGTCGCTCGTCTCGACGCCCTGCCTGGCGAGACGCTCAGCCAGATCCTGATTGGTGACGCGGCCGGGCGGCAGGTAGCTGCCGGTGCCCAACACGCGGGAATAAATTGTGGATTGAGCCATTATGCCTTCGAGGATTGCGCAGCGTAGGGCTCGGCCGGCTGGCCTGCGATCGGGCTTGCGTGACCCGCACCGCTTGCGTCGCGCGCCGCCTGTTCAAGAGAACCCGCGTTCTCTTC
>NZ_JAXDPY010000570.1:0-3908 GCF_034668105.1 Paraburkholderia sp. | reverse complement strand
GCGTCCAGCGATACACCACAATGCTCGAGTCGTTGTAGTTGTGCTTCGTCACTTCATATTCGCCGGTCGAACGCCGATACGCCCGAAGTCCGTACATCGAGTCCACGTCGTTGCCCACGTCGACTGTGTTTGGATTGCTATTGACGAGCGTGGTGTCGAGCTTTCCCGTCGTGAGGTTGAAGGCATCGATATTCGGCACGGTATGTACATAGCCCACAAACAGATAATTGCCGGCGGCCACAATCGATTTGGGATTCGCGCTAGTGATATTGATCACCGGGTTCGGCGTGGTCCTGTTGCCGGCCAGCCAGCCGTGATACACCTCGACGCGCGATCCGACCGCGGTCCAGTCCGTGCTGCCGCTTGCCCCTTGCGTGAGAATCATCGTGTCGCTTTCAGGCAGGTAGATGATCCGCGTCAGTTGCGAGATCGTTTGCGGGATCGGCATCGTGATCGCGGCACCCCAGACCGGTTTGCCGTTCGCATCAAAGCCGGTCAGCGGATAGTGAGAAATGACGTTGGTTTTGTCGAGCCCCGCCCAGATATCGCCCTTACTATCCAGGCAGAAACCATTGCGGACTTTCGCCGTCGTATTGAAGGACGTTCCCGGCAACGTGCTATCGGGAATCGCAATGTACCCGCTCGCCGGGTTGAAGTGGAAAAAGTAAAAAGTATCGGGATTCTGGCTCGCTGCGACGAGTATCCGGTGTCCGCCCACGCTGGCGACCTGAGCGAAATGTTCGCCGCGTTCGTGGTCGGCTAGATTGATGCGCGGATCGGACGGGTAGGTGATCGGATCAATCGTGTTAGCGACGAACGTGCCTCCCACGGTGCCCGAATAGATGTTCATTGCGCCGTAGAAGATCGCTCCGTCGGTGGCCGGGTCCGGTGCCGCGTTGCCTTCAAAGTTCACCGACTGGAGCTGCCAGCGCAGAACCCCGGTGCCATCGTACGCGTGGATGTCGGTGCCGCCGTTGCGGCCGAGGTCCCACGACCCGCCCCATGGGTTGTTCAAAACGTAGAGATTGCGCGCGGAATCCCTGCCGATGCCCGTGACGCGCGTAAAGCGCCTGTCGCCCACCTGCCCCTTTACGCCGGTGACCGTATTGAGAAAGCCGCCTTGAACACCAAACGTACCCACGACATACGGCGCGCCGGACACGTCATAGATCTTGATGTTCATATCCGGACCCTCGTCGCCGATCCATAACTGCCCGCTGGACGAGTCAAAATACAGTGAAGAAGGTTGCGCTTTAGCCGGCAACTGGATGGTGTTTCGGCGTTCGCCGGTCGGGCCGAACTGGATCACGGCGCCCAGGCTCTGTTGCGCGACCCAGATGTTTCCGCCCGCATCCACCGCCAGCGCGCCCGGCCCTGACACGCTGATATCGCGCAGCCAGACACCGGACGTCGTGAACACGCGCACGCGATTGCCCGGGAAATCGCTTGCATAGAGCAGCGAGCCGGACGTCGCGAGTCCGGTGACGACATCCGCGAGGTGTTCGGTGGTCGTGCCGCTTACCGTGATGAGCAGGTCGCGCGTGCGGCTGGTCCGGTTGTATCGGCCAATTTTGCCGCTTCCGTACGTGGTGCTGAACTGCAGCGCAGCGAACAGCGAGGTCGAGTTGCCCGTGATCGCGCCACCCTGAAACTCGCCGTGCGCCCCGATCGAACCGATGTTCTGGCCGTTCTGATAGATCGCAATGCCGCCTTCGTTTTCGTCCCACATCGACGATGTGTAGATCACACCTTCGGGTGCCACCCACATTGAGCGGGCCACGTTGCCCACGCGAGTTGTGTCCGTACCATGGGTGTTGGCTACCCAGCCGGTGGAGTATTGTGCTTCGCAAACTGACGCGGCAGCGGCGCTCAGCATGACCGCGACGAACGCGGTACAGAGTCCTTTGAAAAACATGAGGGATGTTTCGTCGATCGCACGCTGTGCAATACAGGCGTGCATAGTGCGGTGTTGCCAACCCTGGCAAACTTGCAGTCCGAACCCTGACGATTCGAACCCGTGCGTCGCGCAGCGTGCGACGTGACACGTCGAATTGGTGTGGGATGTCGTCTGAGTTAACGGCGGTGCGCGGCGCGAGTTGAGCGATTTTTCAACTGGACCCGTGATGACGGCGCCGCAAGGGGGCGCCTTGCTGATCTCTGTCAGTCGGGCGTTCGGTAATTTTGGGCGGTTACGACCACTCGATTGTTGCCGATGCACGGCGTGCTGTCGAATGGTTCCTCCGGGCCCGCCGCCTCCGCAAGGCATTGGCTCAGTTCGACCCGTTGCTGCCCTTCAGTGAACTTCTCCGAATGTCCCCCGAGCCGAACAAGCGGCCGCCCAACCTCCCGACTACGAACTCCCGCCGGAGCCTGAGCGACCAATCGTCTAACGTTTCGCTCTATCCCGACGAACAGGCAACAAGCTTTGCCTGCGGGCAACCTATACTTGTTGTGGCCGCGATCCCCGGCGGCCGTGTTCGCGATCTACGAATTTTCCAGCGCGAATTAGTTGCGATTGAGCTTGCGATGAGCGGAATCCACGACCGTGAGCACACGTTATCTGCGAGTAAGCCGAAGCGTTTTCGATTGCAAGCCCCTCTATCTAGTGGAGAATTCTGATGCAACAGAAATTACGTGCTGCGGTTGTGCAATCGGGATCCGTCGTCTTCGATGCGGACAGAACCATCGATAAAGTCGCGACGTTCTCCGCAGACGCCGCGCGACAAGGCACCCAACTGATCGTATTTCCTGAAGCATTCGTCTCAGCCTATCCAAAAGGGCTCGATTTCGGCTCGACAATTGGTGGAAGAACCGCTGCTGGGCGCGACGACTATCGTCGTTACTACGACAGCGCGGTCGAGGTGCCAAGTTCCGGCACTCGCCGGTTGGGCGACGTTGCCGCCGAGTACAAACAATACATCGTGATCGGTGTAATCGAGCGGGACCGCGGCACGCTGTATTGCACTGCGCTGTTTTACAGTCCAGACGGTACGATGCTCGGCAAGCATCGCAAGCTGATGCCAACCGCCGGCGAGAGGCTAATCTGGGGCTATGGCGATGGGTCGACGCTCCCAGTTTTCGACACGCCGTTCGGCAGACTCGGCGCGGTCATTTGCTGGGAAAACTACATGCCATTGATGCGTATGGCAATGTACGCCAAGGGTGTTCAGATTTACTGCGCCCCCACCGCTGACAGTCGGCCGACATGGGCATCCTCCATGCAGCATGTTGCCTTGGAGGGACGTTGCTTTGTTTTATCGGCCTGCCAGCACCTGCGCCGATCGGATTGCCCTACCGACTATGCCGCAATCCAGGGTAACGATCCGTCAACTGTGCTGATGAGCGGTGGAAGCTGCATCGTCAGCCCGCTTGGCGAACTCGCTGCCGGCCCAATCTTTGATCAGGATGCATTGCTCGTGGCCGATCTGGACCTCAACGACCTTGCCCGGGCGAAATATGATTTCGACGTCGTGGGTCACTACTCGCGTCCGGACATCTTCCGTCTGCATGTCAATGAAGCAGCGACACCTCCCGTCGTGTTTGAGAAAAATGGATTCAGCCGCGGCTCATGAAGGTCGATGCAGGATTGAACGAATCCCTTTCCCCATTAAAATTTCTATCTCAGCAGCGCCAAGACATATGGATTTGTCGGAGCCATCGGCCGAAATGGCCATCGAAGTCTCAGTTGCCGCACACATCGCTTCGAAACGAGCTGGCTCGCCTGACGAATCGCGAGTCGCCGCCGCTTCGCCGACTGGCGACTCGTTGCTCATCAATAGACGTTCGCCAAACGACCATGAACGACCGTTCGTGGCCGAACACGACCTCATGATTGACAGTCGCAGCCGCCTCTCGGCCACCCCTTCGTTAAGGTCCCACTCGAGAAATGGGAACCCATCCACACGAGC
>NZ_JAXDPY010000569.1:0-3877 GCF_034668105.1 Paraburkholderia sp. | reverse complement strand
GTCACCATCTTCGCGCCGTTACGCGCGATGCCTTCGTTCTCGTATTTGCGGCCGACCATGAAGCCCGTGATGTTCTGCAGGAACACGAGCGGAATCTTGCGCTGACAGCACAGTTCGATGAAGTGCGCGCCTTTGAGCGCCGACTCCGAAAACAGAATGCCGTTGTTCGCGATGATGCCGACCGGATGCCCCCAGATATGCGCAAAGCCGCAGACGAGCGTGGTGCCGTAGCGCGCCTTGAATTCGTCGAAAGCGGAATCGTCGACGATGCGCGCGATCACCTCGCGGATATCGAACGGCTTGCGCGTATCGACGGGAATCACGCCGTACATGCTCTTCACGTCGTAGCGCGGCGGCTTCGGTTCCTGCAGCGCCACCGGCACCTGCTTCGTGCGATTCAGATTGCCGACGATGCTGCGCGCGATCCCCAGCGCATGCGCGTCGTTCTGCGCCAGATGATCGACCACGCCGGAGAGCCGCGTGTGCACGTCGCCGCCCCCGAGGTCTTCCGCGCTCACCACTTCACCGGTGGCGGCTTTGACGAGCGGCGGACCGCCGAGAAAAATCGTCCCCTGATTCTTGACGATGATCGACTCATCGCTCATGGCCGGCACATACGCGCCCCCTGCCGTGCACGAACCCATCACGACGGCGATTTGCGGAATGCCTGCCGCGGACAGATTCGCCTGGTTGAAGAAGATCCGGCCGAAGTGATCGCGATCGGGGAACACGTCGTCCTGATTCGGCAAGTTGGCGCCGCCGGAGTCGACCAGGTACACGCAGGGCAGATGATTTTCCGCGGCGATTTCCTGCGCGCGGACGTGCTTCTTCACGGTGACGGGATAGTAGGTGCCGCCTTTGACCGTTGCGTCATTGCAGACGATCACGCACTCCTGCCCCGCGATGCGGCCAATGCCGGTGATCACGCCCGCGCCTGGCGCATCGTTGTGATACATGCCATAGGCCGCGAGTTGCGAGAACTCGAGAAACGGCGTGCCCGGATCGAGCAGTTTCTCGATGCGCTCACGCGGCAGCAGCTTGCCGCGGCCCGTGTGCTTGTCGCGCGCCGCCTGGCCGCCGCCTAGCGCGAGTTTTTCGACCTTCGCGCGAAGATCGGCGACCAGCGCTTCGAGCGCCGCCGCATTGGTGCGGAAGTCGTCCGAGCGCGGATTCAGCTTTGATTCGATGATCGGCATTGTTTGGATTCTCCTGTCGGCCGCTTGTAGGCAGTACTCTCGCTCAGGCCGTCTCAGCGAACAGTTCGCGGCCGATCAGCATGCGGCGGATCTCACTGGTCCCCGCGCCAATTTCATAGAGCTTCGCGTCGCGCCACAAACGGCCAACCGGATACTCGTTGATATAGCCGTTGCCGCCGAGAATCTGGATTGCCTCGCCGGCCATCCACGTTGCTTTTTCCGCGGTGTAGAGAATCACGCCCGCGCAATCCTTGCGCACCTGGCGCACGTGTTCCGTGCCGAGCGTATCGAGTTGCCGGCCCACTGCGTAGAGATACGCGCGACATGCTTGCAGCGTGGTGTACAAATCGGCGACCTTGCCTTGAATCAGCTGGAATTCACCGATCGACTGACCGAATTGCTTGCGGTCGTGGATATAAGGCACGACTGCGTCCATGACCGCGACCATGATGCCGGTCGGGCCGCCGGCGAGCACGGCGCGTTCGTAATCGAGGCCGCTCATCAGCACTTTCGCGCCGCCGTTCAGCTGGCCGAGAATATTTTCTTCCGGCACTTCCACGTTCTCGAACACCAGTTCACCGGTATGCGAACCGCGCATGCCCAGCTTGTCGAGCTTCTGCGCGACCGAGAAGCCCTTCATGCCCTTCTCGACGATAAAAGCGGTGATGCCGCGCGAATTCGCTTCGGGATCGGTTTTTGCATAGACGACGAGCGTGTCGCAATCCGGGCCGTTGGTGATCCACATTTTCGTGCCGTTCAGCACATAGTGATCGCCCTTCTTGTCCGCCCGCAGTTTCATGCTGACGACGTCCGAGCCCGCGTTCGGTTCGCTCATGGCGAGTGCGCCGATGTGTTCGCCCGAGACCAGCTTGGGCAGATATTTTTCCTTCTGCGCGGCCGTGCCGTTGCGATGAATCTGGTTGACGCACAGATTCGAGTGGGCGCCGTACGAGAGACCGACCGATGCCGACGCGCGCGAGATTTCTTCCATCGCGATCATGTGGGCCGTGTAGCCCATGTTCGCGCCGCCGTATTCCTCCGAGACCGTCATGCCGAGCACGCCCAGATCGCCGAACTTGCGCCACAGGTCCATGGGGAACTGATCCGTGCGATCGATTTCCGCGGCACGCGGGGCGATTTCTTTCGCAGCGAAGCCGGCGATGCTGTCACGCAGCATTTCGATTTCTTCGCCGAGCGGGAATTGCAAACCGGGCAGGTTGCTCATTGCTGTGTCTCCAGAGTTCGTTGGCGAGCTGGCAACCGAGGTGGGCGCCGGCTAGTCTGAGTGCGGCTCAGCGGACGTGGACGGCCTTGTGGGCCGCCGTCTTCATCCCGCACGAGGCGCGAAGCGTTCCAGACGCATTTCACGCCAGATTTACGTAAGCGTCAATAGGTATTTTTGAGTGTCACTCAGAAATGGTATCGGGGGCTAAGACGCCGCCGTATCGTGCTAGGATCGCTGTCATCGGGGTTATTGACCTTACGAAACTGAACTGGACTCATATGACGGTTGTCTTGAAGGCTGAGTTACCTGCCTCGCGCCGCCAGCCGGCCGGGCGCAAGTCGCAGCAGCGCGTGAAGGAGATCTTGCAGGCGGGGCGCGACGTGTTTTCGGAGAAGGGTTACGAGCGCGCGACGACGGCGGAGATTGCGCAGCGCCTGGGCATTTCCGAGGCGACTGTGTTCAGTTATTTTCGCGGCAAGCGCGAGTTATGCGCGCGGGTGATTGGCGACTGGTACGACGAGATCATTGAAGCGATCGAGTCGGGTTTGCCACGCGATGGCAATGTGCGGCAGCAGTTTGCGTTTATTGTGCGCACGCATTTGCGGCTGATGCTGGTGAATGGCACGGACCTGTGCGCTTTGGTGTTGTCCGAGGGGCGGACTCGGCATCATGAGTTGAGCGAGGCGCTGACTGAGTTGCAGCGGCGCTATACGGCGCCGTTGATGCGGGTGTTGGCGCGGGGCCAGGAGACTGGGCAGATTCGGGGTGATATGCCTTTACGACTGCTACGGTCGATGGTGTTCGGGCCGATGGAACATGTGCTTTGGGACGCTACGCTGGCTAATCGGCATATCGATATTGACGCTACCGCGGATCAGTTGATCGATGTGTTGTGGGCGGCGTTGATGCCGCCGGATTTGGCGGTGAGTGCTTTGCAGCAGTTCAGGGTTGAGGTGGTTGAGGCTAGTCGGCGGTTTGATGAGGCAGTGAAGGGGGCGCCTGGCGGCGCGTAGTGGTTCGGTTTTTTTTGCCTGTTCGGCGGTTGGTCGGTTGTCGTGTTTTTGCCTACGGCGTAGGTGCTTGCTTGAGTGGGTTGCCTACGGCGTTGGGCTTTCCTTGATCTGGGTTTTTGGCCTTTCTGTGACCTGACTTTTGGCCTTTCTGTTTTGGCCTTTCCGTGACCTGACTTTTTGGCCTTTCCTTGAATTGATATCGGTCTATTAGCGTTGCCCCTGTGCGGGGCGGCACTTACTTTCTTTGCCGCGGCAAAGAAAGATAAGCAAAGAAAGCCGCTCACACCGCCAGCTCATAAGCGGAGCCCCCGCACAGTCACGGGAGTGGTGCATCTGGAATCAGTGTCCTCGCACATTCGGCGCGCGTGACAAGGGAGTCATACTTCCGGCGGCGCTGCGCGCGCCGAAGCGTTATTTATGCGCAGTCATTTGGCCGGCTTTTT
>NZ_JAXDPY010000568.1:0-30676 GCF_034668105.1 Paraburkholderia sp. | reverse complement strand
TGCGCCGTCGTTCCTCCAACGGGTCCGTCAGTCGTGGCGTTGCCGCCCAGCGGCAAACCGATAGCCGTATTCCAGCAGGAAGACTATGCATGCCGGGACTACGCGTTCCGCTCGGACCATGTCGGCGCACCGTCCCATGATGGCATCCCGGAGGGGGTCGGCAGCAGTGCGATCGGAACGGTGGGAGGCGCGGCGGCCGGCGCCCTGTTCGGCGCCGCGGCCGGCAATGCCGGCATCGGCGCGGCAATCGGCTCGGGTGCTGGCCTGCTGCTTGGCAGCGCTGTTGGAGCAAACGGTGCGCAAGCCTCCTCGGCCTCCCTGCAGGCGAGATACAACGCGGCCTACGCGCAGTGCATGGCATCGAAGGGCAACAGTATTTCGCAACCGGCCGTCTATCGCACGGCGCCGGTCTACGCTCCGCCTCCCGTCGCGTATGCGCCTGCGCCCCTCGTCTACGGTTACCCGCAACGCTTTGGCTACTGGTCTTATTGAGCGAAATGACGGCTGGCAATGACGCGTGGGGTCACCCAAGGCCATTGCACGTAATAGTTCAAAAGGCGGCAGGCGACCCGAAATAGACGCTCGACATTGTCGAAAGCGGACACCGAAAAAGGATCACCTGGCGACGCGCGCTGTATGCGCGTCTCAAACGCTGACATCGTTCGACGACGGCGCCAGATGCAGCCTGCTGGTCGCGAGCATCACCCCTGCCAGCACGACGATACCGGCGAGAATGCCCGATAGCCGCATCAGCGCGGGTACCGGATCGGCCGACCAATGATGGTCCTGCACAAATACCATGATGAACGCGATCGTGAATTGCCGCCCAACGTAGCTTGCCCCTTCCCGCCCCGTCTGCACGTGACAGCCTATCCACACGCCGGCAGACAGCGCCAACATGCACCAGATCGCTTGCCCCTGCATCAGCGGCAGTAGCGCCACACCGAGCGCGCCGGCCAGCACGCAACCGGCCACGCGGTGCACCATCTTTTCCATGACCGGCTGCCGTGTTCTGTCGGCTGGCAAGCCTGCCGGCAAGATCAGCACCGCGATCGCCGTGACCATGGCTTGCGCGAAGCCAGGCAGATGCAAAACATAGGTAAGGGCTGCCAGGATGATGATTGCCAGTGCACTCTGCAAGCCCAGCAGCATGCGAGTCGGGCGCATCGATTCTGGAGACGGCGGAAGCACTGAAGCGGAAGGCGCCGCGGATTCGCCGGCCGCGCGCGCCGTGGCAGACACTGACGGCGCGTTCTTCGCATACCACTTCGGCCCGAAGTGAAACACGCTCGCCACCAGCAGGCAAGCGAGCGTTCCCACCATGACCTCGGCGACTCGCAGCGCTGCAAACAATGTCCTTGCCCGCAAGGCTATCGATACCACGCGCAGGCTCGCGTCCGGCAGGCGACTGCTGCATTCGCGCGTGCCGGGTCGCATGCGCCTTAGCAAGTCGATTGATTCTTGCGGGTCGACCTATTCAGTTCGTGGCGGACGGCTACTCGTCGCTGGCGCAAGCCTTCGAACAAATCGTCGCCCATGTGTCCAACAGAAGTCCCACCGCGCCCAGACCCCATCAGGTGCAAACCGCCCGACAAACAGCAACAACGCGAGCAGCGCGGGACACCAGCGCAAATCCGTCGGGATCGGCTCGCGGTGAGCGAAGCGCGCGTCCAGCATCGCATCGTTCAACGACGCCGCGCTCCAGAGACGGCGATAACCAAGACCGGTCTGCCCAGCCACGAACGCCAGATACTGGCCGCGTAACTCGGAAAGCTCCTCGTGTGTCTCGACCGCTGCATCGGAGCCCGGCGTGGTCGGCACCTGGATCACGTCGTCGGGCTGCCAGTAGCCGATCCGGTTGCCGTCGGCGTCGGTCTTCGGAATGGCCGCGGGTTGGTCGCCCCCCACGCCGATCAGCCAACCCTTGATGCCCGCGGCATTGATATCGCGCATCAGCGCACGCGACGCCGGGACAGGCGGCGCCTCCTGCCCGTCGGTGATAAACACCACGGCCGCATCGTGGCCGACATCCTGCGCCACCCGCACCGCCGAATAAACGCCGCCCTCCGCAATCCGGCTCCAGTTGGTCCAGCGCATGCGTGCGCCGATACCGTCGAGCGACACCAGCAGCGCGTCGTAGTTGTCGCACACCTCGATGGGCGGCAGCAACAGCAAAGTCCGCTGCCCTGTAAACACGCTCCAGCCAACTTTCGAGCCGCAAGGCAAGTGCCCAAGCGCGTCGCGCATCGCGGCCTGCGCGAACTTCAACCGACTCACGGGCACGCCGTTCAGACTGACGTCGTCGACGTCCATGCTTTGCGTGATATCGAACGTGACGATGTAGTCGAATGCATTGCGCGGCAGTTTCACCTTCGGCATGACGACCGCGGCGATCAACGCGACGAGCGCGACCGGCATCAACCAGTGACGCAGCCTGGAGAAGCCACGCTCGCGGGTCCCGCTGCTCACGGCAAATCCTTGCTTTGCGGATCGCGCAATTTCACGTTGTGCTGCTCTTTCACATCGGGCTCATCGGACGCGGACTGTGTTTCAGGTGCGAGCCAAAGCGCCCGCTCGAGGTTATAGCGCGCGTCCCAATCGTCGGGCGCCGCGCGTAGCAACATCCGGTAGCGCGCTTTGGCCTCGCCGATCATCGCGAGCGACCTGACTGCGCCGGCGCCCTCTGCGCCCCCTTCGCGCAGATACATGTTGCCGAGATCGAACAGCGCCGTGCGGCCGAGGTCGTCAAGACGGTCCTCGTGGATCAGGCCATCGTAAAGCCGGGCCGCCGCATCGTAGGCGCCCGCTTTCGATAACGCCATCGCGCGTGCGAGCTGAACCTGCGGCGCGTCGTCATCGGTGCGGTCCTTGCGCGGGTCGGCGCTCGCTGCCGCAATCGCCTGATTCATCTGCGCGGCGTGCTGAAGACGCATCCAGTCATACGCGGCCACGCCGGCGCAGCAGATCGCGATGGTTCCGAACACGGCGTGGACGAGCATGCGCGTCATGCCCAACTCCTTACCTGAAGCAAACGCAACGCCATCAACACCGCGGAGAAGAACAAAGCGCTCGCGAAGCAATACGGACTCAAATCCTGTCGAGGCAAATGCTCGACAAACGACGTCCGCGCGTTTTGCTGCCGGTTGATTTCGGCGACGGCCGCCATCATGGCTTTCGCGTCCCCCGCCTGGAAAAGCCGGTAAGGCGTCGGCAGCGTCAGAAAAAATCGATGCAGTTCGGCCTCGGCCGACGACTCGCGGGCGGGTAGCGTGGCGTTCAGATCGGGACTATAGAGACTGCTGCGCAAGTAAATGAAGTACAGCGCGATCTGGTTGCGCTGCAGACCCGCCTGAATGCGTCGCCGTACCGCCTCATCGAGCCGTGCGCCGCCATCTGAGACGAGCACGATCGCGCGGCGACCCGACGAGGGGCGGCCGTCGAACTGGTCGATCGCGCTCAGCATGCCCCGGTCGAGCTGCGTGTCCGGCATGCCCCGGCCAATGGCCGTCGCGGCGATTGCCGCCTCGATCGCGCGATGGTTGTAGGTGAACGGTATCGCGAGCACGGGACTGCTGCCGAACATCATGAACGCGAGCCGGTCGTTGGGCCGCTGGTTCACGAAGCTCGTCAACGACGCGCGCGCCACCTTGTTCTTGGCGTCGCCACGCGGCGCCTCGACGCCCGCGCTACCCATCGGCTCGTCCATGCTCGCACTGCGATCCATCAGGATCAGGATCTGCGCGCCGCTGCCGGTGCGCACCACCTGCAGTTGCGAGCGGCCCGGCCCGGCTAGCCCGACGACGATACCCGCCATCGCCAGCACGCCACTGCCGCGCGCGAGCCAGCCGGCCAGCCGGCCGACGCGATCCACCGGCAACCACGCGACGCTGGAAAACACCAGGCTGTCGCTGCGCCGGCGCATCAATGGCAGCGCGGCTAGCGGCAGCAGGACCAGCATCCACGGCGCGGCGAAATCGAGAGCCATGGTCATCGCTGATGACGCCGTTCAGCCCGATACAGCGCACGGCACAACGTCTGCAACGGAAACTCGGCCGCGCCCGGCGCAGGCTTGAAGAAGCGCTCGGCCGATACCTGATAGAAGTGCTCCAGTTGCGCGCGCAGCGGTTGCAGATAGGGCGCGCGAGCGAACAGGGCGGACAGCGACCCGGAGTGCACCACCTGTCCCGCCGTTTCGTTCAACGCATGATGCAGACAAAACCAGGCGTCTTTGGACGAAGCGGCTTGTGCGCCGCGAAGCCGTTGCATGTGCCGCCACGCCCGCGCAAAGGGCAAGCGCGCCGACTCGCGCAGGTTACGCCACCACCACCAGGCCACCCACGCGAGCAACGTCGCGAGCAACAGGCCGAGCGCCCACGTCATCTGGCGGCGCAATCCGGCGCTCGCCGGCAAGGGCGCCTCGCGATCGGGCCGCAGCGGCTGCAGGTCGCCGGCAGCGAACGCGCCCGGCGGAGTCAGTGGGCCGACACTCGCGGGCCATTCGGGCACCTGCAATTGCGCGCCGCCTGGCGACGTCAATGTCAACGCGGGCAACGTGATCTTCGTGAGCGTCGGCGGCGCATTGACGATCTGATAGCCGATCACGATCCAGCGGCGGCCATCCGCATCGGTTTCGAACGACGCTGGCCGGCGTTCGAGCCAGACACCCGCGCGGCCGACCGAAGGCGGCGTGACATTGCTCACGTCGTTGCCGCCGGCTTGCAGAAGCACGCGTTGCGTGAGGACGTCGCCGAGCACGTAGCCGAACGCGCGCGGCTGTTGAACGATCGCGGGCACCGCCGTGGCAGCGGCGCTGCTGGCCGCGTGGGCGGCAGCCAGCCACGCGGCGATCAGCACGTAGTTGTGCAAACCGCGCGTGAAGCCGACCCGGAGTCCGCACAGTGTCATACGGTCGTCTCCAGAAAGTAACGCGACATGGCTTCCGGATCGAAAGCGCCTTCGACATAGAACGGCGGCATGCCACGCGAGCCGAAGAGCCGGTCGAGTTCCACGCGGCGGCGTGCGACGCCTTCGAGCCAGCGCTTGCGGATACCGTCGCGCAGCCACACCCTGCGATCTTCGCCGGACTCGGCATCATGGACCGCCAGCAGCGGGCCGCGCCGAGGCGGCGAAATTTCAGCCTCATCCCAAACGACGATCGGCACGACGCATGCGTGGACCAGGGTGTCGAGTACGCGCGGCATGTGCGCGAGCGGCCAGTGGAAGTCGGACACGACGAAAACGAGTGCCTGGCGCCCGGCCAGCCGCGTCGCGCAGCGCCGCAGCCCTTCGCTCCCGCCACTCACGGCTGCGCTGCCGGGACACGCGCGCAGCATGGCCGCCAGCAGATTGCCGGTGCCCCGGCCGTTGCGCGGCGGCACGAAAAGATCGTCGCGTTCGTCGGCGTCGAATGCCAGCATGCCCAGCCGATCGCCGACACGAAACGCACTGTAGCCCAAGGTCTCGACGAAGTCGGCGGCAACCTGCAGCTTGGTTTGACGCGCGCCGAAATGCATGGACGCCGACACGTCGACGATCATCACCACCGGCACCGCCACGCGCTGGAGATGAACTCGCACCAGCCATTCCGAGCGCGCCGCGCGCAGGCTCGCGCGCAGATCCAGACGGCGCGGATCCGGGTAGTCGAACAGGCGGCCGTGCATCGCGAACTGCTGGCCGGAGCCGAAGCTCGAGCCGGGATGCGAACCTGGCCGCGCACCGCCCGCGCGCGTCGGCAGACGATAGTGGAATTCGGCTATGCCGTTCATCGCCGGGCGCGCCTCAAGGCACGGCAACCTTGGCCATGATCTGCGCGATCAACGCTTCGGCCAGTTCCTGGCGGCGCAGTTCATAGATCGGGGTGAAGAACACACGATGACCGAGCGCCGGCATCAGCACTTCATGGATGTCCTCCGGAATCAGATGCGAGCGGCCCGCGAGCCATGCGACCACGCGCGCGGCCCGCAACAGCGCACTCATCCCGCGTGGGCTCGCGCCCGCCAGAATCAGCTGCTGCATGTCGACGCCGTCGAGCGTGATGCCGAAATGCAGGGGCGTTTCCGTCGCTCGCCAGATATCCAGCACGTAGCGCTCGATCGTTTCGCTCGCTTGCACGCCTTGCTGAATCGCCGCACCGATGCTGTTCAACTGTTGCCAGGCCACGATCGCGGGCGTCAGTTGCGCGAGCAGCACGTCGACGTCATGGAACATCGTGTCGAACACCAGCGCGCGCCGCACGTCCGGCGCGGCGGGCGTAGGCATGTTCAGCTCGAACAGGAAGCGGTCGCGCGCCGCCGATGCCAGCTCGAAGGTTTCTTCTTTCTCGACCTTGTTGCGGTCGGCGAACACGGTCATATGCGGGAAGCGATGTTCGCGGTCGAAAGCCCAGACGGACCGCTCGGCCATTGCGCGCAGCAACAGCGATTGGACCTGCGGACGAGCCCGGTTGATTTCGTTGAAGAAGAAGGTGGTCAACTGCTCGCCGTTGCGCAGCAGCGGACCCGGATCGATACGAGGCTTGCCGTCCGCATCGACGTAGGTGTGATAGACGAGATCGCCCGGCATCAGATCGATGGTGCCTTCCACGCGCTCGAACTCTCCGCCGACCACGCGCGCGAACGCGCGCAACACAGTCGTCTTGCCAACGCCGACGCCACCCTCGAGCAGCACGTGGCCCCGGGCGAACAGCGCGACGTTGATAAGCCGTAGGATTTGCTGCTGGCCTATGACGACCTTGGCGACTTCGTTTTCGATTTGCAGTGCATGAAAACGCCAGTCCTGAAGCTGTTCGCCAGAACTCATCGATGCGATCCCCTTCTTATAGCAGGCTGCCTGTGGTGCGACGGATGTTTTATCCTGAGCCAGCGACACCCGCATGCTTTTCTCGTTGTGCCCGTGCGGTTATCAGTGTCGACGGGTCCTGCGCTCGCCGGCATCTGTTCAAGCACGGTTTGTGCCGATCATGCGGACCACCGGATCGTGCCACGCCGCGCCCGGATAGTTGTCATCCTGTCACGACATTCGGGTACACACTGTGCCATCGGTCGCGACGCTCAAATGCACTACGCACTGCGCGTACGAGCCTGGCACCCGACCCTCGCCTGCGTCGCTGCGGCAACCCGGCTCATCGTCATGGTGCTACGCGATCCGCCGGTGTTTGATCCACGAGTAGTCCGACGAGCGCCGTCGCGCCGCGGCGCCAAGACAAGTCCGTATTGCCGCGAATGTCGACCGAGCGCTGGAACACCGTCTTCCCGCTGCCTACTTCTTCGACACGCAGGTTCAGATTGAGGATCAGATTGCTGACCTTCTGGACCCAGCATGTCCCCACCTGCTCGACGCCCAGCTCGCGTCCAACCTGCCGCGCGCAGTTCTCGCAGGTGGTCAGATCCTGCATCGCGCCGAGCCGGGCGATCAGATCGGTCGCACGGCCGTTGTCGGCGATACGGTAGCGCTGGCTGGCAGCCAGCTGCGCACGCAGCACGTCGCTGACCATGCCGATGCGCGCCTGCTGGAGGCGATTGGTATCGGCATCGTTGTAGGCGGCGTTATCGTCGATCAGCGTGCAGTTCAGCACCGCAATCGCGACTGGCCCGGCGCGTGCAGGCGCCGCGGCGAACACCACAACGGCGAAGGTGCAGAACAAACCAGCAACCCGTACGAATGCTGCGCGCCACCCAAACGGCCGCTTCATTTCACGCCTCCGTGCCGGCTGGAAACTTTGCAAACGCCGCGTACTCGTGCTCCAGATGAGTCGCCGCATGATCGAGCAGGAACTGGCGAAATACCACACCGGTCGGCGACAGCTGCTTTGAACGAAGATGCACGATTTGCCAGGTGCGTTCGAGCGGCGTGCCGTTCACGTCGAGCAATGCGATCTCACCGGTGCGCAGTTCCAGCAGCAGCGTGTGCAACGAAATGAGGCTCACGCCCATGCCCGCCATCACCGCCTGCTTGATGGTCTCGTTACTGCCGAGCGTGACGACCTTGGCGGGCTTGAACAGGTGCTGCCGGAACATCATCTCGGCGGCCATGCGCGTCCCCGAACCGGGCTCGCGCAACAGGAACGTATCGCCGCGCAGCTCCTGCAGATCGAAGCGCCGCGCGCCGCACAGCGGATGATTCAACGGCGCGATCATCACTTGGGGATGACTGGCTAAGGGTTCGGTGGTCGTGTCGAGTTCGGGCGGCGGACGCCCCATGATCGCCAGATCGATCGCGTTGTCCTGCAGTAGCCGCAGCAACGCGTCGCGATTGCCGACTGAAAAGTGCACGTCGACCTTCGGGTACAGATGCGAATAGAGCGCCAGCAGCTTCGGCGCGAAGTAGGTTGCCGAACTGACGATGCCCACATTGATGGTGCCGCTATCGGCCTGTTTGAGCGACATCATCGCATCTTCGGCATCCTTGATTTCGCCGAGAATGCGGCTCGCGTGATGCGTCAGCACCTCGCCCGCTTCGGTCAGCGCGAGCTTGCGTGCGACGCGCTCGAACAGCCGCAGGCCGACCGCATCTTCCAACTGATGAATCTGCATCGAGACGGCCGGCTGGGTCAGATGCAGTTCCTCCGCCGCGCGCGCGAAACTCGTATAACGGCTTGCCACGACGAATATCTGCAACTGCCGCAGCGTCAATGAGCGGATGAAATTCAGGTTGACCCGATTCGTCGCGAAGCGCGCGGTCTGCATGCATCGGCTCTCTAAGGAAGTCAGACAGTTGCGAGACGGCGCGAGACGCACCGGCGTGCCGCTTCAGGTGCCGCTTCAGGTGCCGCTTCAGGTGCCGCCGCTCCGCCTGCGTGCGCTAACGGCTTGCTCTCGGCGCGTTGGACGGCTTCGGCGGCGCTTTGGCCGGCGGCGGCAAGGTGCGCAGGGCAGCCTGGAAGCTCAGCGACTCCGTGTGCGCCGGATGCGCGAAGTCGTTGTTCGCGCCAGGCAGATCGGTGCGAATCAAGAGGACCTGGCCGGGCACGTCGTCGGCGAGCAAAAAGGTGTAGCGCTTGGCCGTGTATTGCGCGAAGCGCTCCCCGTTCGGATCGTTCAGGTACGGCTGCACGACGATGCGCCGCGCACGGACGGACTTGCCGGCGGCCTCGCCTGTCACGGACTCGATGCGCGGACCGGCAGCGAGCGCGAGGCGCAGCCGCTGCTGAAAATAACGGCGCTGGCCGCCTGTCAGACCCTGCATTTCGGAGATGTCGCGCTCCAGAAAATAGATGATCACCGGATTGCACTGAAGCCCGCCAATCGGCAACGGCACGTTGCCGCTATGGTCCGACACCTGGGCGTCGCCTTTCGCGTTATCCGGGCTGAGCACCAGCACCTTGACGAGGTCGGCGCTGCGCGACGGCTGTTCGGAGTTGACCACCGCGTAGTCGAGCTCGGTCTGCGCGGCGACACCGTGCAGGTGATCCGTCGTGAAGATGAGATGCTCGGCCGGCGTGATGTCCTCGCTTCCCGGCGATCCCGCTGCGCGCGCGGCGAGCGGCACGACGCACAACGTCCATATCATCCATGCCGCCAGCGCGCGAAGCCAGCCGCTTCCTGACGCCATCGCCGTCATGGCGACGCATCGCCGGGCTTCGATGCCGGCACGTCGACAGGTTTGAGCAGCGGCACCTGGTAGCTGGTCAGGATGCTGTCGATCTTGTCGTGGTTCGCGCCGATCCATTGATCCACCTTGTCTTTCCACGCCTTCTCGCCATAACGGACGCCCATCGAAATCGAATAGTCGAAGCGGATGCCGGGCCCGGCGGGAAACGGCACCAGCTTGACCGTGTCGCCGGCACGTTTGGCGAAGTAACCCGCGATCGGCCCCCACAGGAACACCACGTCGACGTGGCCCGCGCGCAGGTCCTGCTCGATCATCTGGCCAGGATATTCCTGTGGATCGCCGCTTTGCACCTGGTACGAGACCGCCTGATCGATCAGATCGTGGCTGAGCAGCCAGTCCACCGCCGGGGTTTGCGAAAAGATCCCGAAGCGAAGCTTGTGCAACTGTTCCGGCGGCAATTTGAGCAGGTCGTCAGGCGTGTTGATGTTGGCGAATTCGGGGCGCTTCGCGAACACCATGGCGTAGGTCGAGCGTAGATACGGCTGCGTCGTCGACGTCATGTCGTATCCCTTCGGCACGCCGATGATCAGGTCGCACTTGAAGCGCTCGCTGCCTTCCGCCTTCTCGCGCAGCGTGTGACGCACGAAGCCCATGCGCTGCGGGAAGTAGGTGTACTCCAGCTTGTAGCCGAAGTCGCTGGCCATCTCGCTGGCGATCCGGTTCTCGTATCCCTCGCCCTTGTTGTTGGACAGGGGCATGTTGTTCGGGTCGGCGCACACCCTGAGCACGCCGTCCGCGCCGTCGTTATTGGGCAGCGCCGGACCGTCGGCGTTGACGGCCGCGCTCGCCAGCGCGGCGCAGCAAAGCGCGGCGGCGATCAGCGTGGCGTGGACGGACATGCTTCTTTTATGACGCATCGTGAGCCTCCGAAAGAGTAGCGGCGCCGGCCTTATTTGGCATCGATCGCCTGGAGATCGCCGGGCTTGATCTGGCCATCGGAGCGCCCTTTCAGATACGCATAGAGGTTTTCCCAATTCTTCTGCATCATCTGGCTGGTGCTGAAATCAGGCATGCCTTTGTCCACTCGCCCGCCGAACACCGTTCGATGAAACTCGTTCTTGTCCAGGGTCTTGAAAGCGTCGATGAGCGACGGTCCGACCATGCCTTGCTGCTGTGCTCCGTGGCAGCGTTCGCAAGCGAGCGCGCGCCATGTTTTCCACCCTTGCAGCGTATTACTGTCGACCTTGCTACCGTCGACCACCTTGTATGCGACCTGCGCCACCGAGGGATTGTTCTGCGCGTATCCGACAGGGAGCAGGACGAGTGCCGCGGGCAATGCCGCAAGCAACAAGATTGATCGGCCTTTCATGCATGTGTCTCCTTCGATATGAACGGCGCCCCCTGATGCGCTTCATGAACGCATCGGCGAAACGGGCGCGCGCGGGAATGATTCGACCGCCGCACGGAACGGACGGCCGGTGCGCCCTGCTGCAACAGACGCGCCGGCCGTGCATATCAGTGCGCCCCGGTCATTCAGCCTTTCTCACCGGGAATCGCGAACACGAAGAGCGTGCCGCCGAGCGCGGTGTACTTCGCCAGTTCACGATAACCACCGACCGCGCCCAGACCTTCGGTCGACTTCTCCAGACCGGCCGCCATGCCGATACCGGCCCAGCCGCCGATGCCCGAGTACACGCCGATGAACTGCTTGCCCTGATACTCGTAGGTAAAGACGTTGCCGATAATCCCGGACGGCGTCTTGAAGCGCCACAGTTCCTTGCCGTCCTTGATCCGGACCGCCTTGATGTAGCCTTCGAGCGTGCCGTAGAACGCCACGCCGCCAGCGGTGGCGAGCACACCCGACCAAACCGAGAATTTCTCCGGCTTGGACCAGACGATCTTGCCCTTGCTCGCATCCCACGCGATGAAGTTACCCATCGAATTGTTGTCGTTCGGGCCCGGATACATCGACAGCGTGGCGCCGACATACGGCTGTCCTGACACGTAGTCGACATCGAACGGCTCGTAGTCCATGCAGACGTGGTTGGTCGGCACGAGGAACAGGCTCGTCCCCGGATCGAATGCCGCGGGTTGCTGGTCTTTGGAGCCGAGTGCTGCCGGGCAGATGCCCTTCACGTTGTGATCGGAGCCTGCTGCCTGAGTCGAGTACGCCGCGTTGCGAATCGGCAGGCCGCTCTTCATGTCGACACGGTCAGCCCAGTTCACCGCCGGATCGAACTTTTGCGCGACGAGCAACTGTCCGTTTTCGCGATTGAGCGTGTAGCCGAAACCGTTCCGATCGAAGTGAACGATCGCGGGCACCTTCTTGCCGTCGATGTTCAGGTCGGACAGGATCATTTCGTTGACGCCGTCATAATCCCATTCGTCGTGCGGCGTCATCTGGTAGACCCATCTGGCCTCGCCGGTATTCAGGTCGCGCGCGAAGATCGACATCGACCACTTGTTGTCGCCCGGACGTTGCGTCGGGTTCCATGTCCCCGGATTGCCGGTGCCGTAGTAGACAAGATTGAGTTTAGGATCCCACGCATACCAGCCCCACGTGGTGCCGCCGCCCAGTTTCCACTGATCGCCCTTCCACGACTTGAGCGATGAATCCGCGCCTACCGGCACCATCTTGCCGTCGGTGTAGGTCATCGTCTTCTGCGGGTCGATCAGCATCTCGCTGTCGGGGCCCGTGCTGTATGCCGTCCAGGCCGGTTTCCCGGTCTTGATGTCATACGCAATGAGACGCCCGCGCACGCCGAATTCGCCGCCCGAGATACCGGTCAGCACCTTGTCGCCGAATACGTGCGGCGCGTTGGTGTTGGTTTCACCCGCTTTCGGATTGCCGTTCTGCGCGGTCCAGACCACATCGCCTGTTTTCGCGTTCAGGGCCACGAGTTTGGTATCGGCCTGTTGCAGGAAGATCTTGCCGTCGCCGTAAGCGAGACCGCGGTTGACGGTATCGCAACACATGACGGAGACGACCTGCCCGTCCTGTTTCGGTTGATACTGCCAGATGAACGTCTGATCCTTCAGGTTGATGGCGATGACCTTGTTGGGGAATGGCGAGTGGATGTACATCGTGTCGCCAATCACGAGCGGCGCGCCTTCATGGCCGCGCAGCACGCCGGTCGACATGGTCCATGCGACCTGCAGCTTGCCGACATTGTTCTCGTTGATCTGCTTGAGCGGGCTGTAGCGGTGATTCGCATAATCACCCGCCTGGGCCGCCCAGTTGGATGGATTTTTCATCAGGCCGTCGAGCTGCGAATCGGCTTGAGCGGCGATAGCGCCAAAACCTGCCGATGCGAGGATCGCGAGCCCAAGAACCACAGTGCGTAAGTTCATGTCTCCTCCAGATTGTCCTGCTGTTCAACTCACGAATGACCCACGCTACCTCATCGCATCGTGCGCGCCTTCTCGAGTGCAGGTAACGATCAACGCCCTATCCCAATCGATGTCGGGCTTCGCGGCGCATAAAGGGCCAACGCATATTCCATGCCGGAAAGTGCCAACGGTTGCCTGCATCCCGCACGCGCGCCCCTCGACTCCAGTCGCGCGCCGCGCTGCAGCCTTTGGGTCCTTCCGGATCGGCGTCACGGTGTGACGAGCTTGACCCGGTTGCGCCAGCGAGGGCGACACATACTGTGTCACTTCCGTGATACGAAACGTGTCCTTGGGGCGTCGCGACTCGCGCAGTTGGCCCGTCACTTGCATCAAGCTGTAGTTCGGCGGGCGATTCCCGCATCCGAGGAGCAGCGGTCATGGCAAACGCAGAGCAGGTCTATTCCGACGACGAGGTCCAGCAACGCCTCGTCGGTCCGCTCCAGCACTGGTATCTCGAGGACGGCTGGCTGCGGCGCAAGTACCGCACCGAGGGCTGGAAGGGAACGCTGATGGTGGTCAATACGGTGGGGCATCTCGCCGAGGCCGCCTGGCATCACCCGGATTTGACGGTCTCCTACGCATTCGTCACCGTGAAGCTCAAGACACATAGCGCCAAGGGCATCACGGACAAAGACTTCGCGCTCGCCACCAAAATGGAATCGGTGATCCAGTGGCAGCCTGGTCTCGAAGAGGGGCCGCTCGAAGGCACGCCGTCCGACGATCAGCGCTTCCGCTATATCAAGTACGACGCGCCCAAAACCGCGCAAGGCAGTTGAGAAGGCAAGCCGAAGCGCCCCCCTGGCGCGCGTTCCCGGCCAGCGGACGCCTGCCGCCAGCCGCCCGCCGCCCGCTGCAACAGCAGGTGACACAGTGCACCTTCGGCGTCACACAGCGTCCACGCATGCGAGAGAGCGCGACACTGAGCGCGTCGCGCGGCAGCCTGGAACAGCCGTGGCAGTCATGGTCCGCGCCTGGTACGGCTTCTGCTTGAAGTCGCCCGGCGCACTGCGGTTATGGCCTGCGCCGGATTCCATGGCGCCCTCCGGCCAGACCCTGTTCAGCGCACCCACAAGGACACTTGCGATGCCGCTTCAGATTCGCCGCCTCCCGCCTCACACGGCCGTGACAATCGAGGCGCCCGCGCGCCTGCATCTGGGCTTTCTCGACCCGAACGCGTCGCTCGGGCGCGCATTCGGCAGCTTGGGACTGGTGATCGACACGCAGGGCACACGGCTCGAAGCGCGCCTCGCGGAGCGCGAACAGATCGGCGGCGCCGTGACCGAAGCGGACCGCGAGCGCATCGCGCTTTGCCTCGCGCGGTTGCAGGCCGCTTACGGACCGGCGCCGGTCGCCATCAACGTGATTCGTGCGCCGCGTGCGCATACCGGCCTCGGCTCCGGCACGCAGCTGGCGCTGGCCGTCGGCACGGCGTTCGCGCGCCTCGTCGGCCACCCGGCGAGCAGCGCCGAACTGGCCAGCCTGCTTGGGCGCGGCGCCCGATCCGGCATCGGCATCCTCGGTTTCGAAGCCGGCGGCCTGCTGCTGGACGGCGGCCCGGCCCGCGATCTGCGCCAGAGCGCACCGCCGCTGCTCGCGCGCCAGCCGTTTCCGGATGAATGGCGCGTGCTGCTCGTGAGCGATCACAGCCGCGAGGGTTTGCACGGCGCCGAGGAGCGTCGCGCCCTCGCCTCGCTTGCACCGTTCCCGCAGCGGCTCGCCGCGCACCTGTGTCATCTGGTGCTGATGCGGATTCTGCCGGGCGCCGCGGAATGCAATTTCGCGCCGTTCGCGGACGGCCTTACCGAAATGCAGCAGACCATCGGCGAATACTTCGCCACCGCGCAAGGCGGGGTATTCGCGAGTCCCGACGTGGAGCGCGTGTTGCGTGCGGTCGCCGCGCAGCGAGCCGCGGGCATCGGCCAGACTTCGTGGGGACCGACGGGTTTTGCGATCGTCGCGAGTGCGCGCGCGGCCGACGGCGCGCTCGCCACCGCGCAGGAAACGGCACGCGCCCTGCCCCACATCGAATGCACGATCGTCGCGGGACGAAATAACGGCGCGACCATCCGCAGCGCCGAGGCGCGCGCCCAGCGGATCGACGCCGCATGACGCCCTATCCCATCTATCCCATCCATCCCCTCCCGGCCGACACCCGCCACGGCAGCGCTGCCGACGCGCTCCCATGAGCCCGGCGCCGCGCAGTCCACGAGAACGCCACTGAAACGAGCCTCCTGCCATGTCCGAAACCATCGAAAGGCCTTATATCCTGCACATGTTCACGGCCACGCCGCAGATGAGTCCGTTCGACGTCAACATGGCAGCCGACGCCGGCTACCAGGTCATCGTGCCGTATTGCGGCGTCGACACCGGCATGGTGGCGAACCTCACCCAGGACGCGATTTTTTCCCGCGGCCCCAAAGGCGTGTCGCGCACCGGCATCTTCATCGGCGGACGCGACGTGATGCAGGCCGCCGACATGCTCGATACCGCGCGCAAAGCCATGGTCCCGCCGTTCGAAGTCTCGGTGTTCGCCGATCCGAGCGGCTCGTACACGACGGCGGCCGCGCTCGTCGCGCTGGTCGAACGTCATCTGGGCAAGCAACACGGCATGGAACTGGGCGGCAAGCGGGTGCTGATTCTCGGCGGCACGGGCGCGGTCGGGCGCGTGGCGGCGGCGATGGCCGCCTCGCGCGGCGCCGACGTGACGATCGCGAGCCACCACAGCCACGCTCGCGCGCTCGGCGTAGCGGCCGAAATCAACCAGCGCTTCGGGATCGTGACCAACGGCATCAGCACGGCGACAGCGGACGAATTGCGCGGCGCGCTGGCCGATGCGGAGATCGTGCTCGCCACCGCGCTCGCGGGCGTTCAGGTGGTCAGCAGCGCGGATCTGGCGCATGCCAGGCGTCTATTGATCGCCGCCGACGTCAACGCCGTGCCGCCCGAAGGCATTGCCGGCGTCAACGTGATGAACGACGGCAAACCGATCGACGGCGTGCCGAATGCGGGCGCGGTCGGCATCGGCGCACTGGCGATTGGCAACGTCAAGTATCAGGTCGAACACCGGCTGTTCATGCAGATGCGCACCGGCGGCAAGCCGGTCTACCTCGGCTTCCCGCAAGCGTTCGACGAGGCCCGCGCGGTCGCGGCCGGGCTCGGCTGAGCCGGCCGCCATGAAGTCGCGCCAGCCGCAAGCGCATGCGCCGTTCGTCGCGGTAGCCGGCCTGTCCGCGCGCCTGCTCGCGCAGTCCGCGGCGCGCGCGGGACTGCGCGTCGCCGCGCTGGATATCTTCGGCGACCGCGATACGCGAGAGGCGTCGGAGGTCTGGTTCGATATCGGCGGCGGCGCACTGACGATCGATCGAAGCCGGATCGTCGACGCGCTCACGCGCGTTGCGCACCTGCCGCATTTGCTGGGCTGGATCGGCGGCAGCGGGCTCGAGCCCCTGATGGCGCAACTGTGCCGCGAACCCGGTTTGCCCAGATTCATCGGCAACGATGCGGAGGCGAGCGCCGCGGTACGCGAGCCACGGCGCTTTTTCGCGCTGCTCGACGCGCTGCGAATTCCGCATCCCGCGGTCTCGTTCGAGCGGCCCGTATCGCCCGCGGGCTGGCTGGTCAAAGATGCGCACGGCTGCGGCGGCACGCACATCAAACCGGCCGCGGCACTCGACGCAGACGCCGTGCCCGTGCCCACGCACGGCTACTTCCAGCAAATCGGCAACGGCCTGCCGCTGTCGGCGCTATTCATCGGCGCGCGCGGCCGCGCGCACCTGATCGGTTTCGCGAGGCAACTGACCTGCACGCTGGGCGATCTGGCGTTCGTGCATGGCGGATCGATCGGTCCGATCGATCTGCCGCCGCAGCTCGCGGTGCGCGTGCAGGAAGCGCTCGACGCCCTCTGTGCGCGCACCGGTCTCGTCGGCATCAACAGTTGCGACTTCCTGCTCGAAGGCGACGCGTTCGACGTGCTCGAAATCAACGCGCGGCCTTCGTCCACGATGGCGCTTTACGAAACCGCGTCGCCCGATGCATGGCCACGCGGACTGCTCGCATGGCACCTCGAGGCATGCCGCGGCGGCCGGCCGCCGCCGGGTGCGAGCATCGCTTTGGCCCGTCAGCCGCGCTGGTGCGCCGGGCAGCAGGTGCTATTCGCGCCCAGGTCGTTCACCGTGTCGAGCGGCTTCTCCGATGCGTGCCTGCGCGATCCCCAGTGCCGCGACGTGCCGATGCCCGGCACGCGCGTCGACGCCGGGCAACCCGTCTGCACGCTGCTCGTGCGCGCGGCGTCGGAAGACGCGGTGCGGCGCGCGCTGGATGCGCAGCATGCCTGCGTCGTACAACGAATCGAAACCTGCGATGAACCCGACCATGTCTGCATCCCCTGCTCCTCCTGAAGCGTCCGCGCAGTCCGCCGCGCCCGGCGTCAACGCGTTGAGCGAGCGGCTCGTCGCCCGGCTGATCGACGAAGCGGCGCGTCTCAATATCGCGATCACCCGGACGGCCGGCGGAACGGTGATCGCGGATGCCGGCGTCCACACCCGCGGCAGCATCGACGCCGGGGTGCTGATCGCGCGCATCTGCATGGGCGGGCTCGGCCACGTCGCCGTGCGCTCGAACTTCGACGCGGCACCGCTGTGGCCCACCATGATCGACGTGCGCACGTCGTCGCCCGTGCTGGCCTGTCTCGGCAGCCAGTACGCGGGGTGGAGCCTGGCGGCGACCAGGGAGCAGACCGGCGGCAAGAAGTTCTTTTCGCTGGGCTCCGGTCCCGCGCGCGCACTGGCGGTCAAGGAGCCCTTGTTCGCCGAACTGGGCTACCGCGAACATCACGATCGCGGCGTGCTGGTGCTCGAAGTCGACCGCCTGCCGCCGCAGATCGTCATCGACAAGGTGTTGCATGATTGTCACCTCGCGCCCGAACGGCTCACGCTGATCGTCACGCCGACACAGTCTGTCGCGGGAACGGTACAGGTCGTGGCGCGCGTCGTCGAAGTTGCGTTGCACAAAGTGCACGTGCTCGGCGTCCCGCTGGACGAAGTGGTGGAAGCCGCCGGCTCGGCGCCGTTGCCGCCGCCCGCGCCGGACGGGATTCAGGCGATGGGCCGCACCAACGACGCGATCCTCTATGGCGGCCGCGTGCATCTGAGCGTGAAACACGACGAAGTCGCGCGACGCCTCGCCGATACCTTGCCGGCCGCCAATTCGCGCGATTACGGCCGGCCCTTTGCCGAGATCTTCACGTCGTTCAATTTCGACTTCTATCAGATCGATCCGGCGCTGTTCGCGCCCGCCGAGGTCTGGGTGAGCAGCCTCGAAAGCGGCGCGACCTACCATGGCGGGCGGATCGAGAGCGGTTTGCTGCAGGATCAGTGGGGCGGCAAGTCCGTCGCGCCATGACGCCCGTGCAAAACGGCGCAAGCCCGAACGCGGAGCCGGACGCGCATCCCAGCGCCACTCACACTGCCGCACGGATCGCGATCATGACCGATGAAACCGGCTGGCACACCGGACGCCTGAAGAAAGCGTTCCGCGCGCGCGGCGCAGAAGCGCGCTGTGTCGACCTCGCGGATTGCCGGATCGACACCACGTGGCAACCCCACGGACTGGTGCTACCCGGCTTCGGCCACGCGCTGCCTGACGCGGTCTTCGTGCGCGGCATCGCCGGCGGCACGTTCGAGCAGGTGACGTTGCGGCTCGGCATTCTGCATGCGCTGCGCGAGTCGGGCGTGCCGGTGTACAACGATGCCCGCGCGATCGAGCGCAGTGTCGACAAATCGATGACCAGCTTTCTGTTGCACCGCGCCGGCGTGCCGACACCGGCCACCTGGGCCTGCGAATCCGCGGCGTTCGCCCAGCGCGTCCTGATGCGCGAAGCGGCGGCAGGGCGCCAGGTCGTGCTCAAGCCGCTATTCGGCTCACAGGGCCACGGGCTTAAACGGCTCGGTGCGCGCCGCGGTTTGCTCGCGCCATTGCCGTCGCTGGCGCGTTACCAGCAGGTCGCTTACCTGCAGCGCTATGTGCCGGGCGGACGCCCGGGCTTCGACTGGCGCGTGCTGGTAATCGGCGGGCAGGCCGTGGCGGCGATGCGGCGGATCGGCGGCAAAGGCTGGATTCACAACTTCGCGCAAGGCGCTGCCTGCGAGCCGGCCGAACTCGAGCTGCCGCTCGCGCAAACCGCCGTGCAGGCCGCGGCTGCGCTCGGGCTCGACTATGCCGGCGTGGACCTGATTCCCAATCCGGACGATGCCGCGCGCCCGCTCGTGCTCGAAGTCAACGGCGTAGCGGCATGGCGTGGTTTGCAATCGGTCACGCCAGTCGACCTCGCTGCGGCACTTGCCGACGACCTGCTCGATCGCAAGCTGGCAGCGCGGCAACGCCTCGTCGAGCGGGCCGGGGAGCTAGCCTGCGTCGCGTTGCCCGGCCATCATGCCTGAGCCCCGCGCGATCCCGCCCGACCCGGTTCGCGCGGCGTTCCTCGCTGCCTGCGCGCTCGACGTAGCCACACCCAAACCCGGCAACGTCAGCGTCCAAAGCCCCGGCCACGGGATGAGCGCGGCGCAGTTCCTCGCCAGCGCGGACGCCGCGGCCGACGCGCTGCTCGCGCGCGGCGCACCGGTCGGCCTGCGGATTCTCGATGCCGTCACGCGCACGCGCGAGGCGGTCGGCTGCAACACGAACCTCGGCATCGTGCTGCTGGTCGCACCGCTCGCCGCGGCCCTCGATCACACCGGGCGAGCCCCGTCCGTGCAAAGCTGGCGTGAAGCCACGGCAAAGGTGCTGGCGGCCCTCGATGTCGACGACGCGCGCCTCGCCTACCGCGCGATCGCCCTCGCCAATCCGGGCGGCCTCGGCGAGGCCGCCGAGCAGTCGGTCCACGCGCCGCCGACCGTCGGCCTGCGCGATGCGATGTGCCTCGCCAGCGAACGCGACAGCATCGCGCGGCAATACGCGAACGGCTTTCGTGACATCTTCGAAACCGGTCTCGCGGCCTATGGCGAAGCGCCGCCCCATGCACCCGAAGTGGCGATGCTCAACGTGTTCCTCGCCTTCCTCAGCGGCTGGCCCGACTCTCACATTGTGCGCAAACACGGCATGGCGCTGGCGCAGAGTGTCACGCTTGCGGCGCGCGAACAGCGCGTGCAGTGGCGGAAAACGCCGCTCCAATCGCAACGCGCGCGCGCCTCCGCGCAACTCGATGCATGGGACGCCGAACTCAAGGCGCACGCAATCAACCCCGGCACCAGCGCGGATCTGGCGGTGGCCACGCTGTTCGTCGCCGGTTGCCTGAAAGCGCGCTAGTGGACGCCCGCCACAGCGCCGACACCGCGCGTTGGCACGAAAAATGTTAGTTAGTACCACCGTGCATCACCACGCTGCCGTGCGATGCAGACTCGAATGACAGCAGGCAGCGGCCAGTCAGCAGGTCCGTACTCACACATCGGAGGAACAGAATGGCCAAGATCAACCGCGTCATGATCGGAGAGTCGCTCGTCGGCGACGGCAACGAGGTCGCGCATATCGACTTGCTGATCGGACCGCGAGGTTCGGCTGCGGAAACCGCATTCTGCAATGCACTCACCAACAATAAGGATGGCTTTACTTCTTTGCTCGCCGTCGTCGCGCCGAACCTGCTCACCAAGCCGAATACGATCCTGTTCAACAAGGTCACGATCAAGGGCGCGAAGCAGGCCGTCCAGATGTTCGGCCCTGCGCAGCACGCGGTGGCGCTCGCGGTCGCCGACAGTGTCGAAGACGGCACCATTCCGCAGGACGAGGCCGACGACCTGTTCCTGTGCGTCGGCGTCTTCATTCACTGGCAGGCGGACGACGACAAGAAGATCCAGCAGTTCAACTATCAGGCCACGCGCGAGGCAATCAAGCGCGCGGTCAACGGCGAACCGAGCGCGGCGGAAGTGGTGGCGCAAAAAGGCAGCGTCTCGCATCCGTTCGCGCCGAACTGACCTGGGGCGACAAGGGGAGGAGACGCGGCGGGGTCGCCGGGCCGCCTCCTCACGCACCCATTCACGTGACTGACAGCCAACCAGTTCGTGAAGCAGGCCCAATGCTCTGACAGAGGCACGCAATGACCATAAGATGCCGGACCGTAAGATGCCGCGCGCTGCTCACCTTCACCTGCCTGGCGTTAGCGGGGCCGCTCGCCTGGGCGGGCAGCGCGGCGCCCAGGTCGTCCGCTGCGGCGGGCGGCTACAACTATCCGACCGAGGGCCGGGTGGAATACGTGCTGACTTGCATGGACGACAATGGTCACGATTTCGCGAACGTCTATAAATGCTCGTGCGTGATCGACAAGATGGCCGCGGCACTGCCGTATGACGAGTTTGTCGGCCAGTCGACCTTCTCGAAGTATGCGACGCTCGGCGGCGAAGGCGGCTCGGAATTCCGCGTCGACCAGGCGAAGGCGCAAACCAGGAAATTCCGCACGCTGCAGACGGATGCGTATCAGGCATGCGGACTCGGTCCGCAGAAAACGCCCACGGTCGCGAAATGATGCAGTGCACACAGATACCGCGCGGATAACTTGATACTGACGGCGGCACCGCTTGCGCGGTGGCGCCGTCTATCGGCGCTGTTCAGTCCAGTTCAGTCCAGTCCAATTCAATTCAGTTCAGTTCGGCACCAACCCTTTCCCGAGCGATGCGTAGCTCACAAGGCCGGCACTTTCTGCCGGCGCGTCGCTGCGGCGTCGTTCGATCTGCACGCCGACGGCCGCCACGTCGTCGAATTTCGCCGGCTTCGCAAGCGACACGCGCACCCAGTGAGCGCCGAAATCGGCGATCAGCAATTGCGCGATGGTCTCCGCGAGCGCTTCGAGCAGGCGGACCCGATGCGACGCGAACAGCGCAAGCAGCGCTTCGCGTACGGCTGCATAGTTGACCGTATCTTCGATCCGGTCCGTGGTGCAGGCGCGAATCGCAGGTACGCCGATTGCGAGGTTCACGCGCACGGGTTGCGGCACGTGCAACTCACTGCTGTCGATACCAATGACCGTCTCGCCTATGAAGTTTTCGATGAACACGATATCCATGCGCTCGGACAACGCGCTGGTGTCGGAGCCGATGCTGGGGAAAGCGGTAAGGCGAACGGTATCGATACGATCCATGGTGTACTCCGCCGCGACGCGGCTCTGGTTAGCGCGTTAAAACAACCGGTCAGAGACGGCTGGAACGGCAGGCGGCACACTGTGTGCCGAAGCTGCAACACGCCCGCGGCGTTAGTCCGTCATCGAGGCAAGCAAGCGGTAAAAGCAAGGGTAAAAGCAAGTATCGGGCGCGGTGCCCAGAGATAATGCGACTTCTTGTTGAACCAAACCGCCATCGGGCGTACAGTTTTAAGGCGCCGCCAAATAGCACGGACGGTCGCTCAGGCGTATGCGAACGCGAGATGTCGCAGCGTCAGGGGAATACAGGATTGAAAAAGCGGCATTCGTGGCGCACTTAATAGCGTGTCCGAAATGACGCAACGGAGACAAACCCCATGTCGTTGCTCGCTGACAGCAATACGCACGTCCGAGAGGTATTGAACGTTGTCAATCATCAATTGACAACACGCCCGACGAGCGAATCCGTCGCCCAATCGTGGGCGCGCTGCATCAACGAATTCCAGCTGGATCCTTCCCGTTTCGTCACGCCGCCGGTCCTCACGCAGTACGAACTAAGCGCACGCCGCGAAGCGCTCGGCGATCTGATCGCCTGTTCGAAACTCGAGATGACGACGCTCTATCAGCAACTGGCCGACCCCGAACTCGCGGTCGTGCTGGTCGATTCAGGCGGCGTGATCATTCATCAGGTGTCGTCCGTGCCGTTTGCCGAGGCGGTCGCCGACGACGGCTTCCGGGTCGGCGCGCTGTGGAGCGAGCGCGAAGCCGGTACCAACGGCATGGGCACCTGTCTTGCCGAGCGCGACTGCATCGCCGTCTGCCAGCACGAGCATTTTTATCCGCGCTACACGTCGCTCACCTGCTCCGCCGCGCCGATCTTCGACGACAGCGGCGAGATCGCCGGCGTGCTCGACGTCACGAGCCGCTCGAAGCTGCTGCAGCAGCACTCGCTGGTACTCGTGGGCATGTCCCGGCAGATGATCGAAAACCGGTTGCTGGATGCGCGTTACCGCCACGCGAACATGATTCATTTTCACAGCCGCCCGGAATTCGTCGGCACCCTTCACGGCGGCAAGCTCGCGGTCGCGGACGACAGCACGGTGCTCGCCGCGAATCGCAGCGCGCTGTTCCAGCTCGGCTTCCGCTCGCTCAGCGAATTGCGCGGCCGGCGCATCGACGAGGCCTTCAATGCTTCGCTGGAAGATATGATCGCGCGCAGCATCCGAGGCTCGTTCCATCCGGTCACCGTGTATAGCGCGAACGCGACGAATCGCTTCTTCCTCGTCGCGCAGACTCCGCAGAACAGCGCCGGGCGAGCCACCCGGGTGCTCGTGACCGATCCCGCGGCGCGCAGCAGCAAGGCGCCCGACAAACGCGCGGCGTCGCCGAAACTCGACGAGATCGCGCACCTGGAGTTCGGTGACCCGCGCATGGCTTCGCAGATCCAGTTGGCCGCGCGCGTGATTCAACGGAAGATTCCGATCGTGCTGAGAGGGCAAACCGGCACCGGCAAGGAAGTCTTCGCGCAGGCGCTGCATAGCATCAGTCCACACGCCGACGGTCCCTTTGTGCCCGTCAACTGTGCGTCGCTGCCCGAGAACCTGATCGAAAGCGAGCTGTTCGGCTATCGCGCCGGCGCGTTCACCGGCGCCCAGCGCGAAGGACGGCGCGGCAAGATCGTGCAGGCCAACGGCGGCACGCTCTTTCTCGATGAAATCGGCGACATGCCGCTCGCGTTGCAAGCGCGCTTGCTACGGGTCATCGAGGAACACGAGGTCACGCCGCTGGGCACTGAAACCACCGTCAAGGTCAATTTCCAGTTGATCAGCGCGAGCCACCGCAATCTGCTCGAACTCGTGCATAGCGGGGAATTCCGCGAGGACCTGTATTACCGGCTCAAGGGTGTCGAGCTGAATCTGCCGGCACTTCGCGACCGGCTGGACAAGCTGCCGCTGATCCACCACCTGCTCGCCATTGAAACCGACGATCCGCCCGAGCTGACCCCGGAAGCGGAACACGCATTGCTGACTTACGACTGGCCCGGCAACATCCGTCAACTGCGGCACGTGTTGCAAATGGGCGTCGCGCTCTCCGACGGGCAGCCGATCCGTTGCGAGGACTTGCCGCCCGAAATCACGCAACGCGCGCCGGCCACGGACATACCGACCGCGCTGCGCCTCGCCACCGCGGACATGGACACGCATGCCGCCGACGACGCCGACCTCTCCGCGCTCAACGCGATCCAGTTGAACGAGCGCGAAACCGTGCTGTCGCTGCTCGACGAGCACCGCTGGAACGTGAGCAACGTCGCCAAGGCGCTCGGCATCAGCCGCAACACGTTGTACCGGAAGATGCGCCGGCTGCACATCCGGCTCTCGCATGAAGGCTCGCCGTCCGACGGAATGCCACTCGACCTCGACGCATGACCCACACGCCCGCACGCGATCTCGCCGACTTCAAGCCGGACGCGCGCTTCGCGTGGTGCGTGACCGGCTCCGGCCATCTGCTCGAAGAATCCATCGCGCTCGCGCTGCAATTGCCGCGCGTGGATCTCTTCCTGTCCGCGGCCGCCGAGGAAGTGCTGCCGCTTTACGGCTGGCCGCTCGACAAACTCCGCGAAAACTTTCGCGTGCTGCGCGATAACAGCGCGAGCGGCGTGCCGGTCGGGATGCTTTATCACGGTATCTATCACACCGTCGTGATCGCGCCCGCCACCAGCAACACGGTCGCCAAATGCGCGTACGGCATCTCGGATACGTTGCCGACCAACATGTACGCGCAGGCCGGCAAGCAGTGCATCCCGGGCATTGTCTTTGCGTGCGACACCGAACCGACCGTGGTGACGCACAGCCCGGATGAATGGGTCGAACTGCGTCCACGGACGATCGAACTCGACAACGTTGAGCGCCTGTCGCGCTTCGAATATACGACGCTCGCCCGCTCGCTCGACGAACTCAAAGCGGCGCTCGATCAACGCCTGTCGACCCTCGATCTCGCATGGACCACATCCTCTTCCTGACGGGCCGGCTTGCGCAACCGAGCCTGTTGCGGGTGCTCGACAGCATGGCGCCGACGCCGTTCAGCTGGGAGGTCCGCGAAATCGGCCTGCAGGTCGCCGCGTTGATGACGGCCGACCTGATCGTGCGCCGCGTGCCCGCGCCGGTCGACGCACAGCGGGTGATCGTGCCCGGCCGCTGCCGGGGCGATCTCGACATGCTGTCCAATCACTATGGCGTGCCGTTCGAACGCGGTCCTGAAGAGGTCAAGGATTTGCCGCAGTTTTTTGGCCGCAAGGCGCGGCCGTTCGATTTGAGCCGTTACGAAACGGACATCTTCGCGGAGATCGTCGATGCACCGCGCCTCGACCTCGCCGGCATCGCCGCGCGGGCGCGCGAGTATGCCGCCCAGGGTGCCGACGTCATCGACATTGGCTGCCTGCCTGAAACGCCGTTTCCCCATCTCGAAGACGCGGTCCGGCGGCTCAAGGCCGAAGGCTACCGGGTGAGCGTCGATTCGATGCGCACCGACGAACTGCTGCGCGGCGGCCGCGCGGGCGCCGACTATCTGATGAGCCTGAACCTCGATACGCTGTGGATCGCCGACGAGGTGCCGTCGACACCGATCCTCGTCGCGCGCGACCCCGGCGACCCGGCCTCGCTCGATGCCGCGATCGACCAGCTAGCCGCGCGCGGCCGCGCGTTCCTTGCCGATCCGATTCTCGATCCGATTCCGTTCGGACTCGCCGCGTCGGTTGCGCGCTACGTCCGGTTGCGCGAACGTTATCCCGCGATCGCGATCATGATGGGCGTCGGCAACGTGACGGAATTGACCGAAGCCGATACGAGCGGAATCAACGCGGTGCTGCTCGGCATGGCCGCCGAACTGCGGATCGCCGCGGTGCTCACCACCTCGGTGAGCCTGCATGCGCGGCGCGCAGTGCGCGAAGCCGATGTCGCGCGCCGCGTGATGCATGCTGCGCGCGACGCGCAGGTGCTGCCGAAAGGGATCAGCAGCGATCTCGCGACCGTCCACGCGAAACGTCCCTTTCCGTATAGCGCCGACGAAATCGATGAGCTTGCCCGCGGCGTGCGCGATCCGAATTTCCGCGTGCAGGTCAGCGCCGCGGGCATTCACGTCTACAACCGCGACGGACACCGGCGCGGCGACGATCCATTCGCCCTCTATCCGCAGTTGAACCTCGAGACCGACGGCGGCCACGCGTTTTATATGGGCGTGCAACTCGCGCGCGCGGAGATCGCCTGGCGGCTCGGCAAGCGTTTCGATCAGGACCAGCCGCTCGACTGGGGCTGCGCGCTCGACCGCCCCGCAGAAGACCTTCTCGTCTGGCACGCGCCCGGCGAAACGATGAAGAAAGGCTGACGGGCGCGCGACAGCCGCCCAGTCATCCGGCCATTTCCGCCATGCCGGTGCTTTCCTTCACGGTACCCAGCTCGTCGCGCAGCCGCGCGATCGCCTGAGCGCGATCGGCGGCGCCGAAAACGGCCGAGCCGGCAACCAGCACGTCCGCGCCCGCCGCGGCGATCCGCGCGATGTTCGACGCCTTCACGCCACCGTCGACTTCGATCAGCAACGGGCGCCCGGTACGCTGCATTGTCGTATCGACCCGCTCGCGCAGCAGCCGCAGCTTGTCCAGCGTTTCCGGAATGAACGCCTGGCCGCCGAACCCCGGATTGACCGACATCACGAGCACGACGTCGAGCATTTCCATCACGTGATCGAGCACCGGGAGCGGCGTGCCCGGATTGAGCGCAAGCCCCGCGCGCGCGCCGTGGGAGCGGATCAGTTCCACGGTTCGATGCACATGCAACGACGCCTCGGGATGAAAGCTGATCAGATTCGCACCCGCCTCGGCAAACGCGCCGACGAGTGGGTCGACTGGCATGGTCATCAGATGCACGTCGAACGGCACCGTTGTGTACGGCCGGATCGCCGAGCACACCAGCGGCCCGAAGGTGAGGTTCGGCACGTAGTGGTGGTCCATCACATCCAGATGGATCCAGTCCGCGCCGGCCGAGGTCACGTCGCGAATCTCGTCGGCGAGACGGGCGAAATCCGCCGACAGCAGCGACGGGGCAATCAGGAATTCGCGCATCACCTTTCTCCTTGGAAGTGCTCAGGGCTCAATGCTTAATGCTCGTTGCTCGTTGCTCGTTGCCCGTTGCCCGTTGCTCGTTGCTCAGTGATAGCGGTGCGCCATCGTGTCGAGCGGGAGCGGTTTGATACGGGCCGCCTGGCCCGCGCAGCCGAACGCCTCGAAGCGCTCGACGCAGATCGCGCTCGCCGCCGTCGCGGCCTTCAGCGCCGCGCGCGGATCGAACTCGGAACGCTTGCGCGCACCCGCCGACGCCTGCAGGATCACCGGGCTGCCGGTGGCCTCGGCGGCCTGTATGATCGCGTGGATCTGCTCCATGTTGTTGACGTTGAACGCGGGCACGCCGTAGCCGTGTTCGGCCGCGTGATCCAGCAGTTGCCGCAGGGTGATGAACGCCATTGCATACTCCTCGAGATGGAATCGGAACGGGCTTGAAGCGGGCTTGAAGCGGATCGAAACGACTCAGCGCGTGCCGTGCGCGACGCGGCGTGCTTCGTCCAGTTCGGCGGCATAGGTTCGACGCGCGTCAGGCGCGCGAGCGCCGGTCGATCAGCTGAAGAATCATCGGCGTGAAGATCAGCTGCATCGCGAGTCCCATCTTGCCGCCGGGCACCACGATCACGTTCGGTCGCGACATGAATGAGTCGTGCAGCATGGTCAGCAGATACTGGAAGTCGATCCCTTTCGGCCGCGCGAAGCGGATCACCACGAAGCTCTCGTCCGGCTGGGGTATCTCGCGCGCGGTGAAGGGATTCGAGGTGTCCACCGTCGGCACGCGCTGAAAGTTCACATGCGTGCGCGAGAACTGCGGGCAGATATAGTTCACGTAGTCGGGCATGCGCCGCAAGATCGTGTCGACCACCGCTTCATGCGAGTAGCCGCGCATCGTCTGATCCCGATGCAGCTTCTGAATCCATTCGAGGTTGATGATCGGCACCACGCCGATCAGCAGATCCGCATGCCGCGCGATGTCGACCTTGTCGGTGACGGCCGCGCCATGCAACCCCTCGTAGAACATCAGATCGGTGCCCGGCGCGACGTCCTCCCACGGCGTGAAGGTCCCGCCGTCCTGGTTGTAGCGCTGCGATTCGGCCGCATCGTGCACGTAGTGGCGCGACTGCCCGGTGCCGCTTTCGCCGTAGCGCGCGAAGAGCGCTTCGAGTTCTTCGAGCAGGTTCGCCTCCGGACCGAAATGACTGAAGTTGGACGCACCGTCGTGTTCATGGTCCTTCATGGCGGCCCGCATGCCGTTGCGGTCGTAGCGATGGAACGCATCGCCTTCGACGATCTGCGCATTGATATGCTCGCGTCTGAAGATATGGGTGAAGCTCTTCATGACGGTGGTGGTGCCGGCGCCGCTCGAACCGGTCACCGCGATGATGGGATGTTTGACTGACATGCGTTTGTCTCCGGATGGCAATGTTCTGGCCGCCGTCTCAACGTGCGATCCGCGTGGCGCTGGCCGGCCTCGCGGCCGCGCGTCAAGCCGCGAAGTCCGGCAGGAAGAGCGTGCGTGGGCTGAACAGCGGCGACGTGAAGGGCTTGTCCTCGCCGCGATCGTATTCACCGTGATAGCGCGCGATACGTTCAACTTCGTTCTTCGAACCGAGAATCACCGGCACGCGTCCATGCAGCGCGTGCGGACGAACGTCGAGAATGCGCTCGCGTCCGGTGATCGACAGGCCGCCGGCCTGCTCGACCAGAAAGCTCATCGGATTCGCCTCGTACAGCAGGCGCAGCCGCCCTTCCATCGCCGGCGTTTTCGAGTCGCGCGGATACAGGAATACGCCCCCGCGCATCAGGATGCGGTGCACTTCCGCCACCATCGAGGCGATCCAGCGCATATTGAAGTCGCTCGCCCTGCAGCCGCTGCGTCCGTCCTTGCATTCCTGCACGTAACGCCGGACGGGTGGCTCCCAGAAGCGCTCGTTGGACGCATTGATCGCGAATTCGACGGTGTCTTCGGGAATCCGGATATTCGAATGCGTGAGCACGAAATTGCCGATGTCCCGCTCCAGCGTGAAGCCATGCGTGCCATTGCCGACCGACAGCACGAGCATCGTCGAGGGCCCATAGACGGCGTAGCCCGCCGCAACCTGCTCGCAGCCGGGCCGCAGGAACGCCGCCTCGCCCACCGCGTCACGCTGGTCGCCGCCGGTGCGCAGCACCGAGAAAATCGAGCCGACCACGCCATTGATATCGATATTCGACGAGCCGTCGAGCGGGTCGAACGCAAGCAGATAGTCGCCGCGCGGATAGCCCGGCGGAATCGCGTACATCTCCTCCATTTCCTCGGACACCATCGCCGCCAGCAAGCCGTCCCACTCGCACTGCTGCACGAAGATCTCGTTGGTCGCGACGTCGAGCTTCTTCTGCTCCTCGCCATGCACGTTGACTGTCTGCGCAGACCCGTAGTTGCCGCCGAGCGCGCCTTTCGTGAGCATCGCCGAGATCGATTTGATCGCGGCCGCCACGTCGATCAGCAGCGCCGAGAGTCCCGCCGTCTCCACCGTGCTCCCGGAAGACGGCGGGCGGTCGAGTGTGTCGATCAGGAACTTCGAAAGTGTCGTACGTCCGTCTTGCATGGCGTTCTCCCTGGAGGATGTCGTGACTCAGCCTGGCGGCGCCGTGATGGCGCGCGATATCGGTGGGGCCGGCGGCGGCTCGTCGAACACGCGGCTCGCGCGCACGTCGGCGGCTTCGATCAATGTGAGGGCGGCGGCGTCGAGCGGCGCGCCGCCTTGCAGCGCGCTCGCGAATAGCCGGTTGGCCTGGCGCAACCGTGCGCGGTCGAGCGCATTGCGCACCGAGCGGGCATTGGCGAAATTCGACTGACGGATGCGCCGCGCCAGATAGTCGGCGAACGCGTGACGCGAGGCGGCGTCGAAGCGGTAATGCATCGTCCCGAGCATGCGCTCGGCGATCTCGAGCAGTTCCGTTTCGGCGTAATCGGGAAACGTGATGTGATGCGCGATGCGCGAACGGAAACCCGGATTGCTCTCGAAGAAAACGTCCATCCGTGCCGCGTAGCCCGCCAGGATCACCACCAGATCGCCGCGCTGATTCTCCATGGTCTGCAGCAGGATTTCGATCGCTTCCTGGCCATAATCGCGCTCGTTTTCCGGGCGATACAGGTAGTACGCTTCGTCGATGAACAGCACGCCACCCATCGCGCGCTTCAGCACGTCGCGTGTTTTTGGCGCGGTATGGCCGATGTACTGTCCGACCAGATCGTCGCGCGTCACCGAGACCAGATGATTGCGGCGAATGTAGCCGAGCCGGTGCAGCACCTCGGCCATGCGCAGCGCGACGGTCGTCTTGCCAGTGCCGGGATTGCCGGAGAAGCACATGTGCAAGGTTGGCGCACCGCCGGCGAGACCCAGCGAATCGCGCGCCCGCTCGACCAGCAGATGAGCGGCCACCTCGCGGATGCGGGTCTTCACCGGCGCGAGTCCGACCAGATCGCGATCGAGTTCGCCGAGCACGTCGCCGATACCGGAGTC
>NZ_JAXDPY010000567.1:0-14912 GCF_034668105.1 Paraburkholderia sp. | reverse complement strand
CGATAAGACTGGGCACCTTGACGATTCTCATGGTTGGTTCCTGGCGCCACACTGACGCTGAATCGGATATCGGCGGTAAGACTTGCAATCGTCGTAACTAACCCCCGGCTTCTTGCGTCGCCTGAGCATGACTGGACGTGGGTAGACGTTAAAGGTTTGATACGGCAACGCTCTATGCGGTGGCGCACAGAGGAGCGCTCACGTTTTATGGCGGCACGAGGCAATCGGCGAGGCGCTATGTGACACCCTATCAGCACGTTAACCTGCAGGTGGCTCGCTTATCTGCTGGCGTCTGATACCGACAGTGTTTTGTAGCTTTCAAAGGTAAACGACGCTCCTCAATCGCTGTCGTCTGGTGATCGCGCTCTTTCCCGCCGTGCATCCCTTAGTGCTGGAGTTCTGTCTTGGTGTCGCTTGCTACTGGATTTCCCGCAGCAAGCATTTCGGCCGGGTCAATCCTGCGATATGGGTTGCTGTCGCGATTCTCAGCGTAATCGCGATAGCCGTGCTCAACGCGATCTTCGGTGATCCAGATCGATTCCAGCGGGTTGCACGATATGGCCTTCCAGCATTCGCCATCGTCCTTTCACTGCTTGGCCTGGAACGATCCGGCGTTGTAATCCGCAACCCCGTGTTGGCTCAATTGGGTGCGGCGAGCTACTCCATCTATCTGCTTCACCCCTATGTCATCGGAGCGATGGAAAAAATCCTTCACATTCACGCGGGCATCAGTACCGCAACGGGTGCCTTTGCTGCGTTGATTGCGATCGTCGCCGTGTGTGTTTCGGGGTGGTTATGTTTCCGCTACGTTGAAGCGCCAATGCAGGGGATGCTGAAGCGCTACCGGATTCGAGCGCCACGAGTCAGACCGTCCGCTTGATGTGACTGCGTTGGTCTGGCTGCTCCGTGGGCGGCACGCCGAGCACCCGCGCACAAAAAAAGCCGGCATTCCGCCGGCTTTTTCATTCACCCTCTTCGCTTTAACCGTGGGCTGGCAGAATCTCTCCCATACAGGTACCGAATCCCACGCGGTAGCCGTCACCCTGACACCAGCCGGCCAATGTCAGTTCGTCGCCGTCCTCGATGAACGCTCGGGTGCCGCCTTCCTGCAATTCCAGCGGGTTCTTGCCGTTCCATGTCGACTCCAGCAGGCTGCCGCACGAGTCTGGTGTCGAGCCGCTGATGGTGCCCGAGCCCATCAGATCGCCAACCCGCGTGTTGCAGCCCGAGACCGTGTGATGCGCGAGTTGTTGCGCCATCGTCCAGTACATGTGCTTGAAGTTGGTCCGCGAGATCGTGGTTGCCTGTTTCGCCGTTTGCGGCCGTAGCGTCACCTCCAGCGAAATGTCGAACGCATGCTTGCCCTCGTGGCGCAGGTACTGCAGCGGCTGCGGTTCCTGCGTCGGCTGCTCGACGCGGAATGGTTCGAGCGCGTCGAGCGTCACGATCCACGGCGAGATCGTCGTCGCGAACGTCTTCGCGTTGAACGGGCCGAGCGGTACGTATTCCCATTGCTGAATATCGCGAGCGCTCCAGTCGTTCAGCAACACCATGCCGAAGATATGCGCTTCGGCATCGGCACAGGCAATCGGCTCGCCCAGTGGATTGCCGCTGCCGATCACAAAACCGGTCTCCAATTCGATATCCAGCTTGCGGCATGCGCCAAACACCGGACGCTCCTGGTCCGGCAGCTTCAGTTGGCCATTCGGCCGGCGTACCGGCGTGCCGCTCACCACCACCGACGACGCGCGTCCGTTGTAACCGATCGGCATCTCCGACCAGTTCGGCAACAGCGCATTCTTCGGATCACGGAACATCGAGCCGACATTCGTCGCGTGCTCCTTCGACGAATAGAAATCGGTGTAGCCCGGAATCTGCACAGGCAGATGCAGTTGCGCGTCGGACTGACGCACGAGCGCTTGCGAACGCAAAGCGGCGGCGTCGCGCAAGGTCGCGGTGTCGCGCGCCAACAGATGGCTCAGCTGGATGCGCACGCCGCGCCATGCATCGCGGCCGAGCGAGATGAAATCGTTAAGCGTCTCCTGTTCGAACGCCCGGTCTTTCACCGCAATGAATTGATCGGTCGAGGCGATCGGCAGCTTGAGCAGGCCGGCGGACTTGAGGACGCTCAGATCGACGATCTCGTCGCCAATCGCGACGCCCACCCGGCGCATGGGGTTGGCCTTGTCGCTGAAAATGCCGAACGGCAGGTTCTGGATCGAAAAATCGTTGGTCGAATTGTTCGCCGATTCGACCCAGCTCTTGCGCGACGGATCGAGCGTCGCCTGAAGATCGCTCAATGCGCTCATCGTTGCTCCGGGTTGAAATGTTTCTTGAGACCTTGCCAGCACTCGTAGTAATGCGCCTGCAATTGCGCGGTTTCGAGCGCGAAACGCGTCGGCTTGATCAGCGTGCGCGTTTCGAACATGAAGGCCATCGTGTCGCCGACTTTCTTCGGCGTTGACGTATCGCTGTGCGACGCTTTCTCGAAGGTGTCCGCGTCCGGCCCATGACCCGACATGCAGTTGTGCAGACTCGCGCCGCCCGGCACGAAGCCCTCGGCCTTCGCGTCGTACACGCCGTGCACGAGGCCCATGAATTCGCTCGCGACGTTGCGATGGAACCAGGGCGGACGGAACGTATCTTCGGCGGCAAGCCAGCGCGGCGGGAAAATCACGAAGTCGATCGTATCGACGCCCGGCGTATCGCTTTGGGATTGCAGCACCAGGAAAATCGACGGGTCCGGATGGTCGAAGCTGATCGAGCCAATCGTGTTGAAGCGTCGCAAATCGTATTTGTACGGCGCGTAGTTACCGTGCCATGCCACGACGTCGAGCGGCGAATGACCGATGTCCGCGCGCCACAGATTGCCGTTCATCTTGGCGACGAGTTCGAAGTCGCCTTCGCGGTCTTCATAGGCGGCATGCGGCGTGAGGAAGTCGCGCGGATTGGCGAGACCATTCGAGCCGATCGGGCCGAGGTCCGGCAAACGCAGCAACGCACCGAAGTTCTCGCAGATGTAGCCGCGCGCATTGCCGTCCGGCAGGCTCACCGCGAAGCGTACGCCGCGCGGAATCACCGCGATTTCGAACGGTTCGACGTCCAGCCGACCCATTTCGGTGGCGATATGCAGGCGGCCTTCCTGCGGCACGATCAGCAATTCGCCATCGGCGTTATAGAAGAAACGATCCTGCATCGAACGGTTCGCGGCGTACAGATGAATCGCGCAACCGCTCATCGCTTCCGCTGCACCATTGCCCGCCATCGTGATCCAGCCGTCGATGAAATCGGTCGGCTCGGTGGGCATCGGCAACGCGTCCCAGCGCAACTGGTTGGGCGGCGTCGGCGGCACCTCGGCGAAGTTGGCGACGAGCCGCTCCGAGGGCAACTGCGTGAACGGCTTATGAACTGCCGCCGGTCGAATCCGGTACAGCCACGAACGACGATTGTGGCCGCGCGGCGCAGTGAAGGCGGTGCCCGACAGTTGCTCGGCGTACAAGCCGTAAGCCGCGCGTTGCGGCGAATTGCGGCCTTCGGGCAACGCACCCGGCAAGGCCTCCGTGGCGAATTCGTTCGCGAATCCCGACTGATAGCCCGGCTCGATCTCGAGCCGCGAGCTGGCGGTATTCGGCGTGCGGATTGAGGTATCCATGCAAGGTTCTCCGTTGATACTGGAATCTGTCGACGTGAGCTTTCTGCGTCAGGCTGTCTGCGGCTCGGATGGACGTTCGCGTTGCCGGGTCGCCGCAGCCAGCGCGATCACCAGCAACGCGGAGCACAGCACCGGCACCGCGGCCGCGTGAAACAGCGATTCGTTCGACCAGTTCAGCGCGATCAATTGTCCTCCAACCAGCGGTCCGATCACCGAACCGATGCGCCCGATACCCAGGCTCCAGCCGATGCCGGTTGAGCGCAGCGTGGTCGGATAAAAATGCCCGGCGAGCGCGTTGACCGCCGGCTGTCCGCCGACCACGCAGAAGCCGCCCGCGAATACGACGATCAGGAGCCACGGCAGCGCATGCGCCACCGTGCCGATGGTGCCGACCGCCAGCGCCGCGCCCGCGAAGCACACGAACAGCACGCGCACAAAACCAAACCGCTCGATGAACCAGCCGAGCAGCAAGGTGCCGATCACGCCGCCTGTCTGCAACACCGTGCCGACGATCACCGCCGTGCTCGGCGAATAGCCGGCGTCGCGCATCACGGTCGGCAGCCAGTTCGACAGGAAGTAAAGATCGATCAGGTTCATGAAGCTGATCGCCCACAGAATCAGTGTGACCGGGCCACGGCCCGCACGGAACAGTTCGGCGACCGGCGCACCGCCGTTGCCCTTCTCACGCACGACAACACGCGTGGCGGCATCGATCGGCAGCGTCGGATCGAACTTGGCGAGCCAACGCAATGCGCGATCGCTGCGCCCCTTGAGAACGAGAAATTGCAGCGACTCCGGCAATGCCGCCAGCATCGCCAACGCGAGCAGCAAGGGCACCGCGCCGCCGACCCAGAACACCGCGCGCCAGCCATACGCGGGAATCAGCGCCGCGCTGATGAAACCGCCTAAAGCCGCACCCAGCGTGAAGCCGCACGACACCAGCATCATGCGCTTGACGCGATGCGCGGGCGTTGAGAATTCGCCGACCAGCGCCATTGCGTTCGGCATGATGCAGCCAAGCCCCAAGCCCGTGATGAAGCGCAGCGTGATCAATGCGGGGATCGTCGTGACCAGAGGCGTGGCCAGCATCGACAGGGCGAAGAAAAACGTCGTTCCGATCAATACCGGCCGGCGGCCAACCCGGTCGGCCAGCACCGACAAGCCCAACGCGCCCAGCAGCATGCCGAACAGACTGGCGCTGAAAACCGGCCCGAGCGCCGACTTCGAGACATGCCATTCACCGATCACGCTCGGCGCGACGTAGCCCATCGCCTGCGCGTCGAAGCCGTCGATCACGAGGCACAGCCCGCATAGTGCGAGCAGCATCAACTGGAATGCCGGGTGATGCGTCTCGCCGAGCACACGCTCGACTTCGATCACATTGGCGGCGGCCGCCGCGGCCGGTTTGGCGCTCATTGGTTGTTCCTTCGTCCTGACTGGATTGCCTGGTAACTGGATAGAGAACGACGCGCGATGGGTTGGCGATCAGGAAACGCGACCTTTCCCGCCAGGGAAACGCCAATGCGATCGCCATCGCAGCCGCGCCGCAATTTACGTATGGTAAAACTAATTACGGATAGTGAAATTAACGTATACCCTGAAAACGAGCGACAAAAGCCCTCGCAGCCGGTCGCGACTCGCGCCGGAGGATAACGTTATGAGCATTTTGTTCAAGTGCGCGCGGCCCGGACTGCTACCATCAAGGGATTGCGGCAACCGAGTCGCGTTGCCGGGCGCCGAGCGCGCACCTATCGCCATCCATTCGCCTACATGATTCCGCCGACCATCCCCAACCTGATCGCACGCGCCGCCGACCACCCGTTTCTCGGCGAACATCTGGCGATGGGAACCGGCATGCATAGCGAGATCGCGGTGGCTCAGTTCGACGGCGTCGACCTTGCGAGCGCCTATGAGCCGATCTTCGATATCAGCGTGCATGCGTTGGCGCAGTCGTTGTCGTCGGGCGCCGAGGGCGTGGATCGCTTCGGCGATGAACTCGGGTTTCAGGCGGTCGCGCAACGTCTCGACGGCGCGCCCTTCGATGTCTTCGATCCATTCGACCGTGTCGCCGACGATCAGGAACTGGTCGCGCTCGACCGCATGTCACGCGCGTTGCACGCGATCAATTTCTTCGGCGCGCAGCGGCATGGGCTGCTGTTTCTGCGGGTGCACGAGCGGCTGCTCAAAAGCGTCAAGTACGACCATGGCCGGCATTTCTCAACCGTGCTGGTGTCGTTCGGGCTGAACCCGTCGCGTGTGGTGATCGAGTTGCCCGCGGCCGCGGTCGCGCATAAGACCTTCCTCGGCTATCTGACCACGAGCTATCAACGCTACGGCTTCAAGGTGGCGGGCAATCTTTCGAACGCGGGGCAGATTCTGTCGGTGTCGGAAACGGCGCGGCTCGACTTCATCAAGATGGATGCGGCAATCGCGTTGCGCGATGCAACGGTGAAGCCGCTAGTGGGCTATGCAAGCCGGTTGCGGATTCCGCTGATCTTCAATCGCGTGATGGATGAGCCGCAGTTCGACGCGTTGCAACAGTACGATGTGCGCTTCGTGCAAGGGCCGTTGTTCAACGCGCATTATCATGATCGGGCGGCGTGAGCCCGCGTTCGAACGGGCTCACTGCTTACCCGGCACTCAACTCCGCTTCGTAGCGCGGCGCGGGTCTGCACCTCAGCCGGTATCGCCCAGCCGCCGGGCCAACGCCCTCAGGCGCGGCGCCACGTTTTCCCGAAACACTTCCTCTCCCATCGACGACGCCGGCCCGCTGCAACTCAGCACCAGCCAGCGGCCTTCGCGTGGCTCGCGAAACGGCACCGCGACCGCGTTCACGTCGTCGTGCCACGCGCGGAACGAATAGCAGCAGCGTTCCCGCGCGAAGGCTTCGATTTCCTTGTCGGCATCCGCCAGCAGCGCAGCGCCCTCTTTGCCGGCACTCTTCTCAAGCTCGACGAGCAACGCGGCGCGTACGTCCAATGGTTGCACCGCGAGGTATGCGCGTCCCATTGAACTGGTCAGCATGGACAGCTTCGAACCGGATGCGAGTCCGAGCGTCAACGCGGTTTCGCTGCGGATCGTCTCCAGATAAATCATGTCGAGGCCATCGCGGCATCCGAGCGACACCGCCGCGCCCACTTCGCGCGCGAAGGTGCGCATGTGCGGACGCGCGAGTTCGAGCGTGTCGGTGCCCGAGAGCAGCGCGAAGCCGAGCGACAGCACGCCGGCGTCCAGCGCATATTTACCCAGGGTTTCATCGAGCCGCAGATAGCCGAGCACGGTCAGCGTGTAGGCCAGACGGTTGACGGTCGCCTTCGGCAACCCCGTGCGCTCGACGAAATCGCGATTGCCGAGCATCGTTTCGCCCGGCTTGAACGCACGCAGCAGCTCCAGCCCACGTGCCAGGGCGACGACGAATTTGCGCTCGTCGAGCGGGTCGGAGAGAGTAGATATGGGCGTCATGGGGTGATACACTCAGGCGTGGTTTGCAAAACATTGTTTCGCATAGCGGAACTTAAGTCAAGCTCGGACACGTTTAGTCAAGCAAGGAATCAGGAGATACGTCATGGCAGAGGCCGCGCAGTTTCACTGGGAAGACCCGTTGCTGCTGGACCAGCAGCTCACCGAAGACGAACGCATGGTGCGCGACGCCGCCGCCGCTTACTCACAGGACAAGCTGCAGCCGCGCGTGCTCGAAGGGTTCCGTCATGAGAAGACCGACATCGAGATCTTCCGCGAAATGGGCGAACTCGGCCTGCTCGGCCCGACGATTCCCGAGCAATACGGCGGTCCTGGTCTGAACTATGTGGCGTACGGTCTGATCGCGCGTGAAGTGGAGCGCGTCGATTCCGGCTACCGGTCAATGATGTCGGTACAGTCGTCGCTCGTGATGGTGCCGATCAACGAATTCGGCTCTGAAGCGCAAAAGCAGAAGTACCTGCCGAAGCTCGCCACCGGCGAGTGGATCGGCTGCTTCGGTCTGACCGAACCGAACCACGGCTCCGATCCGGGCAGCATGGTCACGCGGGCGAAAAAGGTCGACGGCGGCTATTCGCTGTCGGGCTCGAAGATGTGGATCACCAATTCGCCGATCGCCGACGTATTCGTCGTGTGGGCGAAGCTCGAGGAAAACGGCAAGGATTCGATCCGCGGCTTCATTCTCGAGAAGGGCTGGAAGGGGCTGTCTGCGCCGACCATTCATAGCAAGGTAGGCTTGCGTGCCTCGATCACCGGCGAGATCGTGCTCGATGAAGTGTTCGTGCCGGAAGAAAACCGCTTCCCCGAGGTCAGCGGCTTGCGCGGTCCGTTCACGTGCCTGAACTCGGCGCGCTATGGGATTGCCTGGGGCGCGCTCGGCGCGGCTGAGGCGTGCTGGCACACGGCGCGTCAATATGTGCTGGACCGTAAGCAGTTCGGGCGCCCGCTCGCTGCGAACCAGCTGATCCAGAAAAAACTCGCCGACATGCAAACCGAAATCACGCTCGGGCTGCAAGGCGTTTTGCGTCTCGGCCGCATGAAAGACGAAGGCACGGCCGCCGTCGAGATCACGTCGATCATGAAACGCAATTCGTGCGGCAAGGCGCTGGACATTGCGCGGCTCGCGCGCGACATGCTCGGCGGCAACGGCATCTCGGACGAGTTCGGGATTGCGCGCCATCTGGTCAATCTGGAAGTCGTGAACACGTACGAAGGGACGCACGACATTCACGCACTGATTCTCGGGCGCGCGCAAACGGGCATTCAGGCGTTTTTCTGATGCGCTGATTGCTTTGATTGTTTTGCTTGCTTTGGTGGCGGCGTTTCGACTTGGCCGCTGATAGATAGCAAATCGAAAGTAGAAATCAAAAGGCCGGTTCAATTTTTGAACCGGCCTTTTCCGTTGCCGCGTCACGGCGTCGCATTGCAGCTAACGGCGCCTTTCGTGACCTATCAGCCGCTTACTTGTTCGGCTGCGGCGTCATGCGCAGATACGGGCGCAGTGCCTTATAGCCCTTCGGGAATTTCTGCTTGATGACCTCTTCGTCCTTCAACGACGGCACGATCACCACGTCATCGCCCTGCTTCCAGTTGCCGGGCGTGGCCACCGAGTGGCTGTCGGTGAGTTGAAGCGAGTCGATCACACGCAGCACTTCGTCGAAATTGCGCCCGGTGCTGGCCGGATAGGTAATGATCAAGCGCACCTTCTTCTTCGGATCGATCACGAATAGCGACCGGACCGTGAGGGTTTCATTGGCGTTCGGGTGGATCATGTCGTACAGCTCAGCCACTTTGCGATCACCGTCAGCGAGAATCGGAAAGCCGACGTTGGCGGCCTGGGTCTCGTTGATGTCCTTGATCCATTCCTTGTGCGACTCGGCGCTGTCGACCGACAACGCGATCGTCTTCACATTGCGCTTTTCGAATTCGTCAGCCAGCTTTGCCGTCAAACCCAGTTCGGTCGTGCAAACCGGCGTGAAGTCAGCGGGATGCGAGAACAGCACGCCCCAACTATCGCCCAGCCATTCGTGGAATTTGATGCGGCCGACACTCGACTCCTGTTCGAAATCCGGTGCAATGTCGCCAAGACGTAGACTCATGATGCAGCTCCTTGTTGTATTCGGACATTCTGCGCGAGCATTTCGCGCGCGACGCTCTGCTCAAGCGGGCTTCGCCAAATTACAGCATACGGGAGCGACGGTACATACCGAACCAACATCGCGCCACTACTTTATGCGATTTTGTAATTTTCACCGATTTAGTGGAAACTTTGCGGGACAGATCAACTCCATCTTAGGCAACGCTACGGTAGGGTGTAGCAGACGAAGGAGTTTTCAAGGCCTTACTTTAACCGGGAACGGTTCGTGCGAGTGTTTTTGAAGGAACCGAGCACTGCGCTCGCCAGCGGCCGTTTCTTTGGTTACGATTCACGCGTGGCGTGAGACGAAGGGGAGCTGTCAATGTCGGAAGTCAACAAGGAGAGATTGATGTCGGATATCAAAACCGTCCTCGCGGACGCTGAAGATTTGCTGAAACAGGCCGCGAGCGCCACCGGCGAGCGCGCTTCGGAACTGCGTGAAACGGCGCTCACGCGCCTGAAGCAAGCTAAGGAAAAGGCGGCTGACGTGCAGGTCGTGGTGGTCGAAAAAGGCAAGAAGGCCGCACGCGCCACCGACGACTACGTGCATGAGCATCCCTGGGCATCCATCGGCATCGCCGCCGGCGCGGGCGTGCTGTTGGGGCTGTTGATCAACCGCAAGTAACGCTCTGGTGAACTGCCGGGCGAGCTAGCCCGGCAAACCAGTGAATCGAGTTGACCGGCGCATGCCTGGCCGGTCCGCTTCTGTTGGCGCGCTCGTTTTGACGCGCCGGTTAGGCCTTCACGCGCAACGCTCACAGCCATGACGATCGAATCACCATCGCAGCACGGCGAACATAGTCCGTTGCGCCGTATATTTGGATCCGTGTTTGCTCTTCTGCAAACGCGGCTTGAACTGGTCGGCATCGAACTCGCCGAAGAAAAAGACCGTCTGCTCGGCGTGCTGTTTCTCGGCCTCGCAGCCATGATGCTCGCAACGATGGCCTTGATCGCATTGACAGCGCTGATCGCCATCGCGTTCTGGGACACCTACCGGTGGCAAGCGCTTGCCGGCATTACAGCGGTGTACGCGATCGCGGGAATAGCCTGCGCGCTAAAAGCGCGCAGCGGTTTGCGCAATGCGCCCATGGTGTTCGAAGCCACGATTGCCGAGTTCGAAAAAGATCGCGACGCGTTTCGCAAACCGTAATACCGCGCGCGTAAGCCGGGTCATGGGCGTGCCTCGAACGCCTTCTGCCTCGTCAAGTTCTCGCAGACACTTCGACCGATTTGCAGCCTAGATTACTGCCCCACCTCCACTGCCGCCGACACGCCATGAGCTCAATCCATTCCGATACCGCATTCCGCAACAAGCGGCACCAAGCCAAAGATCTGAGTACGCCTCACCTGCGAGCGCTGCGCAAGGAATTGCTGCTGGTACGCGCGGATGTCGAACGCATGGAACTCGCTCAGGCGACGATCGAATTGCGGCAGGCAGTCACGCACTTCAGCTGGCTCAAATTCATTCTGCCGGGCTTTGGCGGCATGCGCGTGGGCAGGGGCTCGAAGGCGAGTTTTGTCAACGCAGGCAGCATCGGCGCGCTCCTCAAACAGTATCCGCTCATCAGTTCGATCGCTTCGCTGGTGTTGGCCAAGCCACTGCGCACGACCATTGCAGCGGGTGCGAAGCCCGCGCTCAAATGGGGCAGCCTTGCGCTTGCCGGCTGGGAAGCATATCGAATCTGGCAACAGATGAAGAATGATTCCGCTGCATCCGCTTCGGCTTCGGCTACCGCTGCCGCCGCCAAAAAGGAAACTGGTGTTGATAGCGGTTACTGAGGCGGGATAGTACGCGCTCGCGTATCAGGTTCATCGTCCCGCATTGCTGCGCGATATCCACTAGCGCTCTCTAGCTTGTGTTCCAGCACTCGCTATTTGCCGGCGCCGCGCCGTTTGCGCTGTTTTTATTTCCTCGCAGTCCTGTCGCATCCAGAGTGAAAACGCCGCAAACGTCGTCGCGCATGGGGCTGGTTTCGGTCGGCGCTGCCTCTAACGAATAGCCGCCGTTCGCGTCGTCCGCCGGCAGCACGTGCAACCGGTACACCGGGCTGCCGAATTGCGGCGCCTGATCAAGACCCGGCGGCAAGGTCGCAGTGCCATCGCTTGCCGCTCCCTCGATAAATTGCGCTGCCCGATAAAGGGCGGACGCCGCGTCGACCCTGTGGGTTCGCGCAACTTGACTCCGGTACGAAGGCACCGCAAACACGAGCAGCGTGGCGGTTATCGCCAACGCGATCATCAGTTCGAGTAGCGTGAATGCGGATGTGTGCAACCTCGTCATGAGCCTCCCGTCAAAATGGGCGTGCGGCAATGCGACGCCAATGACGCTCGATCTGTTCACCTGTGATCACAAGTTCCATCTGCAACCACACCTGCGACTCTTTAGTCCGGCCGAAGCCGCGGGAAGTCAGCAAATAGGCTCGGGCATCGGCGCGCGTGGCAAGACGCCACGCTTCGGTCAAACATTGCGGCGGCCGCACCGATCCAGGCCCTTGCGCGATCGGTGCGACAGCGCCGGCTTCGAAGGCGCTTTCGTGCTTCCACTGCGTGGGCTCACCGGGTGACAGCGACGCCGCTGGCGCCGGCTCAACAGTTGCCGCGGCGGCCACGCTGCGTGCGCACAGGATCAACGCCGAATCCGCGGCATGAAATGCCTGCAAATAGTCGCGCACATTGTTGACGCCCCGCGCCGCCGCAAGCGATGTTTCGAACCAGGCCGCGGAGGTGGTCAGCATCATCGCGGAAATCAGCAGGACGATCGGCAGGACCGTACCGCTGTTGTGAACGCGTGGCCTCCGACCGGTATGGATGAGTCGTGCCCGATGTTTGGATGGCTGCTTGCAGCGTTGCGAGCGGTCCTTGTGCAGGGAGCGTCCTCGCGGGGCGTGGCGAGCGAGTCGTTCGAGACGGCGCTGGGCATTCAATACGCTTGGGTGTTCCAGCCAGCGCTGTGTATTCGACAAGTCTGGGCACGCCGGCTGTACGGCCTGCTCTCCGCGTCTGCCTACGGTCGCAGCATGACTATCGGGATTTCGCCGAGGCGATGCCGCACGGTTCGTGATATTGCAAGGTCCATCTGTCACCAGGAATCCTCCGCGTGATTGCGTATTGCCACCCGCCGCCAGAAAGCCTGGCGCGTCCGCATGTCGGCACCCACTGCACTCACGCCATCGCAATCGGCATAGCGCCTGCTCCGCCCTTGCGGAGCCCCGCGAACAAGCACACAAAGATCGACGGCGACGACCCTTGCCCATTGATCAGCCGCTATCGCCGACGCGTCTATTGCACTCGGCCCGCCGGCGAGCCAGTACTTGAGTCGCACGCGTTCGACGCCTTCGACCAGCGGTTGCGCGGACCCCGCCTTGCCATTGCCCTCACAGTAAAGTTCCGGCTCGCCCGTCGACCCGCTGACCCTCGCGAAGTATCGGTTGACCACCAACACCCCCTGGCCGCCGAGTGTCGCGTCGTTGTTCGTGACGGCCTGGCCGAGGCAGTCGGTTGATTGGCCGGTCGCTGACGGCCACGTCGAGACATTGTCAGCGACGTAACGGACCGCAATACCGTCCGAATGGCTCGGCAAGACCTCGCAGGCAAGGCTGTTGCCCGCACCGGTCGGGCGACCGCCCGAACAACCGAACAATGGCGGCGAACTCGTGAATCCCACGACGTCCGCGGGCACAAAGCCGGCCATTTGAAGTTGCTGGCCCATCAGCGTAAGCGCGGTCAGGCCGGCTTCGCGGATCCGCATCGCGTCATTCGAACGCTCGAACACCTTACGCTGCGTTGTATAAAGCGAGACCGCCCCGGCGGTCACTATCAGCCCCAACGCAATGGCGATCACGAACTCGACGAGCGTATGGCCACGCGCGATATGGATACGCTGCGTCATTTTGCGAACGCCAGTGCAACGCATGAGGCGCCGGTGGGAACATCCGCACCGCCGCACGACTCGGGCTTGTCGATGACATCGTCGGCGCGCGGCATGTCGCGCAGGGCCGTCCACGTGACGCTTGCGGTGGACACGCCGCCGCGTTCCGTTACCGCAGCCTCGCCGTGCGGCAGCAGGGCCGTTGCGCGCGAGCTCCATTGTCTGATTGCAGCATCGGCCGCCGAGGGCTCGCGCATCGCTTCGGCGACGGAATCCGCTATCCACGCGGCGTGCTCGCGCATCGCCATCGCATGGGCTTCGCGAGCGGTCCACAATTGGCCGGCGATCAGCCCGAGCGCCGTCACTGCCATGAGGACAACGGCCAGCATCACTTCGATCAGCGAACTGCCTCCGTGCCTTGCGCTGTGCTTTGTTACGCGACTTGCCGGGCAGTTTCGCGGCTGCGGATACGATAGACGCCGGCTCACGACACTGCTCCACACGCGCCTTCGACAATCCGCGCACGGCCGCCCGCGGCGATGTGGATGCAGCGCCGCCACTTGTCGCCCTGAGTCGCTTTCGACGGCACGCGTGGTGCGATATCGAAGCTGCGAAAGGTGCCGATCAACTGCCCCGCCGGCGGCGTAAACGTGAGATTCGTCTGCGTTCCGGTGATACTGACTGCAGCAAGTAGAGGATGCGCGCGCAGTAGTGAGAGCGCGCCGCCGCGCTCGGCCAGGACGGCCCATCCGCACGACCAGTCGGTGACCCCGTTGCCGCACGCTTGTCCCGCGGCAAGACAATGCCGTGCCGCATCGATTCGGCATACCGTGACGCGAGTACCGCGGCGCATTGCTTCACTTCGCGCATAGGCGAGCGTTGAGGCAAGCGCTTTTGCGCGTGCGTCGACCTGGTCCCGCAGGTGCCATGCAACGAACGACGGCGTCGCCATCACCGCGATCACCGCCAGCAGCGCGACGACGGCCAATGTTTCGACAAGCGTAAAGCCGCGGTGCGGCCGCAAATAGACTGCTTCCCGTTTCATCTGCATCCCTGATCGTTTCAAACGATGCCGCCAATCTAGCGACTCGCAATCGGGGCGACAATCGGCCGAACGGCCAGGTGGTACTCAGACGCTATCACGCGCAAAAATGCACGCGTGACGAACCATAACGGGAGCGGAGATGCGAATGCGCGAACCGATGCAGAAGAGAGCAGAACCTGGAGCTGGAGCGCAACTTCAGGCGCAACAACACTCAGCGCTTGCGGGGCGGCTTGGGAGGAGAAGAGGCGCGACGGAATTCTTCAATCACGTCCTCGAATTCGGAGACGTCTTCAAAGCGCCGGTAGACAGAGGCGAAACGCACGTAGGCAATGGTATCGAGCGCACGCAACTCGTTCATCACGAGCTCGCCGAGGCGCTCGCTGCGCACCTCGCGCTCGCCGCTGCCGAGCAGTTGGTACTCGATGCGAGCGACCGCCGCGTCGATCGCATCCGCAGCGACCGGGCGCTTGCGCAGCGCCAGTTGCATGCTTGCGACGATCTTGCGGCGATCGAATTCCGTGCGGCTGCCGTCCTTCTTGACGACCGACGGCAACGCCAGCTCAACCCGCTCATACGTCGTAAAACGTTTGTCGCAGGCCGGGCAGCGGCGGCGCCGGCGTATTGTCGCGCCGTCTTCGGATACGCGGGAATCCACAACTTGCGTATCGGCGTGACGGCAGAAGGGGCAATGCATGGCGGCTTAGCGGTAAACCGGGAAGCGCTGGGTCAACTC
>NZ_JAXDPY010000566.1:0-2727 GCF_034668105.1 Paraburkholderia sp. | reverse complement strand
AGAAACGCGTGGCATACCCGGTCCTGCCCAGCCCGCCGATCACCGAACGGCCGATCGCACTGATCATGACCGACCTCCGCCAATGCCGAAGTCCGCTGCGAGCGGCGCCTTGCTGGGATAATGGAATTTGAATGGGCCATCGGGCGCGCCGTCGATGAACTGGCGCACCGTAGCGTCGGTCGACGCCCGCAGCTCGGCCGGCGTGCCTTGCGCATGCACCCCGCCGTTGGCGAGGAAGTAGACGTAATCGGCAATCGCGAACGACTCCGGCACGTCGTGTGTAACGAGGATCGACGTGGCGCCAAGTGCCTGATTCAGCGCGCGAATCAGGTTCGCGGTGATGCCGAGCGAGATCGGATCGAGGCCGGCGAACGGCTCGTCGTACATCATCAGTTCGGGGTCGAGCGCGATGGCGCGGGCCAGCGCCACGCGCCGCGCCATACCGCCGGAAATCTCCGACGGCGCCAGAGCGCGCGCGCCGCGCAACCCGACCGCGTTGAGCTTCATCAACACGAGGTCGCGGATCAGTTCTTCGGGGAGATCGGTGTGCTCGCGCAGCGCGAAGGCGACGTTTTCGAACACCGACATATCGGTGAACAACGCGCCGAACTGGAACAGCATGCCCATCTTGCGGCGCAGCGCGTACAGGCCGTCGCGCGTCTGCTGGCCGATGTCCTGGCCTTGAAACAGGACCTGGCCGCGCTGTGCACGTACCAGACCGCCGATCAGGCGCAGCACCGTGGTCTTGCCGCAACCCGAGCCGCCCATGACTGCGACGACCTGGCCGCGCCTGAAGCGCAGATTCAGGTTCGACAGGACGAGCCGGTCGCCATAACCGAAGTCGACGTCGCGCAGCTCGAGTAGGGTCTCGGGGGAGGAAGACACGAAACTGACAGTCCTTTTACACGGAAGGCCGAATTATAGGGCCATCATGCAAAAGCTGCCTTGAGACGCCCTGTCCCTTTACCCAACTTGACGATTATTGCGTAAACGCATGTTGCAGCGCAGAAACCGCGGCAGCCGGATCGGCGGCCTCGGTCACGGCGCGCACCACGGCCGCGCAGCCCACGCCGGTCGCCAGTATGTCGGGGAGCACCTGCAGATCGATCCCGCCGATCGCCACCAGCGGCACGACGCCGTCGAGCAGGCGCACATAGCGCGCGAGGCGCCTGAGGCCCTGCGGGGCGGTCGGCATGACCTTGGTGGTGGTCGGGAACACCGCGCCCAATGCAATGTAGCTGGGCCGGAAATGCAGCGCCTTCAGAATTTCGTAGAAACCGTGCGTCGACAGACCGAGCCGGATGCCGGCTGTGGCAAGCGCCGACAGATCGGCGGTGTGCACGTCTTCCTGGCCGAGGTGGACGCCGTAGGCGCCCGCTTCCAGCGCGGCCCGCCAGTGATCGTTGATGAAAACCTGGGCATCGTGCGCGCGGCCCGCGGCGACGCAGCGGGCGATCTCGCGCTTCAGTTCGTCCGCGGGTTCGGCCGACTTGCGACGCAACTGCACCGTTTTCACGCCGAATCCCACTACTCTCTCGACCCATTCGGCAGTCGGCAGCACCGGATACAGGCCGAGCCGGTCGGGACAACGCGCGAACGCTTGCGCCGGCGCTGCCGGCAGACCGGTGAGGCGCGGAAAGTGTGCGATATCAGCCGGGAATGCGTCGTCCGCCCGGGTTTCGTCGCCGTCGCGCCACGCGAGCGCCAGCACGAGCGCGTCATGCGGATCGAAACCACAGTCCAGAAACGCCGCCAGCGCGGCAATCCAGTCTTCCGCCAGATGGCCCTCCAGCGCGTATTTCTCGCCGCCCAGATGCAGCGTCGCCGTGTTCTCCGCGGCAACGATCACGCCGGCACCCTGGACCTGCCAGCGCGCCACCTGCTCACCGTGCTGCTGCGCGTCGGCGACGACGATCAGATCGCCGCCGTTCGGCTCATCCGGCACGGTCAGACAGATGCGCCACGGCGCATGCGTGGGCGGCCATTCGCCGAGGCGAGCGCGGATCCGCTCGGCGGCTTCGGTGAGTTCATCGGCGGGCGGCCAGAAGAGCTCGCGACCGGTCAAAGGCAAAGTCTGCGTCATGCGGCGCTCCCGTCTTGATGCCAGAACGGCATGCCGACCACCGGCGTGCTCGCGTGCGCGCTTTCGCGCTCGGCCATCGGCCCCGCCAGGAAAGCCTGGCGACCCGCTTCGACGCCGAGCGCAAAGGCGCGCGCCATCGCGTCGGGATGCGTGGCTTGCGATACCGCGGTGTTCAGCAGCACGCCGTCGAAGCCCCATTCCATCACTTGTGCCGCATGCGACGGTACGCCGAGACCCGCGTCGACGATCAGCGGCACATCGGGCAGCCGTTCGCGCAACACGCGCAGGCCGTACGGATTGATCACGCCCTTGCCGGTGCCGATCGGCGCACCCCACGGCATCAGCGCTTCGCAGCCCGCATCGAGCAGACGGCGACCGATCACGAGATCTTCGGTGCAATACGGCAGCACCTTGAAGCCGTCCTTGATCAGTTGTGCAGCCGCTTCGATCAAGCCGATGGGATCGGGCTGCAGCGTGTAGTCGTCGCCAATCAGCTCGAGCTTGATCCAGTCGGTTTCGAAGATTTCACGCGCCATATGCGCGGTCGTCACCGCCTCGCCGACCGTCAGGCAGCCGGCCGTGTTTGGCAACAAAGGCACGCCGTGGCGCTTGAGCAGATCGAAGAACCCGGCTTCGGCGCCGCC
>NZ_JAXDPY010000565.1:0-4590 GCF_034668105.1 Paraburkholderia sp. | reverse complement strand
CCGCATGTCAGATTTGAAGCGGGCGAATCCGCCCGAGCTTTTGCAAAGCCTTTCGCAAGACCGTCGCAAGACACGACAACACATCAATAAGCGCGATTCAACGCGCACCGCGATCCATCAGGGAGTGGACACCTATGAAGAACGATCTGCCGGAAGTCGCCGCGCTCGAAGCGCTGCTGCGCGAGCAACGCCATGCTTATTTGCGCGCGCCGTATCCGTCGTGGGAAAACCGCGCCGCGCATCTGAAAGCGTTGCGCAAAGTGATGCTCGACAACCGCGACGCACTGGCCGACGCGATGAACGCCGACTTTGGCAATCGCGCGAAACAGGAAGTGCTGCTCGCCGAGTTCCTGCTGATCAAGGGTGAGATCGACGCCGCGCTCCGGCACGGCAAACGCTGGATGAAAGCGCAACGCCGCGGCACCAACAAATGGCTGATGCCGGCGCGCGCGAAAGTCGTGCCGCAGCCGCTCGGCGTGGTCGGCATCATCGTGCCGTGGAACTATCCGGTGCTACTCGCCGTCGGTCCGCTGATCAGCGCGCTGACGGCCGGCAACCGCGCGATCATCAAGATGTCGGAGCTGACGCCGTGCACCGCGGCGCTCTTCGAGCAATTGATCGGCCAGACCTTCGCACGCGATCACGTCGCGGTGGTGAACGGCGACGCCGCATTGGCCGCCGCGTTCAGCGCGCAACCGTTCGACCATCTGCTGTTCACCGGCTCGACCAGGGTCGGCCATGAAGTGATGCGCGCCGCCGCCGAACATCTGACGCCGCTCACGCTGGAGCTTGGCGGCAAGTCGCCGGCCATCATCGGTCAGCATGCGCGCTTCGACAACGCGGTGGATAACCTCATCGCCGGCAAGACGCTCAACGCGGGCCAGACCTGTGTCGCGCCGGACTACGTGCTGGTGCCGCGCGGCAAGGAGCAGGCGTTCATCGAACGGGCGCGCGCGCGGATGGCGAAGATGTACCCCGACTTTGCGCACAACCTCGATTACACGTCGATCATCTCGGCGCGGCACTTCGCGCGGCTGCAACGTCTTGCCGACGAAGCGCAGGCTCTCGGCGCGCAACTGCACGGGCTCACGGACAGCACGCCGACCGAGGCAAGCCGTCGCTTCCCGCTGATCGCCGTCACGAATGCGCCGGATGAAAGCGCGCTGATGCAGGAGGAGATCTTCGGCCCGCTGCTGCCGATCGTCTCCTACGACACACTCGACGACGCGATCGCGTGGGTCAACGCGCGTCCGCGTCCGCTCGCGCTGTATCTCTACGCCGACGACACCGCCACCATCGAGCGTGTCACGCGCGAAACCATCGCGGGCGGCATGGCGGTCAACGAGACGTTGATGCATCTGGCGTGCGAAAGTCTGCCGTTCGGCGGTGTCGGGGCCAGCGGGATGGGGGCGTACCACGGCTACGAAGGCTTCGTCACCTTCTCGAAGATGAAGCCGGTGCTGACGCAGGCACGCCTGAACGCGCGTGGGTGGATTTCGCCGCCGTACGGCAAACGGGTGAATGCGCTGCTGAAGCTGATGATGCGGTTTTGATGCGGCGTGCATCCGTGGGGTGGCCGGCCGGCCGTGCGGCGGGCATCCGTGCGGCGGCCATCCGTGCGGCGGCCATCCGCGCGACCGCCAACCGCGCGACAGACACTCTCAACGCCCGGCCGCGCCGCCAGAAACATCCGTTATATCCGTCGCGACCACATCGATGACGTCCTCAACACCGGCCGCACCACCTTCCGGCTCATGCTCGGCACCGCTTTCCAGCCGATGCAGCCACGCGAGCAACTCCGCCACCGCCTGATAAAGCTGCGGCGGAATCCGCGTATCGAGATCGACCTGCATCAGCAGCGAGACCATCTCCGGCGCCTCGTGCACATACATGCCGGCCTCCTTGGCGCGTTGCACGATCATCTCGGCCAGCATGCCGTAGCCTTTGGCGATCACGCGCGGTGCGGGATCGCTGCCGTGTGCGTCGTAGACGAGCGCGGCCGCGCTGCGGCGGTGTTTGCGGCTCATCACATATCCCAGTCGAAATTGTCGAGCGGCGCGGCGCCTGGGCTACCGGCACGCGTATCGCGGCGCCCCGCCGGCACCTTGTCAGCGGCCGCAGCCGCCGCCGAGCGCGCATAGGCCGACGCCGCCGCTTGCGCGGTCGCCCCCGCAGCGCCCGCCGCGGAAGCCGGCGCGCCACCGCCGATTTCACGAATCGTCAATCCATTCAGTTCGATGCCCGCAGCGGCGAGCCGTTGCCGGAAGCTCTCGCCCTGCATCGCCAGCCGCGCCGCGCCGGCCGGACTCGCCTGCACGCGCGCCACCAGCCGCGAGCCCGTCAGCGTCAGGTCGGCATCGACGGTGCCGAGCGCCGGCAAAGAAAGCGTGAGGCGCGTGCGCCAGGGTTGATCCTCCTCGCTTGCCGTGCCGCCGCCGCTGCGGTCCCACTCGTCGCCCTCCTGCTCAATGGTCCAGTCGAGCTTGGCGCCCGGCCATGCTTCGCCGGTCCAGCGAAACTGCCCAGTGGCAAGCAGATCGAGTTGCTGACGCACGAGGGGAATCGTCTCGGGATGAACCGCCGCTGCCATCGATTGCGAGTTTTGCGACGACCCGTCCCCGGCCAGTTGCGCCGCGGCGCTGTGCGCGCTCGAGTGCGCCGGCTGCCCGTTCAGATCGGGCAGAGAACTCGCCAGCAGCTCGCCCGCGACGAAAAGCGCGGCCTGCGCGGTCAGGATCGACGGCATCGCACGGGCTGGCGCGCCATTGGCCGGGCCGTTGGGGCTCCCACCCGTACCCGTGCCCTGACGGGGCGCCGCATTGGACGAAGAAGCCTGATCGGCGTCGTTCGCCCAGTCGAGCGGCAATTGCGTCGCGGCCGCGACCAGCTTGTTTTGCGCCTCGTCAGCGAGCGCGGCGGGCGGCCGCTGCCCTGCCAGCCATTGTGCAAGATGAGATTCGTAGAACAGACCGCTAACAGCTACCGTCTGTTCGAGCGCGGCCGCGAGCGCCGCGACCGGCACCTGGGCCGCCATCACATTGGCGGTGGCCGTCGTCGCGGCGGCATTCGGATTCGTGGATGAAGCAGCGGGCGTGTCGAACAGCGGCAAGCCGCCGGCCTCGACATCCAGCGCCGGCGCGGCGGGCCAGATGGGTACCTGGCCGAGCACCGCCGGGGTTGCCTCGCCGCCCGAGTTGATGATCGCGTTGAGCGCCAACGCGACGGCGGACAGCGCGGTTTGCGCGGAAGCCGGCGGAGCGGCGAGGGGCGTGAGAGGCGTGACAGTGACAGGCGCGCTATCGACGCCCGCCGCACCGGTCTGCGAGGCGGTCGCGCTGCCCGCCGCGAGATTGAGCAGACTGTCGACCCGGTTCGCGAGCAACGAACTGACGACCGTGTCGATTCCGTTCATACCCATTCCTTCGTCACAATGGCGGCAACGCGCTTACCTACCCTCGGGCAGACTCCCCGCCGATAAACTCAGCGCACCCCGTACAGTTCCTTGAGCACACGAGTCGGCCGTCCGGCGAACAGCGCCGACAGATTGGCCATGCGCGGATTGGCCAGATCGCGGATCGCGGCGTCGTCGGCCAGGATCTGACAGATCAGGGCGTATTTGCGCAAGCGCTCCGCATCGTCCAGCTTGACGCCGGTTTCGGCGTCTCTCAACGCTTCCACCAGATGCCGATATTCCTCCTGCAAGTCGACCAGATCGTTCCACAGGGCGCGCCGGGCAGCTGTCAGCATGCGGCGGGAAATCGCTGCAATCGCCTCGTAGCGGGCGAAATATTCTGCGTTCGATGTCATCTCATGCTTTCCGCGGCCGGCTGGGTTGCCATCCGCGCGATCTCGGGGGCAATGCCGATCCATGCTTCTTCGAGCGTTGCCAGCAGGCCGTCCACTTTTGCCAGCATCGCCTCGCTCTGTTTTATGTTGGCTTCGAGCAGCCGGCGCGGCATATAGCTATATAGCGCGTTCAACCGCTCTGCAATCTCGCCGCCCGCTTCAAGCTTGAGCGACTGCTGCAGCCCGCTTTCGACGATCTGAATCGTCTTGCCGATCGCCTCGCCTCGAGCCGGCACACTACCCGTCTGAAGATGCGTGCGCGCTTGCGCGATTGCTCGCCGGGCGCCCTGATCCGACATCACGATCAGACGATGCGGACTCGCGCCCATCACCCCCGTCTCGACGCCGACGCGCGTGTACGCATCGGCTCCGGAGTGTTCTGGGGAAAACATCGGCGCTCCTCCTCTCTGGCACTTCAGTTGTCGTGACACGCGATCCGGATGCGTTGCCGCACCACAATCTCTGCCTGTATCTGGTTATCGGATAGGCAGCGGGAAAGCTTTAGGCCGATGTAAGGAGGATGACGGGCCGACGGGGGCGATATCGCGCTGAACGAGGCAGGCCGCCTGCCACCGAGCGCCGCAAGGGCGCGCCGGACGGACTGGCCTGCCGTGCAGCCGCACGGCATTGCAAATGGGGCGCATCGGCTCGGACGGGCGCAACAGCCCTGCCGCCGGAATCGCTTTGACTCGCGGTTACACCGACATCTGCATGATGTCGTTATAGGCCGTGACCAGCTTGTTG
>NZ_JAXDPY010000564.1:0-3159 GCF_034668105.1 Paraburkholderia sp. | reverse complement strand
ATTGCCGCGTGCCGGCCGCGAATCTGATTGGCGCGGAAGGCGAAGGCTATCGGATTGCGCTATCGGGGCTCGAAGGCGGCCGCATCGGAATCGCGGCGCAAAGCGTCGGCATGGCGCGCGCCGCGTTCGAGGCGGCATTGGCCTATGCCAGGGAACGCGAGAGTTTCGGCCAGCCGCTGTTTTCGCACCAGGCCGTGCAGTTCCGCCTCGCCGATATGGCAACCCAACTCGAAGCGGCGCGTCAGCTGATCTGGCACGCGGCCTCACTGAAAGACGCCGGCCAGCCCTGCCTGACGGAAGCCGCGATGGCCAAGCTGTTCGCGTCTGAAGCCGCGGAGCGCATCTGCTCGGCAGCCTTGCAGATTCATGGCGGCTACGGCTATCTGAGCGACTTCCCTGTCGAACGCATCTACCGCGATGTCCGCGTGTGCCAGATTTACGAAGGCACCAGCGACATCCAGAAAATTTTGATCGCGCGCGGCCTCGGCTGAAAGTCTGATGAATAAGCAACTGTTGTCAACGCAACGACTCTCCGAGTGCCCCTGCGGCGGCGCCGCGCCTGATCAACGTAATGGCGCCAAAGCACCGCGTTTCGAACAATGCTGTGGGCGCTATATCGACGGCGCTGAAACGGCGCCGCGTGCGCTCGAACTGATGCGCTCGCGTTACAGCGCATATGTTGTCGGTGCAACCAATTATTTGCGCGCCACCTGGGCGCCGCACACCTGCCCCATGGATCTCGACGCCGACCCTGCGGCTCCCGACGCGCCGCGTTGGCTCGGACTGCAGATCAAGGCCTTCGTCGAAATCGACGCCGCTCATGCCACGGTCGAATTCGTCGCACGATACAAGGCAGGCGGCCGCGCCCACCGGCTGCACGAGTTGAGCCGCTTCGTACGAGGCGAAGACGGACGCTGGCGCTATGTCGATGGCGACGTGAGCGAATAACCCAAGCCTTTCAAAGCCTTACACAACGCAGCGACGCAGCGACGCCGATCGCGCCGTGACTACATATGGCCCTCAAACGAGGGCTTTTTTTCGTGTCGGCTCGACACCACAAGCGCGCGTGTTGCGACATGTTACTTCGTGCAGCCAAGCACTGCGCGACGGGCGTTATGCCGCCTTCCGGCGGGCAAATAGGGTGTGCTTCACCTACGGCGATTTCCTCGTCGCGGGTTCTCCTTGATTGCACAAAACAAAATTGTCGTGCCAGGATGAGGCCGTAGGTTCATGACGTCACGTTGCGAGAACTGGTCCATACCGCTTCCGCAAATGCGCAGGCGCCCTGCCGATAGCCTTCAGTAAGGGGTCGACAGCGGTTCCGGGCAGCAGATGTGGCGTTCATCATCGGCGCGTGGGGTCGCGTCGGCCGTTTGGGTTCATCCCGTGCGATCTCGATTAGCGTGCGTGCGCCTGGCGCACTCCGTACGCGAGTGTGTTTTTGTGTGTCGAAACACCGCCGAAAGGCAGTTGTCAGAAATGACATTCGACACACAAGGCATCACGCTGTTCAGGGCAGGTTTTGGAGGCAGGTGCGTCAATGGTGTTCAGCAAGGTTCTGACGAAGTGTGCGGTGACGTGTGCAACGGCGATATGCGCTGTCGCACTCGCGCATGCCGACCCGCTCGCCGACACCCAGGCGGGGCCTCTCGCTCGCGCACAGGTGCCGCGCATCGCGCTCGACGACGACGTCTATCTCCCCAGCGCCGGCCTCAACGAACAGATCATCCGCGTGCCGGTCGACGCTGCCGGGACGGTCACGCTCGAAACGACGATCTACAAACCGGACGGCCCAGGTCCGTTTCCGATGATCGTTTTCAACCACGGCAAGATTCCAGGCGACCCGCGCACGCAGGAGCGCAGCGACCCGATGCCGTTCGCGCGCGAATTCGTGCGCCGCGGCTACGTGGTGGTGGCGCCGAACCGCCAGGGCTTCGGCCATTCCGACGGCACTTATCAGCAGGATGGTTGCGACGTTGCACGTAACGGCGTCGGCCAGGCTGGCGACGTGGCCGCGACGATCGATTTCATGTCGAAGCAGCCGTACGTGGACGCGACTCACATCGTGGTCGCCGGCACGTCGCACGGCGGCCTTGCGACGATGGCGTACGGCCCCGAGGCTGCACCGGGCGTGCGGGCCTTGATCAATTTTTCGGGCGGTTTGCGGCAGGACGCGTGCACCGACTGGCAGGCCAATCTGACGCGCGCATTCGGCACGTATGGCGAGAAAACCAGGGTGCCGTCGCTGTGGCTGTATGGGGATAACGATTCAGTGTGGACTCCGCCCCTGGTGGCCGGCATGTTTGCCGCGTATGCCGCGCACGGCGCGAGCGCGAAGATGGTGGATTTCGGCAACTACAAGAATGACGCGCATCGGCTCGTGGGCGATCGCGACGGCGTACATGTGTGGTGGCCAGCGGTCGAGGCGTTCCTTGCTCAGGCGGGGATGCCTACCGGCGTGCAATACCGGGTCGCTGATCCTTCGGCGCCGAAGGCGAGTGGGTTTGCTGCTGTCGATGCGGTCGACTCAGTGCCGTTTGTGGATGAAGCGGGCCGCAACGGGTATCGGAATTTTTTGCACCAGTATCCTAGCCGGGCTTTTGCTGTGTCGGATTCGGGTGCCTGGTCGTGGGCTGAAGGCGGTGATAATCCGATGTCGGTTGCCATTGCTAATTGCCAGAAGCAGAGTTCGGCGCCCTGCCGGTTATATGCGGTTGATAACTCCGTTGTATGGGGGAGGGGGTCTTCGCAGACGGCGGATTCTGCTTCCTCGTCCTCTTCGCCTTCCTCCTCCTCTTCCTCTTCTTTAGGGGTTGATAATGGGCGGCGGGCTATTGCTAGTCGGAATTAACAATTAAGGTTGGGGTTGGCTGCTCATGCTTGTTTGTCTGTTTGTCTGTTTGCCTACGGCGTTGGCCTTTCCTTGCTTTGTTATTGGTGTATTAGCGTCGCCCCTGTGCGGGGCAGGCACCTACTTTTCTTTGCCTGCCGCAAAGAAAAGTAGGCAAAAGAAAGCGGCTCACCCCGCTAATTTGTATTGAACTAGACTAAATCTGACAGTGGTCGGTTTCTCGTGCTGTTTGCGCTGGCGCGAAGGGCGTAGCCCGGAGCGACAATGCAAACAGCAAACCGCAAGGAGTCCGCCATGACTCAGGAACA
>NZ_JAXDPY010000563.1:0-7376 GCF_034668105.1 Paraburkholderia sp. | reverse complement strand
AGATCGCGATCGTCGGCCGGCCGAACGTCGGCAAGTCGACGTTGATCAACGCGCTGGTCGGCGAAGAGCGCGTGATCGCATTCGACATGCCGGGAACGACGCGCGATTCGATCTACGTCGATTTCGAACGTCAGGGCAAGCCGTACACGCTGATCGACACGGCGGGTTTGCGTCGCCGCGGCAAGGTGTTCGAGGCGATCGAGAAATTCTCGGTGGTGAAAACGCTGCAGTCGATTTCGGACGCGAACGTCGTGATCCTGCTGCTCGACGCGCGCCAGGACATCTCGGAGCAGGACGCGCACATCGCCGGCTTCGTGGTGGAGCAGGGCCGTGCGCTGGTAGTGGGCGTGAACAAGTGGGACGGTCTCGATCCGCATGTGCGCGAACGCACGAAGGCGGACCTCGAGCGCAAACTAAAATTTCTCGACTTCGCCAAATTCCATTTCATTTCCGCCGCGGAAAAAACCGGAATTGGTCCGCTGATGCGTTCGGTCGACGACGCTTACGCGGCGGCCATGGCCAAGCTGCCGACGCCGAAGCTGACGCGCGCGCTTATCGATGCCGTCGAATTCCAGCAGCCGCGCCGCCGTGGTCCGGTGCGTCCGAAACTGCGTTACGCGCACCAGGGCGGACAGAATCCGCCGATCATCGTGATTCACGGTAACGCGCTCGACGCGATCACCGAAACGTACAAACGCTACCTCGAAAACCGCTTCAGGGAAACTTTCAAGCTGACTGGGACTCCATTGCGCATAGAGTTCAGATCGTCGACGAACCCTTACGCGGACAAAGGCTGAAGCCAGGCTGAAAACCGCGTGTGTGCTGGGTTTGGCCGCCAGGCCGGGCCGGCGCGCAGAAATGAAAATCGGCTATAGTGTAGCGGTTGACGGCGGATCTCTTTTTCTTCGTCGTCAATTCAGTCAACCTGCAAAAAAATACGGAGTTTGCTATGAGCAACAAAGGGCAATTGTTACAAGACCCGTTTTTGAACGCACTGCGTAAAGAGCATGTGCCGGTGTCGATCTACCTGGTCAACGGCATCAAGCTTCAAGGGAACATCGAATCGTTCGACCAGTACGTCGTGTTGCTCCGGAACACGGTCACTCAGATGGTCTACAAGCACGCAATTTCTACGGTCGTGCCTGCCCGTCCGGTGAATTTCCACCCGGATTCCGAACAGTCCTAACCCCCGTCCGCGGCCGGCGCAGCGTCGCCCGTTGGCGATTACTCCCGGCCGCCTTATTTTGATACCCTCCAATTTGATCAATGCAGCGCTTGTCGGCATCGACTTCGGTAAGATCGATTTCGAAGCCAGTCTCGAAGAACTCAGCCTGCTCGCGCAAAGCGCGGGCGCGAATCCCTTAGTCACCCTCACGGGGCGCCGGTCCAGTCCCGATGCCAAGATGTTCGTCGGCAGCGGTAAGGCCGAAGAACTGCGTCTTGCGTGTGAGGCGAACGACATCGAACTCGTCATTTTCAATCACGCTCTGGCCCCTGCGCAGCAGCGCAATCTGGAGCAGGCGCTTAACCGCCGCGTGATCGATCGCACCAGCCTCATTCTCGATATTTTTGCGCAACGCGCCCGCAGCCATGAAGGCAAGCTGCAGGTGGAGCTCGCGCAGTTGCAGTATCTGTCGACGCGGCTAATCCGCGCATGGACCCACCTCGAACGGCAGAAAGGCGGTATCGGTTTGCGGGGCCCAGGCGAAACGCAGCTCGAAACTGACCGCCGTTTGATCGGCGAACGCATCAAGGCGCTGAAGACCCGGCTCGAAAAGCTGCGCCGTCAGCATGGCACGCAGCGCCGCGCGCGCAGCCGTAACCAGACCATGTCCGTGTCGCTCGTCGGCTATACGAACGCGGGCAAATCCACGCTTTTCAATGCGCTGACCAAGGCCCAGGCGTATGCCGCCGACCAACTGTTCGCCACGCTGGACACCACGTCCCGCCGTGTCTATCTCGGCGACGAAGCCGGCCAGGTGGTGGTGTCGGACACGGTCGGTTTCATCCGTGAACTGCCTCACCAACTGGTAGCGGCTTTCCGCGCCACGCTCGAGGAAACCATTCACGCCGACCTGCTGCTGCATGTGGTCGACGCGTCGAGCGCCGTACGCCTCGATCAGATCGATCAGGTGAACGAGGTGTTGCACGCAATCGGTGCGGACACCATCCGCCAGGTGCTGGTGTTCAACAAGATCGACGCCGTGCCGGAGTTGGCGGCCCGTGGCGACGCGGTCGAGCGGGATGAGTATGGTAATATTTCGCGCGTCTTTTTGAGCGCGCGCACGGGACAAGGGCTGGATACATTGCGCGCTGCCATCGCTGAAATCGCTACTGCCGAATCTCTTCCCGATACATTGTTCGATCAGTCGGAAGAAGACCGGTCGGCAGCACCGCGCGACGACCACAAGGTCACAGAACTCGGGCACTGACCCGCTCCAATTGCACTGACCCGCTGTCTACTCTGGTGAACGAACACAGGTGAACGATTACAACGAGCGGAGTATCTGGCTGCGCATGCGCGCCATGCTGTCACTGAACGATCCGCGCTGGGGCCGGGGCGACGGTAATGGCGAGCGCCAACGACCCAACGAACCCAAGCGTCCGCCCACCAAAGACGGTGAGGGGCCGCCCGATCTCGACGAGATGTGGCGGGATTTCAACCGCCGTTTGAGCCGGGTATTCGGCCGCAAGGGCGGCGGTGCGGGTGGTGGCCGTCCGGATAACGGTCGCGGCGCGCGCATCGGCATGGGCATCGTGATCGGCGTGTTGGTTGCGATCTATCTCGGCAGTGGCGTGTTCGTCGTGCAAGATGGCCAGGCCGGGGTCGTGATGCAGTTTGGCAAGTATCGCTATACCGCGGGGCAGGGTGTGCATTGGCGCCTGCCGTATCCTTTCGAGGCGCATGAGCTCGTCAATATCGGCCAGATCCGCCAGGTGGAGATCGGCCGCAACAATGTGGTGCGCCTCGCCAATGTGAAAGACGCGTCGATGCTCACGCACGACGCCGATATCGTCGACGTACGCTTTGCCGTGCAGTATCAGGTGAGCAAGCCGACCGATTATCTGTTCCGCAGCGTCGATCCCGATCAGAGCGTGATGCAGGCCGCGCAGGCGGCGGTGCGTAGCATCGTCGGTGCGCGCAGCACGAACGACATCCTCTATCAGGATCGCGAAACAATTCGCCAGCAACTGGTGGCGTCGATCCAGCAATCCCTGGATGAATACCAGTCGGGACTCGCTGTGACCGGTGTGACGATTCAGGGCGTGCAGGTGCCCGATCGGGTGCAAGCCGCTTTCGACGACGCGGCCAAAGTGCGTCAGGACAACGAGCGCGCCAAACGTGACGCGCAGGCCTATGCCGCCGATCTGCTGCCGCGCGCGCAGGCCGACGTCGCACGCCGGATCGATGAAGCGAAAACGTATAGCGACAAGACCGTGGCAGAGGCGCAAGGCGACGCTGATCGCTTCAAGCAGGTCTATGCGCAGTACTCGAAAGCGCCCGCTGTGATTCGCGAGCGCATGTACATGGATACCATGCAGCGGATCTATTCGAATACGACCAAGGTGTTTGTGGACGGCAAGAGCGGCAACAACGTGCTGTATCTGCCGCTCGACAAGCTGGTCGAGCAGACGCGCCAGCGCGTTGCCGACGCTGCCGCGGCCGCTTCAGGTGCTGCCGCTGCGTCGGGTGCTGCCGTGCCGCCAGCCACGAGCAGCGCCGCCGCGCCCTCTGCTACGGCACCCGCTGCCGCCGCGTCCGCACCTGCCGCGGTTGCAACGCCTGCCAGCCAGGCTGCAGCCAGCAGCGACGCATTGCGTTCACGCGACTCCTTCCGCAGCCGTATGCGCGAAGACAACGTTCAATAAGGAGCGCACATCATGAACAAGATCATTGCGCTCGTCGTTGCTGTCGTCATCGTCCTGTTCGCCGCATCGTCGATGGTATTCGTAGTCGATCAGCGGCACATGGCCGTGCTGTCATCGCATGGCGACACCGCGCCCGTATTGCTCGGCCCCGGTCTGCATGTGAAGCTGCCGCCGCCGCTGCAAACGGTCACGCTGGTGGACAGCCGCATTCAGTCGCTCGATGCGCCGGATGAAGATCGCTATGTCACGTCGGACAAGAGCGATCTGCTGGTCAACCCGGTCATCAAATATCGTGTGACCGATCCGCTGAAGCTGCTCGCCGAGACCCGGGGCGACGTGCAAAGCCTGGCGGACCGTCTGGCGTTGCTGTCTCGCAGCGCGCTTGGCGACGCGTTCGGCAAGGTCACGCTGACCGATGCGCTCGCGAAGCAGCAAACCGTTGCCGACGAAGCACGCGGCACGATGGACAAAGCCGCGGCATCGCTGGGCGTTGCCGTGGTCGACCTGCAACTGACACGCGTCGATTTCCCGGCGGCGATGGCCGACTCGGTCTACAAGCGGATGATCGCCGCGCGCCAGCAGGCCGCGGCCGACGAACGCGCGAAGGGCACGGCCGAGGCCGACCAGATCAAGGCGGACGCGGTCGGCCAGCAACAGGCGATTCTCGCGGACGGCTATCGTCAGGCGCAGACCATCAAGGGCGAGGGCGATGCCAAGGCGGCGGAAATCGCCGCCGAGGCCTATGGCAGCGATCCGCAGTTCTACGAGTTTTATCAAAGCATGCAGGCGTACAAGAACATCTTCAAGCCGGGCGACGTGATCGTGGTCGACCCGAGCAGCGAGTTCTTCCGCTTCATGCGTAGTCCGACCGGCGGCGCTGCGCCGGACGCTTCCGCGGCACCGCGCAAACACCAATAACCGGAACGCCGCGGCATCCGCATCGCGGCCCTTGATTCGCATGGACATAGCCGGCTCGTTACTGCTCGCGATCGCATTGATGCTGATTATCGAAGGGATGTTTCCCTTCGTTTTTCCGAGTGCCTGGCGTGAGACGTTCCGTAAAATAGCGGAACGGCCGCCACATCAGATTCGCATCGGCGGCCTGATCGTGATGGTGCTCGGATTGATTCTGCTGTTTATCGTGACTTGAAAGGGCGCTGGGCGGCGCCCATCGCCGCGCGCCGTTGCCTTGATGGCGATATGCGTGGCAACCACGAGCCCAGCGGCACGGGCCAAGGCCGGCTGAACGAACAAAGGCCCGAAGGGCGGTTCCGATGCCCGCGACAGCCGCCAAAATAGCGCCGCCGCCCGCCATTCACACTCACTTACCGGCGCACCCAGCCGCCGTGTTCAACGTCGTAGGACTGTATCGATGTCGACCTGGTTACTTCCCGAGAATATTGCCGACGTGCTGCCGTCGGAAGCCCGCAAGATCGAAGAGTTGCGGCGCCATTTGCTGGACCGTTTCCGCTCGTACGGCTACGAGATGGTGATGCCGCCGCTGCTCGAGTACCTCGAGTCGCTGCTTACCGGCGGCGGGCACGATCTGAATCTGCGCACTTTCAAGCTCGTCGATCAGTTGTCCGGCCGCACGCTCGGTCTGCGCGCGGACATTACGCCGCAGGTCGCGCGAATCGATGCGCACCTGCTGAACCGCCAGGGCGTGACGCGTCTTTGCTATGCCGGCAATGTCGCGCACACGCGTCCGCGCGGGCTGCATGCCACGCGTGAGCAGATCCAGATCGGCGCCGAGATCTATGGTCACGCGGGTCTCGAAGCGGATCTGGAAATCCAGCAGTTGATGCTCGATGCGCTGCGTCTCGCGGGCCTCGCGAAAGTGCGGCTCGATTTGTGTCATGCCGGTGTGCTCGCCGCGCTGATCGAAGCGGAGCCCGCCGCTGCCGAATTGGGTCAAGCGCTTTACGACGCATTGGCCGGCAAGGATGTGCCGCGCCTCATCGAATTGACGGCCAATCTCACGCCGGTCACGCGGGACGCGTTGCGCTCGCTCCCCACGCTGTACGGCGACGCGTCGGTGCTCGACGAAGCCCGTGCGCGTCTGCCGAACGCACCGGCCATCGCCCGCGCGCTCGACGACCTCGCGTTCCTCGCAAACCAGGTCGATGGCGCCGAGGTGATGATCGATCTGGCCGATTTGCGCGGCTATGCGTACCACAGCGGTGTGATGTTTTCGGCGTATGTCGACGGCGTGCCGAATGCGGTTGCGCGCGGCGGCCGTTACGACCACGTCGGCCAGGCCTACGGTCGTGCGCGCGCGGCCACGGGCTTTTCGCTCGATCTGCGTGAAGTGGCGCGTATTTCCCCGGTCGAAGCCCGCAGCAGCGCGATTCTCGCGCCGTGGCAGCATGATGAGGCGCTGCGCGTGAGCGTCGCCGCATTGCGTGACGCCGGCGAAGTCGTGATTCAGGCACTGCCGGGGCACGAGCACGATCTCGACGAGTTCGCCTGCGACCGCGTGTTGGTCGAGCGCAACGGCACATGGGTTGTCGAACCGCGTCCCTGAGCGCGAGCCGATCGATCGCCTGAGGGGCCGTCCCGAAGGCATTTCAGAAGGCGTCCAAAGCGTCGCCAGATCCGGCGCGGCCATCCGCCGCGCTATTTTCGATAGTCCCACCATAACGTGCATACCGTTGAGCGGAAACGGAAAAATTCGGAAGGTTCCGCGAACATAGGTAGAATACGTTTTTAACCAGCTTACGAAACAACATGTCTGCCAGCGCAGTGAATGTGAACCCCGGGCGCAACGTCGTCGTCGTGGGGACCCAGTGGGGTGATGAAGGCAAGGGCAAGATCGTCGACTGGCTGACGGACCACGCTCAAGGCGTCGTTCGCTTCCAGGGCGGTCACAATGCCGGTCACACGCTTATCATCGGCGGCAAGAAAACCATCTTGCGTCTGATTCCGTCGGGCATCATGCATCCTGGCGTCGCGTGCTACATCGGCAATGGCGTCGTGTTGTCGCCGGAAGCGTTGTTCAAGGAAATTGGCGAGCTCGAAGCCGCCGGGGTCGATGTTCAGAATCGCCTCTTCATTTCCGAAGCCACCACCCTGATCCTGCCGTACCACATTGCCATCGACCAGGGCCGCGAAGCGCGCCGTGGCGCGAGCAAGATCGGCACCACCGGCCGCGGCATTGGCCCGGCTTACGAAGACAAGGTGGCGCGCCGCGGTTTGCGCGTGCAGGACCTGTTCGAGCCGGAAACTTTCGCCGAACGTCTGCGTGAAAACCTCGACTACCACAACTTCGTGCTGACGCAATACCTGGGCGTCGCGGCGGTCGATTTCCAGCAAACGCTCGACACGATGCTGAGCTATGCCGACCGTCTGAAGCCGATGGTGACCGACGTGTCGCGCCGTCTGTACGACGAAAACGCGGCAGGCAACAATCTGCTGTTCGAAGGCGCGCAAGGCACGCTGCTCGACATCGACCACGGCACCTATCCGTTCGTCACGTCGAGCAACTGCGTGGCCGGCGCAGCCACCGC
>NZ_JAXDPY010000562.1:0-7566 GCF_034668105.1 Paraburkholderia sp. | reverse complement strand
GCCATGCGGGTCCGGCCCGCTATAGGGATGCCCGGGCAGAGCACATTGCCAGTTGGGCGTCACAAGGCAGAAGGCATCCCACCTTTGACTGCGCCAGGTATGTGTCACCGTCTTTTTCTCGACGACGGCGTGGTCGATCCCCGCCTGTTTCAGGTAATAGCTCACAGACAAGCCGGCCTGGCCACCGCCGACCACGATTACGCTGTAATGGCCCGGCTCGATGTTCGGTTGGTTCACTGTGACGTTTGAGAGGGACATTTTCTGTCTGCCTTTGATAGATGCGGTGAATGAAGGAGAACGCTCCGTCCTGTGGGCGCAGATCGCCAGTCAACGAAGTTCGAGCACGGTGACAGTTGCGCTATCGTCCGTGAAGCGCTCCGCCAGTTCCTCGATTTGTGCCAGCTGGTCCATGGCTGCGGAACAGGCGAATCCATACTTTTCTCGCACGCGCTCCGATGCGATGTTGAGGGCTTCTTTTGAGCGCGACACAAAATCCCGAACGGGGTAGTGAGTTCCAGGAGTGAAGAACTCGCTCACGATCACCGACGGCGAGTAGCAATCTATTTCCTGACCATCCGGCCACCGAACCTTGAAATGCATGACTGGCATAGCAAACCTCATTGATTGGCAATTGACTGCGTGGCCAGCCATTGCTCATAAAGTTGAGAATGTCGGCGTGCACTGACCGGCTGAACCGGTCGATCAGCGCGGGAACCGCGTGTACGAAGTCGAACCTTGCATCCGTCGCGTCCATGTTTCGCTCGCGCAAAGAACCCTGCCGGCGTCCTTCCAGGCGCGTCGCGGCCAGAAGGAGAGTTTCGGCTCGGGAAATTGATCAAGATGGCGCACAGTGCGAAAAAATCCGCGAATCTCGCGGCTTTGCTTCATCTCTGCCAATGCGTTGCCACTAATGCTGTCTTGCGCATGCAGGATGTCAAATTCGCCGGCGCCATTTGAGCGCAGGACTCGCTTTAACGCACGAATTCGCCCATCGACCATGTCAATGGTATTGATCGGTGCTTCATCAACGGCCGCGAGAACAACTCGGCAGCTCGAAGGGCGAAACATTCTTTCACCCTCCTGCGCCGGCGCAAAAATTGTCACGTCGAGCCCAGCTTCGACAAGTGCCTTTCCGAGTTCAAGGGTGTGTACAACCGCACCACGAGGATTGACGGAGTGGGTCAGCAGCCCAATGCGAAGCGTGCGGGTTGAAGTCATGCCGCACTCCGATGTCCGGGGCCGATAAAAGGTTTGTCACTGAAGTCCCAAAGTAGACCCGAATCGCCGTCCTGTGTGATCACTACCCGCTTGGAGGCGTCAACAGTCCCGATGACTGAGCAATCCAGCGACCTCTCCTTGAAGCTCTGGATTACCGCGTCAACGTTGCCTTCCCGAACGGACAAGATAAATCCGTAGCTCGGAAAAGCCGTGAGCCATCGGAAAAAATCCACATCGGCTGGTCGAGGAATGCTATTCAGATCAATGGTGGCCCCAACCGAAGAACATTCAAGAAGCATCATTGCGGTACCTAGCGCACCTGCCATGCTTATGTCCTTGGCGGCGTCGCACATGCCCGATTCTGCAAGTTCCGGCAAAACTTCAAGATCCCCTCTCAGTCGGTTGGGAGGCGCTTTCACCGACGCATTCCAGAAAGGGTAAGGATCTTCAAATCCGCCGCGCAAATCTGCAACCATGAGCAAACGGTCTCCGGGTCGCGCATTGAAGCTCGTCAGGAGCTTCTTCGCACGACCCAGGATTGCGACCGCAAGTTGCGCTTCCTCAGAGCGAGTGTTGCTGTGTCCGCCAATCAAAGGCACGCCGTACGCCACAGACGCCGCCGCCATTCCTGCTATTACCTCGTTCGCGCCTTCGATCCCACGACTCCATAGAGCATCCACGACGGCGATTGGACGACCACCCATGGCGTACACGTCGCTCACATTCACCATCACTCCGCTATAACCAGCGAACCAGGGCATCGTGCTGACGAAGTCGCTAACAAGGCCTTCGATTGCAAACAGCAGATAGCCGTCGCCATCGGGAATCGCCGCACAGTCATCACCCACAGCAACCGCCAGTGCCAGATCGTCGCGGCCTCCCGGCATATTCGCAGACAGCAAAGCTACGACATCGGAAATGTCGTTCTTGTGGGCAAAGCCACGGCTGGCTCGCAGGCGCTCGGCTATTGAAGCGACACTCATCGCGGCACCCCAGCCCGAACGACGAAGCCCGACTGAGGAGTGACGCAGGGCGGGTAGTGATCGAGCTGAGCCTGCATCAAATGATGCGGGCGACCGAGCAAGGTCTCTTCGCCCAGAACGTCCCACCGCAGCCGGCGGAAAAGCGGTACGTTCTGACTTTGAACGTGCGCCAGAAACCGATCACAACCCAATGCGTGAGCGCTCGTGACAGCAAGGCGAATTAGCGTAGACCCGATTTTCCCGTGACGGCGGAAGGCGGCATGGACCCCGAGCCGGGATCCGAGCCATTCGCGCGGGCCTGTCTCGTGAATGCGAACCGTACCCACGACCTGCTCGGGCAGCCCCGCTACACAGCTAACCGCGACAAGCAACTGTGCGCGCGCGTCCACTTCGTCCCGATCGTCGCCCACAAAAATACCTTGTTCGATACAGAAGACTTCTCGCCGGAGTTTATGCGCCTGCTCAATCTCCCATGGCAACGTGGCCCACTTGATCCGGTATTCGTTTGGCGAGAACGCCAACTGGACATCGTCGCGGTAGTTGTCTTCACAGAACATGGCTATGCCTCGTACGAAGACAGCGACGAACAGGCGCCACACTTGCCGCAGCCAGCCTTGATGTCGGCGGAGCGCATGTTGGCGTCGCGCAGCATCGCCCCAATCGGTGCAAGTATCGATTTCATGAATTCCGGAGTTGGAGCTGGATGATCTTCAAGCGGTGTTCCGCTGATGGGAACGAACGGGACCACGAATGGATAGACGCCAATACCAATCAGTTCTTGCGCAATATCGAGGATTGCCTGTGCGCTGTCGCCGAGGCCTGCAAGGATATAAGTGCTCACCTGACCTCGACCAAAGACAGCCACCGCTGACTTGAATGCCTCCATATAGCGCGATAGCGGCACGCTCGCTTTGCCCGGCATGATCTGGGCGCGTACCTCAGGTGTGACGACTTCCAGATGCATGCCGAGGGCGTCAATTCCACTGGCTTTCATCCGCTCGAACCAGACGTCATCGTCAGGCGGCTCGCATTGCGCCTGGATTGGAATGTCCACTGCGGCCCTGATTGCGGCTGCGCTATCGCAAAGGACCTGCGCGCCTCGATCAGGCGTCGGAGGCGTGCCCGTCGTCAGAACCATATGCTTGATGCCGTCCAGTTCAACGGCAGCGCGCGCTACTTCCGCGAGCTGCTCGGGCGACTTGTGCGCAACAGTGCGACCCGCCGCAAGAGACTGGCCAATCGCGCAAAACTTGCAGGTCTTGCGGCGACTTTCATACCGGATACAGGTTTGCAGAACGGTTGTCGCCAACACATCCGCGCTGTGCAGCGTCGCGATGTGCGAGTATGGGACGCCGTCTTGAGTCGTCAGGTCGTAAAAGCGCGGCGCCTTCGGAAAGCTGATGCTAGCGATTGGGATACTTCCACGCAGCAGCTTGCTCGAACCGCTTTCGTCCGGCTGGTCCGCCACAAAAGGCGAGTTCCAGGCGGTGCTCGTGTGGACGGGGACCATAATGGTTACCCCCTCAACGGTCACTGCCTTATGGTCCGACGGCCCGGCACCACCGCGACGGCTTGCGGCGCCGGCGCGCGGATCGACAAGCCGCAAACCGGAAGACTGGAGTTCAGTCATCAGCTTCCGACTTGCCTCAGAGAGATTTTCATTCGCGTTCAATTGTTTCCCCACTGGGTGCCCCGTTGCCTGCGGCCGCCAATTCAAGTCCGTTCATCGGCTCCATGGGAACGGCAGGACGATCATTGATTTGCAGACTGAGAAGCTCGGGGCGTGCATAGTGCCCAACCGAGTCCATCATCCGTTTGCGTTTGGTGATAAGAGACATATCAAGATCCGCGATCACCATCCCTTCGCCCTCGCGCAGAGGCTCGACGACGTGCTGCCCCTCTGGCGAAATGATTGCCGTGTTGCAACCGCCGCGCAGCGCCTTCTGGAGCTTCAGGTCAGAGGTCATCGACTCGATCTGGGCATCCGTCAACCAGCCCGTGGCATTTACAACAAAGCAGCCGGATTCCAACGCGTGGTGCCGGATCGTCACCTCAATCTGATCGGCGAATATCGGGCCTACGAGCGACCCGGGAAACTGGCTGCAATGAATCTCTTCGTGCTGCGCCATCAGGGCATATCGGGCGAGAGGGTTGTAATGCTCCCAGCATGCAAGCGCGCCAACGCGCCCGACATTGGTACTGGCTACTTTCAGGCCAGCCGCGTCACCCTGCCCCCAGACCATGCGTTCATGAAACGTCGGCGTGATTTTTCGGCGCTTCAGAACCAGACGGCCATCAGCATCGAAAATCAGCTGCGTGTTGTAGAGGCTTCCGTGATCGCGCTCGTTGACACCGAGCACGACCACCATCCGATGCATGCGAGCTCGCTCTGAGACTGCATGCGTTACAGGGCCCGGCACTACCACCGCTTCTTCGTAGAGCTTCATGTGTTCGGGTCCGGAAGCAACCGGTGTCCGAATAAACGAAAAATAGGGGTAGTACGGAACAAAGGTTTCGGGGAATACAATCAACTGCACCCCTTTACTCGCTGCCTCGTCGATCGCCGAGCAGACTTTTTCGACCGTTCCACCCGAACGCTCAAAATCTGGCGTGATCTGAACGGCGGCCGCGCGAATGACGCGCTTGTCGGACCTTGTATCGGACATGATGTTTCTCGCGCCTTAAACGGTCCAGGTGTGAATGACCAGCGCATCCTCTTTTCGATGCAGGAGTTGCAGATCAAGCACGTCAAGCGGATTGATGGGTCGAATGCCTTCAATCAGAGATGCTTCACCTTGTCCGTAGAGCGCCTGCAGCGCGAAGCGGCATGCGTACACCTTGCCACCCTCTTCCATGAATTTGACGAGCTGCTTGTTGAAGTTCATGTGCCCCGGGAAAGCTTCGTCGCCGAGAGTCGGGAAACCGCGTTGCAAACCGAGCGTGACGCCGGGTCCGTACAGCAACACAGAGGTCTCAAATCCCTTTCGTTGCAGACGCGTCGCTTGCAACAGGTTCACAAAGCCAATCGAGCCTTCAAATGCTACGGTGTGAAACGTCACCAATGCCTTTTCGCCGGGTTCGGCCTTCACGTCTTCGAACACCTTTTCCTCGTAGTCGACCAGATAGTCGCCGGCTTTGTGAAGGGGCGTATTGACTGCGGGCATAGCACTCTCCGAATGAGTCGTTGATGGAACAGCCGGGGGATCCCGGTGCTCCATCCAATGCAACAGCTATGCCAATCATTTGGAGCCTGGATGCGATCACTATCCGATCATTCCGACGGCGAAAAACGGACGATCCCGAAAAAAACATAAACTCGCTAAAAAGCCGCAACCCCCTCTCTGCTGGGGTCCGTCTGACATAGACGGTAACGCACACGCATCGGGAAAGGTCGACCCAGAGTGGTGCGTGCTTGTCGAAATGCGTGCACGCATACGATCAATGCGATCAGTTTTCGGGCTGAATGCAATATTTTGATCGCATAGCGTGGTGGGCGTGCTATTTTTAAGGCCACTACTGCCTGAATCTGATTTATATGCCGAACACCAAACATCACTGGCTCAAGAAGCTGGACGAAAGTCGCAAGCCCGCATATCTGGCAATTCCCGATCTCATAGCCGATGACCTTGCAAGCGGCCGCCTGCGCTCGGGCGACCGCCTGCCCGGCATGCGCGAACTTGCGGACGCCCTATCTCTCAATTACACGACGATTTCGCGCGCTTACGCGGAAGCGCGCAAACGCGGGCTGCTTGATACGCGCGCTGGAAGCGGCACCTTCGTCAAGGGCATTGCCAGAGCAATCGTCTCAGAGAATGCGGCCGTTGAAATGTCCATGAACATGCCTCCGGAGCCTTTTGAACTTGCCGGCAGGCTGCGAGAATCTGCGTCGGAGATGCTGAGGGAAGCGGACCCCTACCAGCTTCTGAGATATCAGGATTTTGGGGGCACCGCTGCGGATCGGGCCGCCGGGCGCAATTGGTTATCCGGAATGACACCGGGCCGCAACGAAGATACGGTCCTGGTCTGCCCCGGCATCCATAGCGCCCTTGTCGCGCTCGTCTCCCAGTTGGCCCGCCCCGGCGAAACGATATGTCTCGATTCGTTGGCTTATCCGGGCATCAAGGCGATCTGCTCGCAGCTGGGTGTCCGTCTGCAAGCGATCGCCCGCGATGACGAAGGCCCGCTGCCACATGCCTTTGAGGCGCTCTGCAAGACCGCTGCGCCTCGTGCGTTTTACTGTAATCCGACGATTCAGAACCCGAGCACGCTTACGCTATCGACATATCGCAGACAGGCGTTGGCAGAGGTCGCATTGCGTCACAACGTGCCAATCATCGAAGATGACGCATATGGGCTGCTGCCGGGCAAAGCGCCCACGTCGATTGCGTCGTTGGCCCCTGAACTCACGTACTACGTCACAGGATTCTCGAAGACCTTCGGAGCGGGACTGAGGGTGGCCTATCTGAGCGGCCCGACAGCGCGAAAGACCCAGCGTATGACCAGCGCGCTACGGGCCACCTCAGTCATGGCCAGTCCATTCACTGTGCGTCTCGCGACCCGATGGATTGAGGACGGAACAGCAAAGCAGATGCTAGATGCCATCCGAACCGAAGCGAACGCGCGGCAAGCCATTGCGGCAAGCGAGTTGGCGAAATTCTCGTTTATGGCCAACCCTGATGGCTTTCACTTGTGGCTGACGTGTCCTCCTGATACAAACCTGAGCGTCTCAGAGTTGGCGATAATCCTTCGAGAAAAAAATGTCGCCGCAGTCGCTGGCGCCGCATTCTCAACTGACGGCGACCCGCCAGACGCAATCCGTCTCTGCCTCGGTGGTCCGCAAAGCAGAGAGGGTTGCCGGGAAGGGATCAGGCGCGTTGCAGAGATGATCGAGGACCCTCATCACCTGCACGAGCCTATGATGTGACAGGGCTCTGTCAAGTTATTGGGGAAGCGGCGGTAGGATGAAGTGACGAAGAAGATAAAATCGCTTTATCACGGCCACCGCTTCCCAGCCGGCGTGACCAGCTGCGCGGTTCGCTGGTACTGATATGACTTTGCGTGTCAATAGCGATGTTGGGTTCCGGGTTGTTGCATCGACGCTTGAATTTCCTGAGGGCGGCGCGCTGGTATCTTCGCTACAGGCTCAGCCTGCGCGGTCTGGTCGAGATAATGGCGGCGCGCGGATTGTCGCTGGCACACACCACGATCATGCGGTGGGTGAAGCGTTTTACACCGGAGTTCGTGAAGCGCTGGAACCGGTTTGGCATACCCACTGGCCGGTCATGGCGTGTTGACGAGACCTATCTGAAGATTCGTGGCAAGTGGGTCTATCTCTACCGGGCGGTAGATCGGGTCGGCCAGACAG
>NZ_JAXDPY010000561.1:0-15088 GCF_034668105.1 Paraburkholderia sp. | reverse complement strand
CAGTGAGCCGCTCGATCACTTCATCCAGGGTTCTCAGCCCCCGCCACAACTTGCCGTCGGGACCGCGCCGATCGTAATAGCCGAGATACACGGCATCCCACATCGCGCCTTCCATCAGATGGCAATGCCCTTCCACAAGACCCGGCATCAGCACCTTGTCCTGAAACGTGTCGACGACCTCAGCCTCGCCCCACGCGCCGACCTCCTCCAGATTGCCGACCGAGAGAATTCTGCCGTCTCGCACGGCGACATGCGTGGCGTACGGCTGCGCCGGATTCATCGTCAGAATCTTTTTGGCGACGAAGACGGTGATGGGACCTCGTTCAATCGAATTCATAAGTAAGTAAGAGAGCTTTGTTTTAGGCCACCGGCCACATAGTCAAGACAGCGCATGCACGGCCTTGCGCTTGCCACCATAGTTCAGCACGGCGGTCACCGCGATATTGACCACGAGACACAGCAGGCCCAGGTTGAATCCGCCGAAATCGACATGGAACATATAAAGGATGATCGCGAGAATCTGGCCGGTCACAATGCCCGTGGCAATGGCGGCCGGTTTGACTCGAAGCGAAAACAGAATGACCATGACGCCCGGGAAAAACTGGGTCACGCCGTAGTACGCGGTATTGATCAGCGTGAGCATCAGATTCGGCGTCAGCAAGGTCATCACGATCGACACCAGCAGGTAGACCACGATCACCGTTTTTGCCGTGGCTTTCTGCTTGCTCTCGGGCATCTTCGGCAACAGATTGCGCGTCACGATCGGACCGATGGCGAGGCAGATTCCCGTCAGCACCAGCAGCCCCGACAGCGAGGCGCCGGCCGCGACCAGACCCAGCAACCAGCCCGGCAGCAAACGGATCGCCGCCGCGAAGAACGCTTCATTCGGCGAGGCAAGGTGCAGGTTCTGACTGATCGCATAGTACGAAGCAATCACCAGAAACGGATACATCAGCATGTACAGCGGCATGGCGACCTGCGTGCGGCGGATCGTGTTCGGACTGGCGGCCGTGAAGAAAACCTGCACGGCGAACGGCATCACGTAGAACCCTAACGACTGGAACAGCATGGTGCTCATCGAGAACGTCAGTTGACTCGCGTTCATGCTATTGCTGACGTGCAAGCTCGCGGCGTGAAAGACTTCCGTCACACCGGATTCCCACGAGACGGCGAGACCGGTGATCACAATCGCCGCGACCATCAGGATGTCTTTCAGGATCGCAATGTATGCGGAGGCCCGCACGCCTGAAATGGCGATGTAGGTAAAGGCCAGCACCGCGGAGATCAGAATCAGATAAAGCGGCTCGAAATTCCAGCCCAGCCCCTTGAATGCGGCCACGAGCCCCGTGAATTGCAACTCGCCCCAAGGCAACAAAAACAGGATCGCCGAGCCGGCGACGATCAACTCCAGCGGGCGGCTGCCGAAATGGCCTTTGAACAGATCGGGCAGCGTAATGGCGTTATAGCGTTTGCCGGCCTCCCAGATCTTCGGCCCAATGAAATAACCGACGGGGTACGCCAGCAGGATATAGCCGAGGAACCAGACCCCGTAAGTGGGCCCCTTCGCATAGATGCCGCCGGGAAAGCCGACCATCGTGCCGATGCTGTAGATCTCGCCCGCCGCCAGGAAAAAGACCAGATACGCGCCGAATTGCCGCGATGCGACAAAGAAGTCATGAACGCTTTGTGCACCACGCCCCTTTTTGGACCGTATCGCCAGATACAGCGAGAAGAGAATCAAACCGAGAAAGACAACGGTGGACATGCGGACTCTCCTGCTGCGTCAGTGGGTTTTCGGATGCGCATCGTCGGCGCGGCGATCGAACAGACGCCAGCACACCTGCAGGCACAGCGACGTCAGAATGAACCACGCGAAAATCCACGCATAAATGAACGGCACGCCCAGAACGAATCGATCGACCGACGCGACCCAGGGCAACAGGCCGATCACGCCGATATAGGGAATGCCGATCCCAATCAGGAACTTGAGCATGGAGTCTCCGTCTGCGTTTCGTGTTCGATGAAATCATCTCTGCCGATTCCGCCTGCGCTTCTATGACCGCGGCGAAGGGTGGCGGTCCGCCGCGAGCGGATAGGGCACGACGGCCATAGCAGACGATTTCAGTATCGGTGGCCGAAAATGCACCTGACTAGTACCAGCGACAATAATTCGCCTGGTCCACATGAAGTAACCGGCGCAAACCCACTTCGAAGCGCTGATCGGCTCGCCACGTATCGCGCCGCCGACGGCCGTCAACTTGACTCCCCGCAGATATGAAGGTAACCTACGAAGGTAACCTTCATATCTGCCGGTATGTCCAGCAACGACACTCAGCCCGCACGCCCCGACGATCCCGACGCGCTGCACGCAACGGCGGAAGACCTGCGCGTGCTCGTCGGCAAATTGCGCCGCCGGTTGCGCGAAGAAGCGCATGTGGGCGACTTCACGCCGTCGCAGGTCCAGGTTCTCAGCCTGCTCGAACGCGAAGGTCCCGCAACGGTCACAACGCTCGCGCGCATCCAGGGCATGCGTCCGCAATCCATGGGCGAGACGCTTTCGGTTCTGAAAGCTGCCGGGCTGGTGAGCGGCGCACCGGACCCGAACGACGGGCGGCAAACCGTTCTTTCCCTCACGCCGGCCTTCCGCAAAAAGGTCAAGGCAAGCCGCACGGCACGCGAAGACTGGCTATTCCGTACCATCCAGACGCGCTTCAGTGCCGCCGAACAGAAGCAGCTCGCGATTGGCATCGACTTGCTCAAACGCCTCATCGACTCGTAACTTCCAGGAAAAGCTCATGGCTCTCACCACGCTCGACGCAAAGACCGCCTTGGTCGTCATCGATTTGCAGCGGGGCATTGTTGCGCTGCCCACCGCCCACCCCACCGCCGAGGTCGTGAAACGCTCCGCCGCGCTGGCCGACGCGTTTCGCCGCCACGGCCTGCCGGTGGTGCTCGTCAATGTTGCGGGCGGCGCGCCGGGCCGCGCGGAACAAGCGCGCCACAGCGGCGATTTCCCAGCTGACTTTGCCGAACTCGTCCCTGAAGTGAATCAGCAGCCGTCGGATCATCGGGTCACCAAGCGCACCTGGGGCGCGTTCACCAACACGGATCTCGAAGCGTATCTGCGCAAGCAAGGCGTGACGCAAGTGGTGCTGGTCGGCGTGGCCACCAGCATCGGCGTCGAGTCCACCGCGCGTTTCGCACACGAACTCGGCTTCAACGTCAGCTTCGCCGTCGACGCGATGACGGACCTGAACGCCGATGCGCACACCAATAGCATCACGCGAATCTTCCCGCGTATGGGCGAAACGGGCACGACGCAGGACGTCCTCGACCTGCTCGAAAAATCGCGCGCATGAGTATCGGTTCGAAGCGCTGCGCAACGCGGATCGTCCACACCGGAACGTCCCGATGAGCGGCACATTCCGTTCGCTGCGCACGTTCAACTACCGGGTCTGGGCCAGCGGCGCGATCGTCTCCAACATCGGCACATGGATGCAGCGCACGGCGCAGGACTGGCTCGTGCTCACGGAACTCACGCATCACAATGCAACCTCGGTGGGCATTGTGATGTCGCTGCAGTTCGGGCCGCAAATGCTCCTGCTGCCGCTAACCGGCTATGCGGCCGATCATTTCGACCGTCGCAAGCTGCTGTTCGCCACGCAGGCCGCAATGGGCACCTTGGCGCTGTGCCTCGGGCTTCTGACGGTGACCGGCCTCGTGCGGTTATGGCAGGTCTATCTGTTTGCAGGCTTGCTCGGCTGTGTCACCGCGTTCGATTCACCGGCGCGTCAGACCTTTGTCTCCGACCTGGTGGGCGAAGCCGATCTGTCGAACGCGGTGGCGCTGAACTCCACCTCGTTCAACGCGGCGCGCATGATCGGACCCGCCGTCGCGGGGCTCCTGATCGCTTCCGTGGGCACCGGCTGGGTGTTTCTGATCAACGCGCTCTCTTTCGTCGCCGTGCTCGGTTCGCTGCGCATGCTGCGCGTCAGCGAACTGAATCTCAAGCCTCGTGCGGTGCGCACACGCGGCAGCTTCGTGGAAGGCTTCAAGTATGTGTGGACGCGCCCCGATCTGAAGGCCGCGCTGTTGATGCTGTTTCTGATCGGCGCCTTCGGGCTGAACTTCCCGATCTTCATCTCGACCATGTCGGTCACCGCCTTTCATGCGGGCGCAAGCCAATACGGCGTGTTGAGTTCGACCATGGCGATCGGTTCGGTGACCGGGGCGCTGCTGGCCGCGCGCAGAGCCAGGCCTCGCATGGCTATTCTGATCGTCGCGGCGGCACTTTTCGGAATGGGCTGTACGACCGCCTCGCTGATGCCGAACTATGTGCTGTTCGGGCTTGCGCTTGTCGTGATCGGCATATCGACGCAGACGTTCACCACGTCGACGAACAGTCTCGTGCAGATCTCCACCGACCCCGCCATGCGCGGCCGGGTGATTGCGATCCTGCTGGCCATCTCGCTAGGCACTACGCCGTTCGGCGCGCCGGTGGTGGGCTGGGTGGCGGATCGTTTTGGCCCGCGGTGGGCGCTCGGCGTCGGCGCCGCGTCTGGGTTCGCGGCGGCGCTCGTCGGCCTCGTCTATCTGATGAAGTATCGCCAGTTGCGCGTGTATCTCGAAGCGGGGCGCCTGCGCTACAGCATCGACGACCCGAGTCAGGCACCGGCTTATGTCAGCCCGGCAATTGCAGTGCAGAATGCCGTGCTGAGCGAGGCGGAAGAGGATTCTTCGGCTGGGGTTTGAGGGCTTACTTCGCGACCGGCATCGTGAATTCCGCGCCCTTCGCGATGCTATCCGGCCAGCGCTGCATGATGCTCTTGTAGCGCGTATAGAAACGCACGCCCTCTTCGCCGTACGCGTGGTGATCGCCGAACAGCGAGCGCTTCCAGCCGCCGAACGAGTGCCATGCCATCGGCACCGGAATCGGCACATTGATGCCGACCATGCCTACCTGAATCTGCCGGCCGAACGCGCGCGCCACGCCGCCATCCGACGTGAAGAGCGACACGCCGTTGCCGAATTCGTGCGCGTTGATCAGCTCGACCGCGCTCGCGAAGTCGGGCACGCGCACCACGGACAGCACCGGGCCGAAGATTTCTTCCTTGTAGATTTTCATCCCGGTGCCGACCTGGTCGAACAGCGACCCGCCGATGAAGAAACCCTCTTCATTCGCGACCGGATGCGCGCGGCCATCGACGACCAGTTTCGCGCCTTCCGCCACGCCCGAGTCGATATAACCGGCCACCTTCGCCTTGTGTTCGGCAGTCACCAACGGACCCATTTCGGCGTCGAGGTGTTCGCCGTTCTTGATCACCAGCGACTTGACGCGCGGCACTAAACGTTCGATCAATTCATCGGCGACATTGCCGACCGCCACCGCGACCGAGATCGCCATGCAACGCTCACCGGCCGACCCGTAGGCGGCGCCGATCAACGCGTCGACGGCCTGGTCCAGATCGGCGTCCGGCATCACCACCAGATGATTCTTCGCGCCGCCGAGCGCCTGCACGCGCTTGCCGCGTTTCGACGCTTCCGTATAGATGTATTCGGCGATCGGCGTGGAGCCGACAAACGACAGCGCCGCGACGTCCGGATGCTCGATCAGCGCATCCACGGCCACCTTGTCGCCGTTCACGACGTTGAAGACGCCATCCGGCAAACCGGCTTCCTTCAGCAGTTCGGCAATCCGCAGCGAAGCCGACGGGTCGCGCTCCGAAGGCTTCAGCACGAACGTGTTGCCGCACGCCAGCGCGACCGGGAACATCCACATCGGCACCATCACCGGGAAATTGAACGGCGTGATCCCCGCCACCACGCCCAGCGCCTGACGCAGATTCCAGTTGTCGATGCCGCCGCCGATCTGGTCGGTGAAATCGGTCTTCAGCAGGTTCGGGATGCCGCAGGCGAACTCGACCACTTCGATGCCGCGCACCACCTCGCCTTGCGCGTCCGTGAACACCTTGCCGTGTTCGCGGGTGATCAGCATCGCGAGCTCGTCGTGGTGCTGGTTCAGCAGTTCCTTGAACTTGAACAGAATGCGCGCGCGCTTGATCGGCGCGGTTTCGCTCCAGGCCGGGAAGGCAGCCTTGGCCGCCTTGACCGCCCCGTCCACTTCCTCGATGGAAGCCAGCGCGACCGCACCGGTCACCTGGCCGGTGGCGGGATTGAACACGTCCTTGACCCGGCCGCTCGTCGACACAACCGGCGCGCCGCTGATGTAATGACCCAACTGTTGCACCGAAAGCTTCGCTTGTTCGCTCACTGCATTCATTTCGTTACCTCGTGTACGGGATAGGCCGGAAGGATTGGCAGACTGTATCGACGGTGCTCGTCATATTCCCGATACAGCACAATAAAACCGCGCCTCACTGTATTGTTTTTCGCGTGGCAACTGTATTGGTTGGCGACGTCGTTGTTAGTAAGCCTTCAACGCCATTGCTCGGTCAATTCGTTGGCAAGCACCATCTTCTCGCGAACGAGTTCGGCAAAGGCGGCGTCCGCTCCGCTTTGCGCCTTGAGGAATTTCAGCGCCGCGGAGTGAACAGCTCGCATCGACCGGCCGTCGATCCCAGCCATGCGCGCCGCGCTGCGACGCGTTTCCTCGACCAGATCACGCGCGCTGCCAAAGTCGGGCGACAAGCCGCTCTGCGCCTGGAACTCGGCGCGCAACGCGGCCGCATAGTCGCGCGACTGCCCCAGGCGGTCGATGTCGATCATCAGATCCACGCCGTCCGCCATCCGCAGTACACAGAGAATCCATAACGCGACGAACGCGCGATACGCGTTGTTGCCTTCCGCCGTGCGCGCATAGTGCTCGCAAGCGATCGCATAGGCGTCGTCCGAAGTCGGCGCGACAGACGGCAAGCTCACACCGCAGATTTCGATAGCCTGCCGGACTACAGGCTCCGACTGATTCAGACCCAGCACGCGAAACGGTGCGGCCACGAAGAACGGATTGCTCCATTGCTGATTGAGCAACCACCCCGAGGCGAACTGCGAGGCGGGATTGCGCAGCACGCCCGCATGCATGACTTGCGGGAATGCGTGCTTGAGCCACGGCAAGCGGCCCGACGAACGGCAAAACTTGAACACGGGTACGCTGCCGTGGCCGGTAGTGCGCTCGCACAGGTTGGCCAGATAGGCCTGCAACGCAGGAAATTCCGCGTCGGGTGTATGGAAGAAGCGGTCCGTGCCGAAACGCTTCCGGTACCCATCTACGCCGCGCACACCCTCCTGCAGAAACGGCCGGTACTCTTCGAAGTACGGCGCGGCGAGCGGCGGATGTCCCGAGGTCAGCGTGGGACGGGACGCGGCGATGTCGGCGAGACTCAGATCGGCGAGCACGTTGCTGAGCGGTTCATAGAAGCCGGTCACGGAATCGAGTGCGCGCAGACGCGACCAGATCCAGGTTCCGGCGCTGCGCCAGCCCGTGTGCAGAAATACCCCCTGTTTCAGGGCACGTTGCGCCGAGCCTTCGGCTGAACGGGAAGCTGGATCATTCGACATGTGGGTCGATCCGCCAGGGGTGCCCGACGGATCGTTCGATGGTCCCTGTGACAACGGCATTGGACTTCTCTTCAAATGGAAGCGACAACGAATTGATGGACGGCCGGCGCGGCCTGCCGCCACCCTGCTCAAGCGCCCATTCTAGCGGCTCTGGCTTTTACCCGCGGATGCGCCGCTACCCGTGCGCACTGGAACCTCGCATCCAAACGCTTTAAGCTGCCAGACTCACGAACTCAAGAGTTGCCGCCGTGAACGACTCGGCCGATATCCGGTTTCTGTGACCATCCGCGCAAGTGGACTTTGGCTGAACGCCGCGCTCCGGTATCACGCCGGAACAGGACACGCTGCTCGAAGTCGGCCGGGTGCTGCATGAGAATGGCGTCAAGGTGGGCGGCGTGATTGTCGACGACATCGAACAGCGCTTTCCGATCGGCATGAAGCTGCGCATTCTGCCCAATCACGCCTGCGCAACCGGTGCGCAGTTTCCCGAGTATCACGCCGTTTCGGCGGATGGCAGCAGCGTCGAATGGAGACGTTTTCAGGGCTGGTGAAAGATCACCTCGCCATCCGCTCAACGCGAATGGGCGGCCAGGTCACTCGTCCTCTTCTTCAAGGCCCGCCAGCAGATCGTCGACCGCGCGATACACGCGTTCGACGATTTCCGGGCCCACCTTGCGCTCCAGCTCGCGATAGTGCGCCTCGAGATCCTTCGAGATCACACGCACCAGGTCCACACTCGTATCGGTCAGCGACACCAGCACCCGGCGCTGGTCTTCCGCGAAACGCTCCTTTGTCACCAGTTCCATGCTCTCCATGCGCGCGAGCACCCCGGCCATGCTCGGGCTCGAAATAGTGCAAATATCGGAGATGTGGCGCGGCTCCATCGGGCCGTGTTCGTTGAGAGCCCGAATCACACGCCATTGCTGTTCGGTCAGCCCATGCGCGGTAATCAACGGGCGGAAACGCTCCATCATTTTTTCTCTGGCGCGCAGCAAAAGCATCGGCAGGTTGCGGTGCAAAACTCGGGTAGAAGCGGAAGCGGACATAGCGAATAAGTTAAAAGCAGCCGTCGAAACTTAAGGGAAAACCCGCAATCAGCCGACAGGCTATTGACCGTGGATGATATCAAGCGCAATACTACTAATATGTTAGTGTTTTCTCCGAGAGACAGCTAATTTATGTTTGCACTTGCCGATCACCTGCTGCATCCCGAAGGCGACACGCTGCCTCGCGACGTGGATGCGAGCACCGCAGCCGCGTTGCTCGCGCGCGGCGTGGCCTGCCGCGCGCCGGTTTCGGGCGCCGTCTATGGAACCTTGCTGAACGACCGCGCCGCGCTGGAAGCACTGGGCGACGCGGTGCATGCCGCGCCTTACAAGGCCCCGCCGATAGCACCGATTCTTTATGTGAAGCCACGCAACACGTTCGCCGGCCATCGCGCGCGCGTCGTCGTGCCTGACAATGCGTTGGGCGTGGAAGTCGGCGCTTCATTGGGTATCGTGATTGGCCGCACTGCAACACGGGTCAGCGTGAGCGAGGCATTCGACTACATCGCCGGCTACACGCCGGTCGCTGATCTAAGCGTGCCGCACACGAGCGTGTACAGACCCTCGGTGCGATTCCGGGCGCGCGACGGGTTTTGTGTGATCGGACCGGCGGTGCTTGCCGCGCGTCATATTGCGGCGCCAGACAATCTGACGATCGAGGTTGCGCTCAAAGGACGTGAAGCCATTGCTTTTACTGCCGGTACTGCGTCGTCGATCCGCGGTGTCGCCCAACTGATTGCGGACGTCACTGATTTCATGACACTGAGCGCCGGTGACGTCATTACGCTGGGCGTGCCGCATGGTTCACCGGTCGCTCATATCGGCGACACGGCCACGCTATCGATTGGTGACATGCCGCCGCTCGAAGTGTCGTTTGTCGATGCGCAAGAACACAATGGAGAACAGCCATGATGCGCGGCCGTGTTGCGTATGCAGGCGCGATTCACGAAGCCTATCCGGACGCCCGGGGCGTGCGTCTCGCCGACGGCCGCGTACGTCGTGAAGACGAAGTGGTGTGGCTCGCGCCAATCGAGGTCGGCACGATCTTCGCGCTCGGCTTGAACTACGCCGAGCATGCCAAGGAATTGCAGTTCAACAAGCAGGAAGAACCGCTGGTCTTTATCAAAGGCCCGGGCGCGGTGATCGGCCACCGCGGCTTCACGCGCCGCCCTGCCGACGTCACCTTCATGCACTACGAGTGCGAACTGGCTGTCGTGATCGGGCAAACCGCGCAGAACGTCAAACGCGAAAACGCCATGCAGCACGTGGCCGGCTACATGATCGGCAACGACTACGCGATTCGCGACTACCTCGAAAACTATTACCGTCCCAACCTGCGCGTGAAGAACCGCGACGGCGGCACGGTGCTCGGCCCCTGGTTTGTCGATGCAGCCGACGTCGAAGACGTGACGCAACTCGAATTGCGCACGTTCGTGAACGGCACGCGGCAGCAACACGGCAACACGCGCGATCTCGTCACGGATATCCCGGCGTTGATCGAATATCTCAGCGGCTTCATGACCCTCGCACCCGGCGACGTGATCCTGACCGGCACGCCGGAAGGCATCGTCAACGTCAATGCGGGCGACGAAGTGGTTTGCGAAATCGACGGGTTGGGCCGTCAGGTCAACACGATTGCATCCGACGCGGACTTCGGCCGCGCCTGATTGATTGCTTTGCAGGAAAGGACAACACAATGCGAATCGAACATCTGATCAACGGCAAATCGGGCGCCGCGAAAGACTACTTCGAAACCGTCAATCCGGCGACGCAAGAAGTACTCGCCGAAGTCGCCCGCGGCGGGGCGGAAGAAGTCGACGCCGCCGTGCGCGCGGCCAAAGAGGCGTTCCCGGCCTGGGCGGGCAAGCCGGCCGCGGAACGCGCGAAAATCATTCGCAAGCTCGGCGAGTTGATCGGGAAGAATGTGCCGGAAATCTCGGAGACCGAGACGAAGGACACCGGCCAGACGATCTCGCAGACGCGCAAGCAACTCGTGCCGCGCGCCGCCGACAACTTCAGCTATTTCGCGGAAATGTGCACGCGTGTCGACGGTCATACCTACCCGACCGACACGCATCTGAACTACACGCTGTTCCATCCGGTCGGCGTGTGCGCGCTGATCTCGCCGTGGAACGTACCGTTCATGACGGCCACGTGGAAAGTCGCCCCGTGCCTCGCGTTCGGCAACACCGCCGTGTTGAAGATGAGCGAACTGTCGCCGCTCACCGCATCGATGCTCGGCAATCTCGCGCTCGAAGCAGGGATTCCCGCCGGCGTGCTGAACGTCGTGCACGGCTTCGGCAAAGACACTGGCGAGCCGCTGGTGGCACACCCGGATGTGCATGCTGTGTCGTTCACCGGTTCGACGGCAACCGGCAACCGCATCGTGCAAACCGCGGGTCTGAAGAAGTTTTCCATGGAACTGGGTGGCAAGTCGCCGTTCGTGATTTTCGACGACGCCGATTTCGAACGCGCCCTCGACGCCGCTGTGTTCATGATCTTCTCGAACAACGGTGAACGCTGCACGGCGGGTTCGCGCATTCTGGTGCAACGTTCGATTTACGCGCGCTTTGCCGAGCGTTTCATCGAACGCGCAAAACGTTTGACGGTGGGCGATCCGTTGGCCGACAGCACGATCGTCGGCCCGATGATCAGCCAGGCGCATCTGGCCAAGGTACGCAGCTATATCGAACTGGGTCCGAAAGAAGGCGCCACGCTCGCCTGCGGCGGACTCGATACGCCCGACCTGCCCGACGCCATGCGCAAAGGCAATTTCGTGACGCCGACGGTGTTCGTCGACGTCGACAATCGCATGCGGATCGCGCAGGAAGAGATCTTCGGCCCGGTCGCCTGCCTGATTCCGTTCGACGACGAAGCCGACGCGATCAAACTCGCCAACGATATCTCCTACGGCTTGTCGAGCTACATCTGGACCGAGAGCAGCGGCCGCGCGCTGCGTATCGCGGCGGCCGTCGAAGCGGGCATGTGCTTCGTCAATAGCCAGAACGTGCGCGATCTGCGCCAGCCGTTCGGCGGTACGAAGGCATCGGGCGTGGGCCGCGAAGGCGGCACCTGGAGCTACGAAGTGTTCCTCGAGCCGAAGAACGTGTGCGTATCGCTCGGCTCGCATCACATCCCGCGCTGGGGCGTTTGAGGCGCTTTCGCATGGAGCGGCGTGCGCGAGTGCGAATGCAAAATCAGGCCTCGCGCCACACAGAATAGGAGACCGCGATGGGTAAGCTCGCGTTGGCAGCAAAAGTCACTCACGTCCCGTCGTTATATTTGTCCGAACTCGACGGTCCGCACAAGGGTTGCCGTCAGCCCGCCATCGACGGCCATCATGAAATCGGCCGCCGTTGCCGCGAATTGGGTGTCGACACGATCGTCGTATTCGACGTGCATTGGCTGGTGAACAGCGAGTACCACATCAATTGCGCGCCGAAGTTCGAAGGCGTCTATACGAGCAACGAACTACCGCACTTCATCAAGAACATGCCGTATGCGTATCCCGGCAATGTCGGGCTCGGCGATCTGATCGCGCAAGTCGCCAACGAAATGGGCGTGAAGAGCCGCGCGCACAGCGAAACCACGCTCGAGCTCGAGTATGGCACGCTCGTTCCGATGCGCTATATGAATAGCGATCAGCACTTCAAGACCGTGTCGGTAGCGGGCTGGTGCATGTGGCACGACCTCGAAACCAGCGCGCGCTTCGGCCTCGCGGTACGCAAGGCAATCGAGGACCATTACGACGGCACCGTGGCGATTCTGGCGAGCGGTTCGTTGAGCCACCACTTCGCTAACAACGGCACCGCCGAGCAATTCATGCACAAGGTGTGGAGCCCGTTTCTCGAACAGATCGACCGCAAGGTGGTCGAGTTGTGGGAAGCAGGCGACTGGAAAACCTTCTGCGAGATGTTGCCGCTCTATAACGAGAAGTGCTGGGGCGAAGGCGGCATGCACGACACTGCGATGCTGCTTGGCGCGCTCGGTTGGGATCGCTACGACGGCAAGGTGGAAGTCGTCACGCCGTATTTCGGCAGTTCGGGCACCGGCCAGATCAATGCGATCTTCCCTGTGACGCCCCTGCCCGCTTAAGTCCTGAGAAAGGAGCCTACCGTGCCGCATTTGACACTCGAATACAGCGCCAACCTTGCCGGCGAAGAAAGCCTTGGGCGGCTTTGCAAATCGCTCGCTGATTGTCTCGACGCACAGCGCGAGAATGAACAGCGTCTTTATCCGCCTGGCGGCATCCGTGTGCGCGCGTTGCGTTGCGAGCAGTACTGCATTGCCGATGGCAGAGCCGACGCCGCGTTTCTGCACGCGAACCTGAAGATCGGCGCGGGTCGTTCGGAAGCCGCAAAAAAAGCGACCGGCGACGCGTTGTTCGAACTGATCAAACAGCACTTCGCCGCCGAGTTTGAGAAGCACGGCCTCGCGTTATCGCTGGAGATCAACGAATTCAGTGAGGCTGGCACGTGGAAGCACAACAATCTGCACGCGCGGCTGAAAGCCTGATCCCAGATCCAATGCCCGGGGCCTGGTAGCCCGGCCTCGAAGCGGCTTATAGAGAATCCATCATGCTAGACGAACAGACTATCCGCGATCTCGCGGCGCAACTCGACCACGCCGAGAAAACGCGCACGCAATTGCGTCATTTCTCTGCCAAGTATCCCGAGATGACCGTACAGGACGGTTACGCAATTCAGCGCGAGTGGGTGAAACTCAAACTCGCCGAGGGCCATGTGATCAAAGGCCGCAAGATTGGCCTGACCTCGCGTGCCATGCAGCGTTCCTCGCAGATCGACGAACCGGACTATGCGCCGCTGCTCGACAGCATGTTTATTGAAAACGGCCAGGACATTCGTGCCGACCGCTTTATCGCCCCGCGCGTGGAAGTCGAACTGGCCTTTGTATTGAGCAAGCCCTTGAAGGGTCCGGGCATTACGCTATTCGACGTTCTGGACGCCACCGCCTACGTGACCCCTGCCGTGGAGATTATCGACGCGCGCATCGAGCAATTCGACCGCGAGACGAAGGCGCCGCGCAAGGTCTACGACACGATCTCGGACTTTGCGGCCAACGCGGGCATTGTGCTGGGCGGCCGGCCGGTGCGTCCGATGGACGTCGATCTTCGCTGGGTGGGTGCGTTGCTTTACAAGAACGGTGCGGTGGAAGAAAGTGGACTTGCCGCGGCGGTGCTGAATCATCCGGCGACGGGCGTCGCATGGCTTGCCAACAAGATTGCTCCGTATGACGAAGTATTGAACGCGAACGACGTGATTCTGAGCGGTTCGTTCACGAGCCCGATCCCGGCGCGAGCGGGCGACACGTTCCACATCGACTATGGTCCGCTGGGCGGTATTGGTTTGAATTTCATTTGAGTGTTCCGACATGTCTCTTCCGCAAAACACATTCAAGCGTGCATTGGCTCAGGGCACACCGCAGTTCGGCTTATGGGCGGCGCTGGCCGATGCCTACGTCACCGAGTTGCTGGCCACGGCCGGTTTCGATTGGTTGTTGATCGACAACGAGCACGCCCCGAACGATGTCCGCAGCACGCTGGCGCAATTGCAGGCGGTGGCTGCGTATGCATCGCATCCGGTGGTGCGTCCGGTGCGCAGCGATAGCGCGTTGATCAAGCAATTGCTCGACATCGGCGCACAGACTTTATTGTTGCCGATGATGGATACCGCCGAGCAGGCGGCTGAGGCGGTCGCGGCGACGCGTTACCCACCGCAGGGCATTCGCGGTGTCGGTAGTGCGCTCGCGCGGGCATCGCGGTGGAATCGGATACCGGACTATTTGACGACGGCGGCTGATGAGTTGTGTGTGTTGGTGCAGGTGGAAACCGTACAGGGTCTGGACAATCTTTCGGCGATTACGGCGGTGGAAGGCATTGATGGTGTGTTTTTTGGTCCGGCAGATTTGAGTGCGTCGATGGGGTTGCTGGGTAAGCCAGGAGACGCCAGCGTACGGGAAGCGATATGCAAAGGCATCAAGACAGTACGGGATGCGGGCAAGGCGGCAGGCGTGCTGGCGCCGGATGCGGGAATTGCCGCGGAGTATCTCGCGGCGGGCGCGACGTTTGTGGCGGTGGGGACGGATACAGGGTTGTTGAGCCGCGCCGCGGCGGAGTTGGCTTCTTCTTACAAGAAGAGTGCTAGGGCGGTGGGGACTGGTAAGGGTGGGTATTAAGGAAGCGGTTTGGCCTGTTCGGCGCTGGGTTGTTGTCTGTGTACGGGGTTGTTGCCTGCGCGGCACTTGTTCGTTTTGCTTACCTATTGCGGTGGGCTTTTCTTGATCCTGGTTTTTGGTCTTTTCGTTGAACTGGCTTTATTGGCCTTTTCTTGATTTCTTAGTGGTCTATTAGTGTTGCCCCTGTGCGGGGCGGCACTTACTTTCTTTGCCGCCGCCGGTGTGTGTCAAGGTAGTTGTCGCGTGAACCGTTACGCTGCGTGCTTATACATTTGGGCCGAGGGCTGGGTTCGCTCCGGGTTCAGATACACTGAATCTGCCAGTTGCCAGTT
>NZ_JAXDPY010000560.1:0-2936 GCF_034668105.1 Paraburkholderia sp. | reverse complement strand
GCGGCCTTTGCACCCACTTCGCCACCCGATACCGGAGCATCGAGGTACTGGCATCCGAGTTCGTTGATCTTCCTTGCGAACTCCTTCGTCGCAATCGGCGAAATCGAGCTCATGTCGACCACGATCTGATTCGCACGGAGTCCGCTTGCTACGCCGTTTTCCCCAAAAAGCACTGACTCCACGTGTGGAGTATCGGGCACCATCAAGATAACAATGTCGGCTTGCTGTGCCACCGCTTTGCCGGACTCGCAGAGCGTCGCGCCATTCTCGATCAAGTCCGCCGGCGCAGGGTTCCGATCGTGCACAAATAGTTGATGGTCGCCTTGCTGCAGATTGGCGGCCATCGGCGCACCCATGACACCCAGACCGATGAATCCAACTTTTGCCATGACTTCCTCTTCAATGAGTTCTTTTTTAAACCGTTGACAGCAGCGACAAGCTATTACGCCGCGGAGCGTAATACTTCGGGGTTGATACAGGTCTGCGGCTTTTCGCCTCTCAGCACGCTGATGACGTTTTCCGTTGCGATCTTACCCATCGCAAGGCGCGTCTCGATCGTCGCGGAAGCGATGTGCGGTACGACAAGCACGTTATCGAGGCTGCTCAATCCCGGCTCGAGTTCGGGTTCGCGCTCGAACACGTCGAGCCCGGCTCCCCAAATTACCTTGTCGCGCAGCGCGGCGACGAGCGCCTTTTCATCGACCAGCGGACCGCGGGCTGCATTGATCAGGATGGCTGTCCGCTTCATCTTCGCAAGCTCGGCCGCGCCGATGTAATGCTGCGTTTCCGGCAGAAGCGGCAGGTGCAACGACAGATAATCCGACTCTCGCAAGAGCGTTTCCTTGTCGACAAAGGTCGCGCCGACCTGACGTTCGATTTCGGGATTGCGCTGTGCGTCGGTGTAGATTACCTTCATGTCGAAGGCGGCCGCCTTGCGCGCGAATTTCGATCCGATCCGACCCATTCCTGCAACACCCAGAGTCTTGTTGTCGACGTCCTGGCCGATAAATGCCATCGGCGCCCACCCCTGCCACTTATCCGCTCGCATGAAGCGTTCGGACTCAGAGATGCGCCGTGCTGTCGCAAGCATTAGCGCCCATGCATGTGTTGCCGTGGCGTCGTCAAGCACGCCCGGCGTATTGGTCATGATCACACCGCGTTCAGTCGCCGCCCGCAGGTCGAAGTTATTGAAGCCAACAGCGTAATTCGCGAAGATCTTGCATTGCGGGCCGGCGGCATCGAGCACTTCGCCGTCAATCGTGTCGGTCAGTAGGGTGATTACGGCGTCCCGACCTTGCACTGCTTCCAGCAGTTCATCGCGCGTGAGTGCACGATCATGCGGATTAACTTCGACGTCGTGGAACTGCCGCAGATCGTCAATTGTCTCTTGCGAGATCATGCGTGTCACATAAACGTTAAACCGTTTCATTGATTGTTCTCTTGTTAAAGCACGATATAACACTGCAAAGAGATTACCCGCGCACACATCATGGCGCGTCGCCCTGCAAGCTGCATGGAATGCCGAAGCGGGCAAGTTCGTCGGCGACAGCCTGATCTTCGGCCGGCGTGAGGCCACTGATACCGATCGCCCCGATCACGCTGCCTTGGGCGTCGCTTAGCACCGCACCGCCAGGCAACGCAGTCAACAATGGATCGCAGAAATAGCTGATTGGAATTTCCTCGCGGCGCAGCCGCGCATGGAATGCCTCCGTTGTCACACCCATACGGGTGGACGTGTAAGCCTTCTGGTGCGCTAACTGGATGCTGCGCACTGGAGCATCGTCCATCCGGAAAAATCCAACGAGGAAGCCGTGGCTATCACACACGGAAATGCACACCGGCTTGCCAAACTGCTGGCGCACTTTATCGACGGCACGTGCGAGCAGTGCCTGCACCAACTGGAGGTTGAAATGACTCAATAGGTTCACCTGGTCTTTGTGCGGTGGGGACCCGGTCGGAGATGAATGGTTAAAGTCCATCGGGTCACTCCGCTGCTCGCCGCTCCGGACGGTGGGCGGCGCCGTGTTTTGGGCCGGGCGCCCGAAGGCACGCGCGGCGACTCCATTTAGCTTATCGGCGATTCGATGCTTGACTGTGCGCCCGACCCGCAGCCGCACCCCGAGCAATGCTGATGCGTGTACACCGCACGTTCGTTGACTTGGCGTTCGGCACTCCCGGACGACGACATCAATGCCAGCGCAGGCATGGCCAGCATGCGCTGTGCGATAGCGCTACACGTTGGGCAAGCGCAGGTCGCGTCGCGTTCAGCTACCGGACGCATGACGGAGAACGTGCCACAGGTTTCACAACGATAGGGATAAATCGGCATCGCCCTTTTTTCCTCCTTCTTCGAAATCACTACATGATCTGCGCGATTACCGACAGCATCGTCGGCCACGGAATGTTCACCGTGCACGCACCAACTGGTGCCAGCATCGTGGCCAGGGAGTCCGGTCTCGATGCCTTGTGACGGTGCCGGTCGGCCTCGCACAGAATCCGCGGCCCGATGCCGTTCCCTCAACGCTTGGGCAAGTACTTTTTGTCGACCTTGCAGATATAGGTGTATTTCGGATTCACCATCTGGGTACAGCGCGCTTCCGCGATCTGGCCGAGCAGCATGTAGGCTTCGGCACCGGGGATGCCGTAGCCCTCTTCAAGCCAATAGACCATTTCCTCGAACGCGATGCGCAGCGCATCGTCGAGCGGCCGCGCGCAGCCGACGGTGCAGATATGCGTTGGCGTCTCGATGCGTGGCCAGGTCATGCGGCTCGGCGCGCGGACGAGGTCGACCTTGAGCTTCAGGTGGCCGCGAATTTCGATTGCCCCCATGCCGTTACACTCGGCGTCGCCCTGCAACGCGTGCACGTCGCCGAAATACAGGTACGCGCCTTCATGGAACACCGGAAACATGATGCGATTGCCGTTCGTGACTTCCT
>NZ_JAXDPY010000559.1:0-19947 GCF_034668105.1 Paraburkholderia sp. | reverse complement strand
CGGAGAAGCGGAGAAGCGGAGAAGCGGAGAAGCGGAGAAGCGATACACGCCAACACACGGCGCTGAATGAAATATGATTGCGAAAACGCGGTGGTGGTTTCATGAAATGTGCATCGGCGCGCGGCGGCGCTGGTGCATATTGATTTATAGAAGAGAAGCCAATGGCTGACACGAATTTTGGGCGAAGGCGCTACATCTTTGTGATGTTCCGTTCCGCCGAGCACGCAGTGCGAGGCGGGAAGTATGACGGCCTTGTCACCAGGGCCGAATGTGCGAGGGCACGGATTCCAGATGCACCACTACTGTGGCTGTGCGGGGGACCCGCTTATGAGCTGGCGGGGTGAGCCGCTTTCTTTGCTTATCTTTCTTTGCGGCGGCAAAGAAAGTAAGTGCCGCCCCGCACAGGGGCAACACTAATAGACCAATATCAATTCAAGGAAAGGCCAAAAATGCAGTTCAAGGAAAGGCCAAAAACCCAGTTCAAGAAAAGCCCAACACCTTAGGCAAACAGCCAATAATCGCCGAGCGGGCAAAGAAATCAAGTCGCCGCAGGCGCGTTGGGCGCCCGCGAATACCGCAGATACATCATGGTCGACAACACGACTGCCAGCGCGGAAGCCACTGCGGCAAAAAGAAACACCTGCGCATACCCGAACTCCCCAGCGATATACCCGGCCAACGGCCCAGTAATCCCCAGCGAGAGATCAAGAAACACCGAATAAGCCGACAAAGCCGCCCCACGGCTAGCGGGTGGCACAAGCCCAACCGCCTCAACCCCAAGAGCCGGAAACACCAAAGCAAACCCAAACCCGGTCAACGCGGCCCCCGCAAGGGCAAGATGCGGCTCAGGCGCCAACCACAACATCAACAACCCAGCGCACTCAAGCGAAAACGACGCAATCGCGACCCGAAACCCACCATAAGCCTTGATCGTATTAGCGAACAACAACCGCGCGCCAATAAACAGCGTGCCAAAAACAGTCAACGACAAAGCCGCATTGGGCCAATGCCGCGCGGCATAAAACAGCGTGATAAACGTCGCGATCGACCCAAAGCCGGCCGAGCCGAGCGCCAACCCGATCCCATGCGGCAACACCCGCGTGAACACGCTCCGGTACGACATCCGCTCGCCATGCACGATCGGCACCGCGGCGATGGGCCGCGCCAGATAAAAACCGAGCGCCGCCAGCAGCATCACGAGAATGCCCAACGCGGCGAACCCAATGGAGTGCGCAATCGCCACCCCCAGTGGCGCGCCAATCGCGAGCGCGCCATAAGTCGCAATGCCGTTCCACGAAATCACCCGCGCATTGTTGCTCGTACCCACCCGGCCAATGCCCCACAAAATCGCGCCGGTGCCACACAGACTTTCACCGAAACCGAGCACGAGACGGCTGCACACCAGCAATCCCAGGCTCACCACGGGCCAACGCCCGCACAACACAGCCAGCAGCAACAACACCCCGCTCGCGCCGCAACCCAGTAAGCCGATCGACACCGTCCGCTTCGGCCCCAACGTATCCGCCGAACGACCCGCCAGCGGCCGCGATGCCAAGGTCGCCAGATACTGCACGCTGATCGCAGCGCCGGCCAGGATCGCGCTGTAACCGAGGTCGTCGTGGACGTAGCCAGGCAGCACCGCGAGCGGAATCCCGATCGTCAGGTAGCAAAGAAACGTGAAAAAGACGACCGGAATGATCTGCATGGTCGTCGCAAATTCGCTGCGAGGTGTCGCTGTGTCGGTGGACATGGGGAAAACGAGACTTGAAAACGGCGGAAAGGCGTGATTTTCCCATGGAACCAGTTCTCTTGCAGGGGTTGCTTAATAATTTCGGCGGCCAGAAAAAGGTGCCGGAGTCATATAGTGGATCGTTTTCTGCCCGCATGAGCGGTCTTTCCCTGCGTAGCGAATGAACGGACTAATGACGTTCGAGGCAATAAATTCGTAATTTCGAGAAAAAGACGGCAAAACGGCCATTCCAACATAAGTCAACCGCCTCCCAAATCCATCTCTATATCGTTCGGCGGATATGTCCCGCATGCGATCCCTGCTATGGGTTGGCTTTATTGACGGTGATAGTTTTCGAATCATCATCGCAGCACGTCCCCACGGACACAGAACATTCGAGAGTACGAGACATGACTGAGCCGATTCGCTTCTACCACCGCAACGCGATCCGTGAGATCAAGGACGCGCCCGTCACCCGCACCGTCCTGCAGTATCTGCGCGAGGATGTCCATTGCACCGGCACCAAGGAAGGTTGCGCCGAAGGCGACTGCGGCGCGTGCACGGTCGTCGTCGGCGAGCGCAACGCGGCGGGCGGGGTCGACTTCAAGGCGGTGAATGCCTGCATCCAGTTTGTGCCGACGCTGGACGGCAAAGCGCTCTTCACCGTGGAAGACCTGCGTCAGCCGGACGGCTCGCTGCATCCGGTGCAGGAAGCAATGGTGGAGTGCCACGGTTCGCAGTGCGGCTTCTGCACGCCGGGTTTCGTCATGTCGATGTGGTCGTTGTACGAAAAGCACGGCCACGAACATAGCTGCGCGAACAAAACCGTGCCGTCGCGCGACGCGATCAGCAACGCGCTGACCGGCAACCTGTGCCGTTGCACCGGCTATCGTCCGATCGTCGACGCCGCCGTGCGCATGTTCGAAGCGCCCGCGCCGAAAGCGCCGGTCAACATCGAAGCGCTGTCGAAAGCCCTCGCCACGCTCGAACGCAAGGACACGTTCCACTACGAGCATGCCGGCCAGCATTTCGCCGCGCCGCGCAGCGTCGACGCCCTCGCGAAAATCAAGGAAGCCGAACCGGCTACCCGCATCCTCGCCGGCAGCACGGACATCGGCCTGTGGGTCACCAAGCTGATGCGTGAGTTGGGCAACATCGTCTACGTCGGCCAGATCGCCGAGCTGCAAAAGCTCGAAACCAACCACGACTGGATCGAGATCGGTGCCGGCATCAGCGTCGAAAGGGCCTACGCGGAAATCGCGAAGCAATATCCGGAACTCAACGAAATGTGGCAACGCTTCGCGTCGCTGCCGATTCGCAACGCCGGCACGCTCGGCGGCAATATCGCCAACGGCTCGCCGATCGGCGATTCGATGCCGGGCCTGATCGCGCTCGGCGCGCATGTGATCGTGCGCGGCGGTGAGATCGAACGCGAAATGCCACTCGAGGATCTGTACCTCGCGTATCAGAAAAAAAACATGTCGGAGCACGAGTTCGTCGTCGGACTCAAGGTGCCGACGCGCACCGGCGCGCGCAAGAATCTGCAATTCCGCACCTACAAACTGTCGAAGCGTTTCGACTCGGACATCTCGGCCGTGTGCGCCGCGTTCTCCTTTATCGCCGACGGCAACGTGATCCGCGAGCCACGCATCGCATTCGGCGGGATGGCCGCCACCTCGAAGCGTGCGACGCACGCCGAAGCCGTGCTGCGCGATGCCGAATGGCACGAAGCCACGGCACAGGCCGCGATGCTCGCGCTCGGCAACGACTACGCGCCGCTGTCCGACATGCGCGCGACCAGCAACTATCGCCTTGAAGCGGCGAAGAACACGTTGTACCGCTTCTGGCTCGAAACGCGTCCGAACAATCCGCTGCCCAAAAGCGCGCTGGATGTTCGTGCAGTGGCCGCCGCATGTGCGCCGGCCGGCGTGAGCGCCTGAGACGCTGAAGAGCGCCCGCACTCTGGCGCCTACGCGCCGAGGTGGATAAGAAAACGTTGGGGCGGCCCAGCGTTCTCTTGAAAGAATACGGAGAACAAAGCAATGAATCAGCAAGCCGAACCGTTCCTGAAAGAGCTTCAGGATCTCGACGACTTTACTCAGGTCCACGTCTCGCGTCCGCACGAGTCCGCGCATCTGCACGTGAGCGGCCGTGCCACTTACACCGACGACATCCCGACGCTCGCCGGCACGCTGCATGCTGCGCTGGGCCTGTCGTCGAAAGCGCACGCGAAGATCGTCTCGATCTCGCTCGACAAAGTGCGCGCCACACCCGGCGTGGTCGCGATTTTTACGGCTGACGATATCCCTGGCGCGAACGACGTGGGCCCGATCGTCCACGGCGACGATCCGATTCTCGCCGACGGTATCGTGCAATACGTCGGCCAGCCGATCTTCATCGTGGTCGCGACTTCGCATGAAATCGCGCGGCTCGCCGCGCGCCGCGCCGAAGTCGTCTACGAAGAGCTGCCGGCGATTCTTACCGCGCAACAGGCCCGCGCCGCGAACCAGCACGTGTTGCCGCCGATGAAACTCGCGCGCGGCGAAGCCGGTTCGAAGATCGCCCGTGCGGCGCACCGCGAAGCCGGCGAGATGCTGCTCGGCGGCCAGGAGCAGTTCTATCTGGAAGGCCAGATTTCATACGCGGTGCCAAAGGACGACGACGGCATGCACGTCTATTGTTCGACACAGCACCCGACCGAAATGCAACACATGGTCGCGCACGCGTTAGGCGTGGCATCGCATAACGTGCTGATCGAATGCCGCCGCATGGGCGGCGGCTTCGGCGGCAAGGAATCGCAATCGGGGCTGTTCGCGTGCTGCGCGGCGCTGGCTGCATGGAAGCTGTTGTGCCCGGTCAAACTGCGTCCAGACCGCGACGACGACATGATGGTCACCGGCAAGCGCCACGATTTCCACTACACGTATGAAGTGGGCTACGACGACAACGGCGTGATCGACGGCGTCACGGTCGACATGACCTCGCGTTGCGGTTTCTCCGCCGACCTGTCCGGCCCGGTGATGACGCGCGCGTTGTGCCACTTCGACAACGCGTACTGGCTCTCCGACGTGACGATCGACGGCTTCTGCGGCAAGACCAACACGCAGTCGAACACCGCGTTCCGCGGCTTCGGCGGTCCGCAAGGCGCGTTCGCGATCGAGTACATCATGGACAACGTCGCCCGTTCGGTGGGCGAGGATTCGCTCGACGTGCGACGCCGCAATCTGTATGGCAAGACCGAGCGCAACCAGACACCGTATGGTCAGGTCGTCGAAGACAACGTGATTCACGAGTTGATCGACGAACTCGAAGCGACCAGCGAATACCGCGCGCGCCGTGCGGCGATCAACGAGTTCAATGCGAACAACGAAGTGCTGAAGAAGGGCCTGGCGCTGACGCCGGTCAAGTTCGGCATCGCGTTCAACGTGACCCACTTCAATCAGGCCGGCGCGCTCGTGCACATCTATACCGACGGTTCGGTGCTGGTGAATCACGGTGGCACCGAAATGGGCCAGGGTTTGAACACCAAGGTCGCGCAGGTGGTCGCGCATGAACTGGGCGTCGGCTTTAACCGCATCCGCGTCACGGCGACCGATACGAGCAAGATCGCCAATACGTCGGCGACCGCTGCATCGACCGGTTCGGACCTGAACGGCAAGGCCGCGCAAGATGCCGCGCGCCAGTTGCGCGAACGGCTGTCGGCTTTCGCCGCCGAGCGATTCGGCGCAGGGCAGGTAGCGGCTTCTGAAGTACGTTTCGTGCACGACCGCGTGGTGGTCGGCGAAGTGATCGTGCCGTTCGAAGAAGTGATCGCGAAGGCTTACATTGCGCGTATCCAGTTGTGGTCCGACGGTTTCTATGCAACGCCGAAGCTCTACTGGGATCAATCGAAGCTGCAGGGCCGGCCGTTCTACTACTACTCGTACGGCGCGGCCGTATCGGAAGTGGTGATCGATACGCTGACCGGTGAAATGCGCGTGCTGCGCGCGGACGCTTTGCACGACGTGGGCGCTTCGCTGAATCCGGCGCTCGACGTCGGCCAGGTGGAAGGCGCGTTCATTCAGGGCATGGGCTGGCTCACCACCGAAGAACTGTGGTGGAACGCCGGCGGCAAGCTGATGACGCATGCGCCGTCCACGTACAAGATTCCGACCGTCAACGATACGCCGCCGGATTTCCGTGTGCGCCTGTTCAGGAATCGCAACGCGGAGGACAGCATCCATCGTTCGAAAGCGACCGGCGAACCGCCGCTGCTGTTGCCGTTCTCGGTGTTCTTTGCGGTGCGCGATGCGGTGTCGGCCGTCGGCGACCACAAGGTCAATCCGCCGCTGAACGCACCCGCGACCAGCGAGGAAATCCTGAAGGCAGTCGGCGCGGTGCGGGCAGCGACCGCGGCGGCCCGGCAGTAACCGTTGCCATGAGCGCGTGACGCCGGAGAGGCTGCCGCGTCACGCCGGCAATCGCGAGAAACAGTGTGTGGCCGCCAGGATCGTGAGTACGGCAGGCAGAAACAATCACGCAAAATCTTTGTGCAACTATCGAAACCAACTGGAATGATCGCGATGAACGCCTCTTCTTCCGTTCAGATCGGCCGGCGTAGCGCCATCCCCGCACCGCGTCCGGCGCCGATGCATATCGTGCTGTTCGGCGCGGGGCACGTCGGCCATGCGCTCGTTACGCTGCTCGGCAGCTTGCCGTGTGTCGTCCAGTGGGTCGATGAGCGCGATGAACTGTTCCCCGACGAAACGCCGGCCAACGTGCAGGTCGAAGCGACCGACACGCCCGATGCGATTGTCGACACGGCGCCGCCCGGCGCGTATTTTCTCGTGATGACGCACAACCACGCGCTCGATTTTTCACTCGCCGCGCGCATCATGCGGCGGCGCGATTTCACCTACTTCGGCATGATCGGGTCGAAGACCAAGCGCGTGAAATTCGAGCGTCGTTTGCTGGATCGGGGTGTGGATCCGGATCGGCTGGCGGAGATGACGTGCCCGATCGGCGTGACCGGTATCGTTGACAAGGCGCCGGCGGCGATTGCAGTCGCGGTGTGTGCCGAGTTGCTGCAGATTCGTTCGCGCGAGGCGGTGGCGCGGGCGGTGACGCAGAAACTTTACGCGAGCGTGTGAGAAGGTAGAGCGAGGCACGTGGCGTAAGTCGTTCAACGTCAGGCTCGTCACTCGAATTGCTCAAGATAAATACGCGCTTCGTAAACCGCTCACTCGCGAAACTTCAATTCAAACGTCAGCCCGCCGCGGCTGACTTTTATTTTTTCAGCGCCCGTTTCCCGCGCCGCACCTTCTGCGCGACCAATTCATCCGACACGTGCGACATCAACGCACGCAACCATCCGACATCGCTCGGCCGATCCGGCTGCGGATGCCACAGCTGATAGCACTTGATGCGCGGAAACGGAATCGGCACGTCGACCACCGCGAGCGGCAGCATGCTCGCATAGTGCGCCGCAAAGCGGCGTGTCGTCGTGAAGATCAGGTCCGATTGCAGCAGCGTCTGCGGCACGAGGCCGAAGTAGGGCAGCGTGGCGACGATGCGCCGCTCGGCGCGGGCCCGCGCAAAGCCGATGTCGAGCGCGCCGCCGCGCGTGCCGCTATACGGCGTGGGCGCCAGGTGCGGCGCGGCGAGGTACGCCTCGCGCGTCATCGGCGTGCGGGTCAGCGGATGATCGGCGCGCATCATGCACACCACCGTATCGGAGAACAGATCGCTGCGTTCGAAGCGCGGATCGGGCTTCGGCCAGTTGCCGATCACCAGATCGAGTTCACCCGCATCGAGCGCGGCCGAATGGTCGAGCATCGGGCCGAGCGAATCGATTTCGAGGCGCGCATGCGGCGCCGCTTCGCGGAACTGCGCGATCACGGTAGGCATGAAGAAGTCGTTCAGATAATCCGGCGCGGCCACACGGAAGGTGCGGCGCGAGCGATCCGGATCGAAGTCGCCATGTGGCGTCGCCACGAAATCGACTTCGCGCAGCACGCGTTGCGCCGAGCTCAACAACGATTCGCCGTATTCGGTCGGCACCATGCCTGACTTGCCGCGCACCAGGATCGGGTCGTTCAGCGTCTCGCGCAGTTTGCGCAGCGCGGTGCTGATCGCAGGCTGGGTCTGATTCAGACGCAGCGCGGTTTGTGTGACGCTGCGCTCGACCAGCAGCGTGCGCAGCACGCGCACGAGCCAGATATCGAGGGAGGCGGCGGAGTCGTCGTCCATGCGAGTTGTTTAGGCGAGGCGATGCAAGCAGGTCGGGCCCGGGCCAGGCATCGTACGGAACCGCCCGCGAGCCAGATCGCGAGAGCGAGGCGCAATGGTTATAACCTTAGGCCCGTTTGCGGTCCGGCGGCATAGCGGGCGCGGTATGGCCGGCATCAGGACGGCGCTTTTGACGCAATTGCGTCTGCAACGGCATGGCTGTTTGCATGAATATTACGTTTTGCCTTCGCTCAAATGTCGGCGAGGCCGGAAGGCAGTGAACTGATGCGCTTCACTTCCTTCGAGTCGAGCCAGTTCGGCGTACGTGCGCAATACAGCACCATCGGCAATGCGTCTTCGCCCCAGAACAATTGATCGTTCAAGCGGAAGGTCGGCACGCCGTAGACGCCCAGACCGATTGCATCCGCAGTGTTGCGTTGCAGTTGCGCTTTCACTTCTTCGTTCTTGATCAGTTCCGGGCCGTCGGGCATGCCGACGCGCTCGCACAACTCGGCAAACGCCGCAGCACTCGACGGATCGCGGCCGTCGCGCCAGATGAAACGGAAAATCTCGCGCACGAAGGCGACGTCGCCCTTCGCCGCGGTGGCGAGCAGGAGCGGCTTCATCGACTCGAACGGATGGGCCGGCGGCATCTTGAATGGAATGCCGAGTTGCTCCGCGCGAAACAGCGCGTGGCGATACAGGAATGCGCGCTTTGCGGGCACGCTGTAGGCGGGCCGCTGGCCCCAGTGGCGATACAGGTCGTTCAGCACGACCGGTGTGAACGCAAAGTCGAAGCCCGGCCATTTGTCGTGTTGCTCGAGCAACAGGTACGTGAACGGCGAGACAAAATCGTAAAACCACAGCGGTTGCCTGGCGTCGATGCCAACGGTCATAAATCTCTCCCGGATTGCCTGTTCCGAACGGTGTCGTCTGCTAAACCGTCGGAATTGTAATGATCTTACGCGGTGCAGCCGCCGCTTGCACCCGTCAATATGATTTCAGGCTCGCGCGCATCGTTAAGCGGGACGATTGGCGGGCGACGCATCGGCCTCGGCGGCGCCGCGCGCTTCGGGCGATTCCATTGCGTCATCGGCTTTGCAAGCACGCGCTGCATCGGGCGGCTGCGGCCCCTCGCCGGGTTCGTCCGCCGCGTCGCGCCGAGCCTCGCGGTTGTGGGTCAGCCGCTCGCGCACGAAGCCAATGTGCTCGCGCAGCACATAGAACTGGTCCGCATAGGCGAGCGGCATTTTCAGACCGTTCACCGATTCTTCAATCGCATCGAGGCGCTCGATCAGCGCGGCGCGTTCTTCAGCCGAATGCTCGCTGAGCGCGCTGCGCTCGATCGCGATCAGCGCGCCGTACCAGCGGTAGATGCGCGATTTCACCCGCCACGCGTAGAGCGACGGCACGACGCGCAGCGCCGGAATCAGCAGCACGATCAGCGGCACCACGACCACCAGCAGCCGGTCCGCGAGACTCGCCAGCCAGAACGGCAGGACCCGGTAGAGAAAGCTCTTGCCTGACTTGTAGTAACGGGCGGCGTCGTCGCTGATCGGGAAATCGTGGGCGAGCGGTGCGGGGAATTCGCCGGCGCGCTGCATGATGTTCGCCTTGCCGTGGACCTCGCGAGCCGCTTCGATCAGCAGATCCGACAGCGCGGGATGCAGCGAGTCGCGCGCCACCAGCTCGGCGGTCGGCGCGACCATATGAATCGGCGCGGAGGGCAGATTCTTGCCGAGGTCGAACGCGCCCATCGGCATTTCGAGCTGCGTTAGATACGGAAAGCGCCGCGCGTAGGCATCGGCCTGGGTGAAGTCGTAGAACTGCACGTTCGGCGTGCGATAGAGCTTGCCCATCACCGCCGGTTGCGCCGAATCGCCGGCCAGAAATGCCGCGTCGACCTTGCCGGCGATGAGCGCGTCAGCGGCGTCGTCGCCCGAGAGCGGCAGCAGTTTGGTCGGGCCGCTGCCCGGCACGATGCCGTTTGCCTTGAGCAGCGCGAGCGCCAGTTCGCGCGTGCCGCTGCCTTCCGCGCCGACCGCGAGGCGCAAGCCCTTGAATTCGGAGAGCCGTGTGACCGTCGGCCCGTGATAGAAGATCGCCAGCGGCACGTACGCCACGCTGCCGAGCGACATCAAGCCTTCGTTCGGGCCCGGTGCGACACCGTCCTGCACGAAGCCGACGTCGACGTTCGACTTCGGGTCTGAGAGCCGCTTGAGATTCTGCAGCGAGCCTTCCGAAGACAACACGTTCAGCGTGATGCGGTTGCGCGCCAGAATCGTCTTGTACTTCTGCGCCGCGTTCCAGAAGGTGCTGCCTTCGGGGCCGGCGCTGATCGTCAGGGTACTGGGCGGAGCGGGCTGGATCAGGCGCACGGCGACCCAGATCGCCGCGGCGGCGATCAGCAGGAGCGGCCCGAACGAGACCGCCAGGTCGCGCCAGGAGATCGCCACGAAACGGGCGACGAGACGGGGAGGGGATTTGCGGCCGGTGGCTGGCTTCATCAGATGACGTGACGGCTACGGTCGAAAGTGAACCGGGTGGCGGCGCTCTGCGGCGCGCGAACCGGGGCGAGGCGCTCGCGCAGCGGCGGGCTGGCCGGCGCGAAAGACACACAGGACGCACGGCAACCGGCGTCGCGCCGATGGTACCTGAGAATAGCGCCGCGGCGGAACGTCCGGCCGGCGCGGGCGTGGTCAAACCCGTAACAATTCGTGAACGGGGCGTGCATGGCGCGTGGACGGCGCATGAGCGGCCAACGAAGGCCACAAACGGCCGGCGAACGGCCGATGCGACCGATGAACGACCGATGAACCCCCTATGAACCATCCAGGAGTCGCCGATGAGCTGCCATGAACCATCCAGGCGTCGCGCGCATGCCGCCCGTGTGCCGCCCAAGAGCCGCCCAGCCCCAAACTATGAACTCCGCATGAATAAACCCGATGAATGCCCTTGCCAACCCACCGGCCACGTCGAGGTACGACTAAACCCTTTGCGCTTCTGGCGCGGCTAGATTAAATTGTCGATCGCTGCCGCGAACATACGTTTGCGCGGCGTGACCCGGCATGACAGACAAGAACCGGGCGCGCTGGCGGACTTCGCGGCTTGCCGGCTCTTGTACCGCATTGCATGCGCGGCATCGCATGCAACTAACTATGCGGATACCTTCAGCCGGCCTCTTTCGCCTCTCGCACATCGTGTTACTGCCATAGTCGGCCGTTGCTGAGCCGCGCCTTCGCGCGCGAAGCATGGCCGCCGGAAGTCGTAACGAAGCCGCTTATACGTGCGGTCCAATGTGTAGCTAAGGAGAAAAGAAACTATGAAATCGGTCGGTTTTCTGAAAACGCTGGGCTCGGTCGTGGCAATGGTGGTGGCGTGCAATGTGTACGCGCAGGCAAGCGATGCAACGGGCACGACCGCGGCGCCGGCTGCAAGCACCAAGGCCACCAAGCACGCCAATACCCAACTGGGTCGCAAGGTGCGCAGCGCGATTGGCAAGGTGCAAGGCGTCGACGTCTCCAACATCGCCGTGCGCGCTCGCGGCGGTGCGGTGACCCTGACGGGTACGGTGCCCGACCAAGGCCAGATCGACTCCGCCGGCGAAGCGGCCAAGGGCGTCGCCGGTGTGACGTCGGTGTCGAACAAGCTGACCGTGATGCAGCAGTAAGTCGGCTGCCGTGAGCAGGCCGCGATAAGCGGCTTGCCGTCGGCGGCTCGCAACAAGAGTAACAAGCACAACAGGCGCACGAAGCACAACAGGCGCACGAAGCACAACAAGCGCACGAAGCACCGGCAAGCTCAAGGGTGCGCCGGCTGCCCGTCGCTATGTTTGAGTGTGATGAATAAGCGTGGCGCATGTCAGCGCAAGGGTTCCGGCTAGTAACCGGAGCCCTTTTTTCGTTTTTATTTTCCTGGCGATGCTTCATCAAGCGGCGCTAACGACTCTGCTCAGTGTTGGCGTCGAACGCCTGCACGGCAACGGCCCTTTTGTGTGCTGCGACACACAATTGACGCGTTCCGAAGCGTACTGTGGTGCAATCGGAACCGGAGTCAACGCCATGGAAACCACGCTTTTGCGCTATACCGATCTACCGATCGGCGATCGGGCGGCTTTCGAACTGGTGTGCGCGCGGCACGGCTTCGCGCCGGTGCATTTCGACATCAGCGCCCGTACGGATCCGCGCGATGCCACGCACGAGCGCCTCGTCACGATCCGGCGTGGCGGCTGGGCGCAGTCCTATCAGGACCATCACGGGCAATGGGTCAGACAGTTCGAGTCCGACCTGACGTGCAGATTCTTCAAATGAAGAGGGCGTGGGAGCGCCGGGTTTCTGGCGGCGCCCAAGACAGACAATTGAAGCCGCCGTTTCACGCCAGCACAAGGCGCGCGCCGACCAGCGTGAGCGTAGCGGCGAGCACGTTGCGCAGCAGCACCTCCGGTGCGCGCGACGACAGATAGCTGCCAATCGCAATCCCAGGCAGCGACCCCACCAGCAGCGACAACAGCATCGACCAGTCGATCGAACCCAGCAGCCAATGTCCCGCGCCCGCCAACAACGTGAGCGGGACCGCGTGCGCGATATCGGAGCCGACGATGTGCGTGGTCGGTAGCAACGGATACAGCAGCAACAACACCGTCACGCCGATCGCGCCCGCGCCCACGGACGTCAGCGACACCAGCACGCCCAGCACCGCGCCGGTCAGCATGGTGAGGGCGAGCGTACGGCCTTGCCTGGGCGCGCGTTGACGGCGCGCGCCGAGCGCCGCGAGTTGCGGGCGGAAAATCAGCGCGACGGCCGTCACCAGCAGGGCGGCGCCGAGCACGATCTGGATGAGCCGGCTCGCGCCCGGCGTGTCCATCCCGTAACGATGCAGCAGGATTAGCGTGATGGTCGCGGCGGGCACACTGCCGGCCGCCAGACGCAGGGTGATCTGCCAGTCGACGGAGCCTTTCAGACCGTGCACCAGCGTGCCGGTCGCCTTGGTGGCGGCCGCGTACAGCAGATCGGTGCCGACTGCGGTGGCGGGATGCACGTTGAATAGCAGGACCAGGATCGGCGTCATCAGCGAGCCGCCGCCGACACCCGTCATTCCGACCAGAAAGCCGACGAACAGGCCGGAGAAGGAATACAGCAGTTCGATGTGGGGTAGAGCCATTGAGCAGACCGCGGATGGTCGGGTTGGTTGGAGAGGTTCGGCGGCAAGGCCGGAGCGCGGATGCCTTCGAAAGCCGGCGAATGTCGGCGAACGCTTGGGCTGGGCGGCGCGGCGAAAGCCGCTATTGTCGCAAAACTGCCGCGTTCGCGTGCAAAGCGCGCTACGACGGGCCGTGCTGCGCCGCCTGCATCCGCTCGATCAGCGCCCGCACTTCGGGCCGGCTCTCGCCCTTCGCATGCACGAAATAGTATTTCAGCGGCGACGCGACTTCATGGCGGCTCACCCGCGCGAGACCGCTCCTGCGCAGATACGCGTCGGCGAACGGCACGCGCGCCAGCGCCACGCCGAGTCCCGCTTCGGCGGCGGCCAGCACCAGTGTGTAGTCTTCGAAACGGCGATCTTGCGCACGCGGCTTCAACGGAATCGCGAGCGCGTCGAACCACGCGCGCCAGCCGGTCACATCCGAGTCGTGCCACAGCGGCACATCGAGCAGCGCGGCATCGCCACGCTGCTCCTGCTGCTTCGCCAACTGCGCGGCGAGCGTGGGATGCGAAACTTGAGCATGCCGCTCGACCTCATTCAAAGCGCACGGCGAATCTCGACGATACCGAACGCTGCCAGCGTGAATCCGACAATCCGGTCGATCGCCACGCGTAGCTTGCTGCCGATCGCATGACGCGCGAGCGACACGACGGTCACGAGGAAACACCACCACGCGATCGACCCGCAAAATACGCCGCCGACGGTGGTCAATGCAATGCTCGATGAAAATGCGCCGCGCGGGGCGAGCGTCGTGAACAGTGCGGCGAACATGATGACGGTTTGGGGGTTGGTCAAGGTGAGCAGCAGCGAACTCGCATAGGCGCGCAGCGCGCCGGCGCGGCCTACCTGGGCGAGCTTGCTGTCACCGGTACCATTGCCATTGCCATTGCCATTGGCCGCATCTACGACGGGCGTTTTTTGCAGCAAGGCCCGCACGCCGAGATAAAGCAGAAACAGACCGGCAAGCAGATGCAAGGGGCGGTCGTAGGCCAGCATGAACTGCGAAATGCCGACCAGGCCAAGCGCCGCGATCAAACCATAAGCCGCATCGCCGGTTGCGATACCGAAGCCGATTGCGAGCCCTGCGCGCGGGCCGCCCGTCAGCGTGCGGCGAATGCATAGCATGCCCATTGGGCCGACCGGTGCGGCAATCGCGAGGCCGACGCCCGCGGAGGTGATGAAGAGACTGGCGGTGGACATGGGCAAGCCTTGATCGGTTGTTCTGTTTGGTGATGGGTTGCGTGCGCTGCGGTTTCCCGCGCGCGGGCCGGCGAGGCGACCTGCCCGCGCGTTCCCAAGCATAGCCAGATCGAAAATCCCGGGCAAGGCTATGGGGTTCAGACGAAGCGAACCCGCACCGCATCAAACGACATCATTTCGCAGACGATCCGCCTTCACAATCTGGCGCGCAATCAACGGCGCGAACACGCGCGCCGACCGTGGATACCCTGAAATGAACTCGGCCTCCGCCTTCCTCGGGCATAATTTTCCCACTTCAAACACCGGGTACCCGCTCGTTCATGTGGCAAATCGATCAGGTGACGTTGCGCTTGTTCATCGCCGTTTGCGAGGAAGGCACGATTGCGCGCGCGGCTGAACGCGAGTTCATCGCGCCGTCCGCGGTCAGCAAACGGCTCGCCGATCTCGAAGCGCTAGTCGACGTCGCGCTGCTCTCGCGCAGCCAGCGCGGCGTGCGCGCGACCGCCGCCGGCGAGGCGCTGCTCAGGCACGCGCGGCTCATCATGCGCGGCCACGAACGGTTGCAGGCGGAGCTCAGCGAATACGCGGCCGGCGCACGTGGTCACGTGCGGGTGCTGGCGAATGTGTCGTCGATGGTCGAGTTTCTGCCCGAAGCTCTCTCGGTGTTTTTGAAAGCCAACCCGCAAATTCGTGTCGATGTCGAAGAGCGCGTCAGCGCCGAGATCGTGCGCGGTCTGGAAGAAGGGGTGGCCGATCTCGGCATTTGCCGCGATGTGGTGCCGATGGGCAGTCTCGACGTGTTGCCCTATCGCTGCGATCATCTCGCGCTGATCGTGCCGCGCGATCATCCGCTGGCAAGAGAGGCGGTAGTCGGCTTCGAGCAGACGCTGGCATTCGACCATCTCGGGCTGGCATCGAACGCATCGGTGAACGCGCTGATGCAGCGCATTGCGGTGGAAAAGGGCAGCGAGCTCAACTATCGAACCTACGTGTCGACCTTCGACGCCGCCTATCGTTTCATCCAGGCGGGCCTCGCCGTCGCGATCCTGCCGAGCGAGGCGCTGCCCAGGCATGCTGCCGATGAATACGGCATCGTCGCCGTGCCATTGTGCGAAGCGTGGGCAGAGCGGCGCTTCGTGATCTGCATGCGCGACCGCAATGCGCTGACGCTGACGGCGTCGCATCTGCTCGATCATCTGTTGAAATCGGTTTGACCTCTCGCCGCGGGTGGCCTTTACCGCGCAACTCAAACGTGGTCTGAAAGGCCGCTCGGCGACCTTTCAGTTTTTCCACGGTCCCCGACTATTTCAGAGCGCGCCCGCAACGTCCTTCGGTTTGCCTGTGAAAAGCCCTTAAGGGTTTCCCCTTTGCAGCGCAACACGCCCGTCCTGCGTGTCTTTGCCGCCATCGCGAGCGGCGATGGAGTGCGTCGTCAACGCAGACTTTGCCGTGCGGTCGCGAGCGGGCACGCTGTCGCTCAACTGCTTCATTCCCTGCACTCCACGCAAGATTCAAGACCGGGATTCAAGACCATGAGTGACACCCAGGAGCGCGTCGTCGTGACCGAAGTCGGCATGCGCGACGGCCTGCAAAGCATCGCGCGCACGATGCCCACCGAGTTCAAGCGGCGCTGGATCGACGCCGCCTATGCCGCGGGCGTGCGGCATATGGAAGTCGCGTCGTTCGTGCCGGCGAAGTTGCTGCCGCAAATGGCCGACGCCGACGAAGTGATCGCCCACGCACTCACCTATGACGATCTGATCGTGACGGCGTTGGTGCCGAACCTGAAGGGCGCGCAACGTGCGCTGGAATCCGGCGTGCATCGGATCGTCGCGCCGATTTCGGTGAGCACGGCGCATAGCCTTGCCAATGTTCGCAAGACGCCTGCCGAGATGATCGAGTCATTTGCCGCGATGCGCGAACTGATCGATAGCACCGCTGGCGCGAATGCGCGACGCGTGGAATTGATCGCCGGATTGTCGACGGTGTTCGGCTGCACGCTGCAAGGCGCGGTGCCTTACGCCGATATCGTCCGGATCGCGCGCGCCGCGTTGCAGGCGGGCGCCGACGTCGTCGCGCTCGGCGACACCACCGGTGAAGCGACGCCGCGCCAGGTCGGCGAAATCATCGAACGGGTGCGAGAGGTGGCGGGAAGCAAGCTGCGTTCGCTGCATTTCCATGACACGCGCGGCCTCGGTCTCGCGAACACGCTGATCGCGCTGCAGCACGGCATCCGCGAATTCGACGCGTCGCTGGCCGGCCTGGGCGGCTGTCCGCATGCGCCGGGCGCGACTGGCAACGTGAACACGGAAGACCTCGTGTTCATGCTCGACAGCATGGGTTACGACACCGGCATCGACCTCGCCGGACTCATCGCGTCGCGCGACGTGCTCGCCGACGCGCTGCCTGGAGAACCGCTGTACGGTTATCTGGCGCGCGCCGGTTTGCCGAAGCAGTTTATTGCCGCTGCTCAACGTTTTGAACCTTCCGGATCACAGGTGCTGCAATGACTCCAGTTTCTTCTACGTCTGCGTCTTCCGTTCCTTCCGCACCTGCTTCGTCGGAGCAACCGGGCGCGTTGCCACTTGCCGGCCTTCGCGTAGTCGAGTTGTCGCATATGGTGATGGGGCCGACCTGCGGGATGATCCTGGGCGACCTCGGCGCCGAAGTCATCAAGGTCGAGCCGCCGCGCGGCGACGGTACGCGCCGTTTACTCGGCACCGGTGCGGGTTTTTTTCGCACCTTCAATCGCAACAAGAAGAGCGTCGCGCTCGATCTCGATAGCGAAGCGGGACTGGCCGCGCTGCACAAGCTGGTCGATACCGCTGATGTATTCGTCGAGAACTTCAAGCCGGGCCGTATGGCGAGCCTGGGTCTCGATTACGCTTCGCTGCGCGAGCGCAGTCCCAAGCTGATCTATGTCTCGCACAAAGGTTTTCTGAACGGCCCGTATGAACACCGTCTCGCTCTGGACGAAGTCGTGCAGATGATGGCCGGCCTCGCCTACATGACCGGACCGGTCGGCCGTCCGTTGCGTGCGGGCAGTTCGGTCAACGACATCATGGGCGGCATGTTCGGCGCGATCGGCGTGCTTGCCGCATTGCACGAACGGCATACGAGCGGACGCGGCAAGGAAGTGCAAAGCGCGCTGTTCGAAAACTGCGTGCTGCTTTCCGCGCAACACATGCAGCAGTTCGCCGCGACCGGCGTGGCCGCCGCGCCGATGCCCGAGCGCATCAGCGCATGGGCTGTCTACGACGTGTTCCGGCTCGCCAACGACGAGCAGATGTTCATCGCCGCGACCGGCGACGGACAGTGGCGTGCGCTTTGTGCGATTCTCGGCCGCGCGGATCTGCTGGCCGATCCGCGCCTCGCGACCAACAACGACCGCGTGCTGGCGCGCGAGTGGCTGCTGAAGACGCTCGGCGAAACCTTGAGTCGCTTCGAAGGCGCGGCACTCGTGCCACTGTTCGAACGCGACCACATTCCGTTCGCGTCGATCACGAAACCCGAAGACCTGTTCGACGATCCGCATCTGAACGAGAGCGGCGGCCTTGCGCGTTTGACCCTCGATGACGGCAGCGAAACCGCGATGCCCTTGCTGCCGATTTCGATGGACGGCGCGCGTTTGCAGCCGCGTCGGCCGATCGCGAAGATCGGGGAGCATACCGCGGACGTGCTGCGTGGGTTGGGGTACGACGAAGCGCAGATCGCGGCGTTGAGCGGCGGCATGGCGCAGTCGCCCGAGGAAGCTGCGTAAGCGTGGCGGTTGGTGGGGCGGCGCCCGAAGTGAGATGCGTCCGGTGGCCGGCGAGGTGGCATGTCCCGCAAGTGGACAAAGGAGACAGATGATGAAATCGTCGAATCAGGCGGTGTATGTAACAGCGGTCGGCGCTGCCGGCGCGCTGGGTGACGTGCCCTCAGGCGCATCGGCAAGCGGACGCGCGGAACAGATCGCGCTGGACGGCGCGCGCATTTCCGCGCGGCTCGACCGCTTGCCCGCGACGCGCTCGATCTGGCAACTGGTGATGCTGTTGAGCCTGGGCCTTTTCTTCGAGCTGTACGACCTGATGTTCTCCGGCTACATTGCGCCGGGCCTCGTGCGCAGCGGCATTCTGACCGCGACGACGCATGGCCTGTTCGGCACCAGCGGCGTGGCGAGCTTCATCGCGGCGTTATTCGCGGGCCTGTTCATTGGCACGGCGGCATGCGGTTTTCTCGCCGACCGTTTCGGCCGACGCGCGATCTTCACATGGTCGCTGCTGTGGTACACCGCGGCCAACATCATCATGGCGTTCCAGGACACGGCGCTCGGGCTCAATCTATGGCGCTTCATCGCGGGGATCGGGATCGGCGTGGAGATCGTGACGATCGGCACGTACATCTCCGAGCTCGTGCCTAAGCATGTGCGCGGCCGGGCGTCGGCGTTTTCGCAGGCGGTCGGTTTCTGCGCGGTGCCGATTGTCGCGTTTCTCTCGTATTTGCTGGTGCCGCACCGTTATTTCGGTCTCGACGGCTGGCGTCTGGTCGTGCTGACTGGCGTGATGGGCGCGATCGTGGTGTGGTGGATTCGTCTGCGTTTGCCGGAGAGCCCGCGCTGGCTCGCACAGAAAGGCCGCATCGAGGAAGCCGATGCGGTGATGAAGCGGCTTGAAGCACGCGTGGAACGCGAATATGGACGGCCTTTGCCGGAGCCGGCGTCACCCGAACCGGTGCGCGCGCGTGCAGCGTTTCGCGATCTGCTGGTGCCGCCTTATCGGAAACGCACGCTGATGCTGATCATTTTCCATGTGTTCCAGACGATGGGTTATTACGGCTTCGCGAACTGGATTCCGATTTTGTTGATCAAGCAGGGCATTACGGTGACGACCAGTTTGATGTACGCGAGCGTGATTGCGATTGCAGCGCCGCTCGGGCCGTTATTGGGAATGCTGATTGCCGACCGCTTCGAGCGTAAGACGGTGATTATCTGCATGGCGGGGGTGAACGTAGTGTGCGGGCTGTTGTTCAGTCAGGCGCGGGAGACGGTGTTGCTGGTGAGCCTGGGTGTTTGCCTTGTGCTGGCGGGCAATATTATTTCTTATAGCTATCACGCATATCAGGCGGAGCTGTTTCCGACCAGTATTCGCGCGAGGGCCGTGGGATTTGTTTATTCGTGGAGCCGGATTTCGGCGATGTTTTCCGCGTTTGTGATTGCGGGGTGTTTGAGCCGGTTCGGCGTGGGCGGGGTGTTTGTGTTTATTTCGGGCGCGATGGTGGTTGTCATGCTGGCCATCGGGATGCTTGGGCCGAAGACGCGGGATGTCGCGTTGGAGGATATCTCGAAGTAGGTGTTGGGGCCCGCCTGGTGGGGCGGGCTTGCTCGTTTAGCGCGTCTTTAGTGCTTCTTCTGGGTTGCCGAGACGGTCGGCGCCACGCGGATCGGCGGCGCGCCCGACGGCGTGGTGGCCGGTTGAGGCTTCTTCGCCTGTTTCGGTTTCTTTACTTCGCGGTTACTGCGCATTTGACCTTTTGCCATGATGGACTCCCCAGTAGGCTTTTGTCGCTCCGCGACGGAGCAGTAAGGTAGTGTGCGCTGGAATTTGCCTTTTATGGGGGAGTTTTTGTTT
>NZ_JAXDPY010000558.1:0-9271 GCF_034668105.1 Paraburkholderia sp. | reverse complement strand
AGCAATCGGGCATCGGCAGGGAGTACGGTACTTTCGGGCTGGAAGCGTTCATGGAGCCGAAGTCGCTTCTCGGCGTGAACTGACAGCGGCTCCTTGAGGGCGTTGCGTCGTTCTGCGGGAGGTGCGTCGGCATGCACGACGCACCACTGAATGTCTCACCGCCGGTTCGACCCCGACACAACATCGATCCACACAGCCAACACGAGAATGCTGCCTTTCACGATCATCTGCCAGTAAGCGTCGACGTCGAGCATCGACATGCCGTTGTCGAGGCTCGCCATCACCAACGCGCCGATCAACGCCCCATAGACCGTTCCGGAACCGCCACGCATCGACGTCCCGCCGATAAAGCACGCGGCGATCGCGTCGAGTTCGCCCATCGATCCCGCCGACGGCGAACCGGCCGCGAGCCGCGCCGTATTGACGATCCCGGCGAACGCGCACATCAGTCCCATCAACGCGAAGATGGCGAGCTTCACGCGATTGGTATTCACGCCGGAAAGCCGCGTCGCTTCCAGGTTGGAACCCACTGCATAGATGCGTCGCCCGAACACAGTCTGCGTGGCGATCCACGTGAAAACCCCCAGCAGCGCGAGCAGCAACAGAACGGGCACGGGAATCCCGCCATAACGATCGAGCGTGGCGACAAACGCGGCCAGAATCACGCCGGCGCCGACAACCTTCATGACGTCCTGCCACACCGGCACCACGCGCAACTTGTAACGCTCGCGGTTGCGCCGTTGGCGCAGCGTCAAAAACCCCAGCACCACGAACAGCACGACAGCGAGTGAGTCGCCCGCGAGGCGTGGCAAATACCCCTGTCCCACGAACACAAAGCCGTCGGAAACCGGCGCAATCGTCGAACCGCCCGTGACGCCGAGCAGAACGCCGCGATACGCGAGCATGCCGCCCAAGCCGACAATAAACGAAGGCACGCGCCGATACGTCGACCACCATCCGTTGAACATGCCGACGAGTACACCGAGCAGCATCACCACCGGCACGGTGACGCCGATCGGCCAATGCCGGTTCACGTCGAGAATCGCCGCTACGCCACCAAGCAAACCCAGCAACGATCCGACCGACAGATCGATCTCGCCTGCGATGATCACGAACACCATGCCGCACGCGAGCATGCCGGTAATCGACATCTGTCGCAGCAGATTCGACAGATTGCGCGGCGTGACAAACGCGCCGTGCGTCAGAAAAGAAAAGAAAAGCCAGATCACGGCCACGGCGATCAGCAACGCAAGAATCTTGTAGCGCGCGAACAATTGCTGAATGCGCTGCGGGCCACCGAATGCGCCTCGCGGCGCGGCGCCTTCTGCGGATTGGGAAGTGACGTCGGGAGTCATGCGGCACTCGCTTCGGTTGGTGCGCTCGGGTTTGGGGATCGCTGCACAGGACGGATCGCAGCGCTGAGAATGTCCTCTTGCGTGAGGCCGTCGTTGACGAAATCACCCCGCAATTCGCCTTCGCCGATCACTAGCACGCGGTCGCTGATGCCCAGTACTTCGGGCAATTCGGACGACACCATCACGATCGACATACCGCGCTGCGCCAGTTGAAAAATCAGTTTGTAGATTTCGTATTTCGCACCGACGTCGACACCGCGAGTGGGTTCGTCGAGGATCAGTACCTTTGGGTCGGTCAACAGCATGCGCGTGAGCACAGCTTTCTGCTGATTGCCACCCGACAGGCTCGCGATCGACAACATAGGATGCGCCGCGCGCACTGAAAGCCGCTTCATCTCCGTGTGAATCGTGTCGAGTTCGGCGGCCGAATCGATCCGGCCGCCCTTCGCGAAGCGTTGCAACACTGCAAGCGTGATGTTGTGCCCAACGCTCAGACCCGGCACGATGCCGTGGCGCTTGCGATCTTCCGGCACCATACCGATACCCGCGCGAATCGCATCAACGGGCGCGCGAATCTTCAGTGGCTTGCCTTCCATCACCACCGTCGCTTCGCTCACACCGGAATACGCGCCGAAGATCGCCTGCATCAGTTCCGTGCGCCCCGCGCCGACCAACCCCGCAACGCCAAGAATCTCGCCACGCCGCAACGCAAACGACACATCGTTCACGCGTTTGCGGCGTGGATTGGTGACATCGAAACAGGTGACGTGGCGTGCTTCGAAGATCACGTCGCCGATGGGATGAGGTTCGCGCGGAAACAGGTTCTTGATCTCGCGGCCCACCATCAGGGAAATGATGCGGTCCGTGGTCAGCGCACGCATCGGCTCGGTTGCGACATGACGGCCGTCGCGAATCACGCTGATCGTGTCGCACACGGCCGCTACTTCGTCGAGTTTGTGCGAGATATACACGCAGGCAACACCACGTCGTTTCAGATCGCGCACGATATCCAGCAGGATATGAATCTCCGTAGCGGTCAACGACGACGACGGTTCATCCAGGATCAACAGTTTCGCGCGCTTGTTCAGCGCCTTGGCGATCTCGATCAATTGCTGGTGACCGCCGCCGTAGTTCATCACCGGTTGTGCGGAATTGATTCCGCTTATGCCGAGTTCGCGCAGCAGTTCATCGGCGCGCTGATACATCGCGGCGTAATTCATTCTGCCGCCGGGCAGCGTGATTTCGTTGCCGAGAAAGATGTTCTCCGCAACTGAGAGCTCCGGCACCAGCATCAACTCCTGGTGGATGATGATGATGCCCGCGCGTTCCGTATCCCTTATGCTCGCGGCCTTCAGCGGTTCATCTTCCCAGATGATTTCGCCGTCCCAGGTACCGTGAGGATAGACGCCGGACAGCACTTTCATCAACGTCGATTTGCCCGCGCCGTTTTCGCCGCACAAGCCCACGCACTCGCCTGGCGCCACCGTCAGGTCGATGCCGTCCAGCGCCTTCACGCCGGAAAACGTCTTGACGATGCCGCGCATCGTCAGTAATGGCTGCGTCATTCGCTATGCCTCGCTGCAAGGCGCGCGGTGACGCCGGTGTGCCTGACGCGTATCAGGCATACCGGCTTCTACCGCGCACACGTTACGCTCATTGGCTCGCGAGCTGGGCCTGGGTGTAGAAGCCGTCCTTGACGACCACGTCGACATTACTCTTGGTCAGCAAGGTAGGTTGCAGAAGCACTGTGTCGACTTTCTTCTTGCCGTTGTCGTACTGGGCGTTAAAGGCCGGCTTCTCGCCCTTCGCAAGTGCGACGGAAAGTTTTGCCGCTTCGCCTGCGATCAGTTTCAGTGGCTTGTACACGGTCATCGTCTGCGTGCCGGCGATCACACGTTTCACGGCGGCCAGATCGGCGTCCTGACCCGACACGGGCACTTTGCCCGCCATGTGCTGCGCGGCGAGCGCCTGGATCGCGCCGCCCGCGGTGCCGTCGTTCGAAGCGACGATTGCGTCGATCTTGTTGTTGTTCGCCGTGAGCGCATCTTCAGTGATGCGCAGCGCGGTCGACGCGCTCCACTCCGGTACCCATTGCTGACCGACCACCTTGATGTCGCCCTTATCCATCGCGGGTTTCAGAATCTTGAGCTGGCCTTCGCGCAGCATCTTCGCGTTGTTGTCGGTCGGCGCGCCGCCGAGCAGGAAGTAATTGCCCTTCGGTTGCGCGTTGTAGACGCCTTGCGCTTGCAATTCGCCGACCTTCTCGTTGTCGAATGAGATATAGGCGTCCACGTCGGCATCGAGAATCAGGCGGTCATACGAAACGACCTTGATGCCGGCTTTTTTCGCTTCGGCGACCACATTGCCGAGCGTCTTCGAATTGAACGGCACGATCACGATCACGTCCACGCCACGCGAGATCAGATTTTCGATTTGCGAAATCTGTCGCTCTTCGCTCGCATCGGCGGATTGCACCGATACTTTGGCTCCAAGCTTCTCCGCTGCGGCAACGAAATAGTCACGATCGCGCGACCAGCGCTCGACACGCAGATCGTCGATACAAAATCCAATTTCGGGGTGGTCTTTGCTTGCATGCGCGAGCGGCGCGACAAGCGACAGGCTGGCGAGCATCGCTCCACACACGAGCGAACTCAGTACGGTACGACGCGTTGCGAATTTCATGTCTCACTCCTTGTTCTGATAGCCGGAATACCGGATTGGACGGTCTGTGCTGCGAGCCACAGAGCCGGACAAGCGACAACCCAAAGCTTCCTGTCTCGCGCGGTCGACGTGGCCGCGCGATTTTTATGTCTTACTGCGCGCCCTGTTTGGGCGTTACTTCGTGACTGCCTTTTAGCGCTTGCTATAAATCGCCTGATTCACGACGTTTTCCAACTGCTCCTGCCGGCCGCTCGCGTGCTGCGGATTCAAACCACGGCTCAATGCGTCCGTGGCCAGCGTTGCGAGCGAATAGTCGCCCGTCAGAATCTTGCGGCCGAACTCCGACTCCCAGCCCGCGTAGCGCTGACGTTTGAACTGCTCGAGCCGGTCGTTTTCGATCAGCGTCGCCGCGCGTTCAACGGCGAGTGCCAGATTATCGATTGCCCCGATGTGGCCGAAAAACAGATCTTCCGCATCGACACTCTGCCGCCGCACCTTGGCGTCGAAATTCATCCCGCCGCTCGTGAAGCCGCCGTGCTTGAGAATTTCGTAGAAGGCCAGCGTCAGTTCTTCGACGCTGTTTGGAAATTGATCCGTATCCCAGCCGTTTTGCTGATCGCCGCGATTCGCGTCGACGCTGCCGAAAATACCCAGCGCGTAGGCGGTAGCGATCTCGTGATGAAACGAGTGACCGGCCAGGGTCGCGTGATTGGCCTCGATGTTCACGCGAATCTCTTTTTCCAGCCCGTATTGCAACAGGAAGCCGTGGACGGTCGCGACGTCGTAGTCGTATTGATGCTTGGTCGGCTCCTGCGGTTTCGGTTCGATCAGCAGTGCGCCGTTGAAGCCGATCTTGTGCTTGTGCTCGACTACCATGTGCAGGAACCGGGCAAGCTGATCCCGTTCGCGCGCGAGGTCGGTGTTGAGCAGCGTGTCGTAGCCTTCCCGGCCGCCCCATAGCACATAGTTTTCGCCACCGAGCCGTTGGGTTGCGTCGAGCGCATGACGAACCTGCGTGGCGGCAAACGCGAAAATTTCCGGATCGGGGCTGGTTGCCGCGCCCGCGGCGTAACGCGGATGCGAGAAGAGATTGGCCGTGCCCCACAACAGTTTGATGCCGGTATCCTGCTGCTTGCGCGCCAGATAATCGGCGATACGCGTGAAGTTCTCGCTATAGTCTTTCAAGCTATTGCCTTCCGGTGCGACGTCCGTATCGTGAAACGTGTAGTACGGGGTACCAAGCTTCGAGAAGAACTCGAATGCCGAATCGGCTTTTTGTTGTGCCCGCTCCATTGCGTCGCCGGTTTGTTGCCACGGGCGCCGGAACGTCCCTTGCCCGAAGATATCCACGCCCGGCCAGACGAACGTATGCCAGTAGCACACGGCAATACGCAAGTGTTCTTCGAGTGTCTTGCCGAGCACGCGTTTGCTCTTGTCGTAATGGCGATACGCAAGCGGGTTATCCGATTGCGGGCCTTCATAGCGGATCTCGGGAATGTGTTCGAAGTAGGACATCAGCGTCTCCTGTGTCGACCTGGGTTTAGCGCTTTAGCGCTTACTCAGGTCCCATGCTGCATTGCAACCCGTGCGACATCGCCGCGCCGGTCGATAGGGTGACGCCATGCTGCCGCTTGCCAGAGGCATCGGCAATTGCGAAATTGCGCAGCGTGCTTAACGTTTCTTACTGCCCATGCGTTTGTTTCACACCGGCGCGAGCTTCGCGGCCTAGAATAACCAGACGCTTAAAAACGGTGCCCCCTTCGGAGCGCACCCTACAGGAGACGAAGGCGCCGCGAGTCCTGACGATCCGCACGCCGCCCACTGCCATGACCCGTCCGCAAACACCACAGACGACCCATCGGATCGCGCTGCTGTTCAACGCGAACAAGGTGTATGACCGCGAGATCATCACCGGCATCGGCAATTACCTGCTGTCCACGCGCGTCGCGTGGGATCTCTTCCTCGAAGAAGATTTCCGCTGCCGGTTGACGGGTATCGAGCGTTTCGACGGCGACGGCATCGTCGCGGATTTCGACGATCCGGCTGTGGGAGAAGCGCTGCGTGATTGCGCGCTGCCGGTGGTGGCGGTCGGTTCGTCGTTTGAAGATCCGGCGCACTACCCTCCGGACTTACCCTATATCGCGACCGATAACAGCAAGCTCGTTTCGCTGGCCTATACGCATCTGATCGGCGCGGGGCTCGGGCACTTCGCGTTGTATAGCCTGCCCCAGGCGCAGGAAAATCGCTGGGCGCAGCAGCGTGAGTTGGCATTCGCTCACCTGCGCAGCGCGGACGGCCACAGCGCCGAGCAGATCGGCACCGAGATCTATCGCGGGCTGTCGACCAGTGCGCCGTCATGGAATCAGGCAACCGAACAGCTCACCGCGTGGTTGAGCCAATTGCCGAAGCCGGTTGGCATCATCGCCGTCACCGACGCCCGTGCGCGGCATCTACTGCAGGCGTGTTTGATCGCGGGTATTCCCGTACCTGAAGAAGTCGCGATCATCGGCATCGACAACGATCCGCTCACGCGCACGCTCACTCGTATTCCGCTTTCCTCCGTGATTCAAGGCACCGAGGAAATGGGACGCACCGCCGCTCACTTGCTGCATCAAATGCTGCATGGCGCACGTTTTCCAGGGCGGCGCATTCTCGTGCCGCCGGTTGGCATCAACGTGCTCGAATCGACCCAACACCAGCCGCTAGCGAGTCCCTATGTGATGCGCGCGCGGCACTTCATCCGCCAGTACGCTTGCCAGGGTATTCGCACCGAACAGGTTGCGGACTACGTGGGTGTGTCGCGTTCGTCGCTCGAAGAGTACTTTCGACGCGAACGGCAATGTACCGTGCATCAGGAAATTCTGCGGCACAAACTCGATGTCGCAAAGGCGCTGCTGGCAAAGCGCGATGCCTCGAGCGCCGAGGTAGCGATCCGGTGTGGCTTCACGTCGCTGCAATACATGTACGCGGTATTTCGCCGCGAACTCGGTTGCACGCCGCGCGAATACCAGGAACGTGCGAATTCCACGGCAACACCCGGCTGAGCATGCCTTTCATCTATTACCTCCACCGACGACATGATCAGCATTGCACCTCTTTCTTCTGAGCCATGGGGCACGCTGCCCGGCGGCGACCCCGTGCGGCTCTTCACGCTGCGCAATGCGCACGGCATGAAAGTCGCCATTAGCGACCTGGGCGCAACACTGGTTTCCTGGCATGCGCCGGATCGCGCGGGACGTCTCGGCGACATTCTGCTCGGCCACGACACAGCCGCCGAGTATGTTGCGGCCACAACCTACATGGGCGGACTGATCGGCCGGTGGGCGAACCGCATTGCCGATGCGCGCTTCTCGCTCGACGGCATCGAGTACACACTCGATCGCAACGAAGGCACGAATCTGCTGCATGGCGGCACGCAGGGTTTTAATCGCACCATGTGGGACGCCAGCGAAGACAATGGCGCGCTAGTCATGCGTCTGGAATCGCCCGAAGGCGACGCCGGGTTTCCGGGCAACGTCACCGTGCAAGTGCGCTATACACTCGACGACAACGGCACCTTGACGATCGCCTATGAAGCCATCACCGACGCAGCGACACCGCTCAATTTGACGAGTCATCCGTACTTCAATCTCACCGCTCGGCGAGGCGCCGATATCCGCGGACATGTGTTGTCGATCGACGCCGAACGGTTCTTCGAAGTGGATGCGTCGATGATTCCTTGCGAGCTTGCCGAAGTGGCGGGCAACGCGTTCGACTTCCGGCGGAGCGCGCCGATCGGCGCGCGGCTCGATTGGCCGCATGCGCAGCTTGCGAGGGCCGGTGGTTTCGATCACTGCTATGTGCTGCGTGACGTGCCTGATGCCATGACCGTCGGCGGCATGGAGCGGATGCGCCAGGTGGCATGTGCGTATGACCCCGGCAGCGGGCGCGAACTCACTGTCTCGACCGATCAGCCCGGCTTACAGTTCTATACCGGCAATTTCCTGAACGGGGACACGGGACGTGGCGGCATTGCATACCAGCAGCACGCCGGGCTCTGCCTCGAAGCCGGTGGCTTTCCAAATCAAGTCAATATGGCCAGGCAGGAGCAAGTCATCGTGCGGCCCGGCAGCGCATACCGGCAGCTAACGGCGTATCGGGTTGGAATACGTTCTGGAGTCTGAAATAACTGCTCATATCTTATGGCCGGCATTACATAACGCCGACTTGTCATTTTCCGCAAGACTGAATTATCGGTTTAGGGGTTCTCCCTAGATCACCCGCTTCCTAGAATCGATGGATAGGCACCGAGCACATGTTGCGGCGCCCACTAGATCAATTCTCGGAGGGAAGCATCATGAAATCGCTGATCAAAGCAGTCGCGCTAGTTGTAGTTCTCGCAGCCCCGGTGGCTGCGTTCGCACAGTCCGAGCAACCGTTGACCCGCGCGGAGGTCAAGGCGCAATTGGTTCAGATTGAGCAGGCCGGCTACAACCCCGCGGTTGCAACTGATGCGACCTACCCTGCGGATATTCAGGCCGCTGAAGCACGTGTAGCCGCACAGCACGACACCGGCTACGGTTCTTCGGCAACTGGGTCGTCGCAAACCGGCACGCCCGCATCCACTGCGATGCCGGGTCAGCCCATGCCGATGGACAGTCAGTAACACGCAACCGCTATCTGCCGCTGTCTATCGCTGTCTATCGCTGTCTATGGCTGTGTCGTTCGATGCGAGCCGCGCTTGTTCCGGCGTGCGCTCGCATCGAACATATTCCACCGTGCACGACACCTGGTAGGGACAGACCTGTGTTTTGAAAAATAAAAGGGGCTAAGGCGAAATTGTGTGGGAGATAAAAACCCCTTGAAGCGAATCAACGCTTATAGCTAAGTAGCTCGGTGAGCTTGCGCTCCACCAACAGCGCGTCATCGGGATTCTGCCTCGGATTATTGACCCGGTGGCCCCAGATCGTATCAATGGGATGGATGTCGACGTTATTGATCTGCCGGGCTTCGTCGCAGATCTCCGCGGCGGAGAAGTACATATCCGTCAGGCTTGGCATGACCAGGCATCGCGCCTGAATGGCATCGAGCGCATTCGGTAAAGCACCCTTGTAGCGCGCGTTGTTGCTGATGTCCGCGCCGTGCCAGGCGTTGATCATCGCGAGCAGATCGTTTGGGTTCGTACGGGCGAGAAACGCGCCCCAGTCGTTAGTCACGAAATCTTCGAGATCGCGGTATCCGGCCGTGAGATATAACGCGCGTCTGTAGAATTCCGC
>NZ_JAXDPY010000557.1:0-8754 GCF_034668105.1 Paraburkholderia sp. | reverse complement strand
CGAGCCTGGCGACGATCCGCTGACCGGTGAAATTCGCCGGCAATATCTGCTCGAATACGCACAGCAGTGGGATGCGTTTCTCGGCGATATCAGGCCGGTCACGGGGACGAGCCTCGCGTTCGATCTGCAGGTGCTCCGTCGCTTCGCCGCGCCCGATTCGCCGCTTGCGAGGCTTGCACGCGCGGCGGTTAAAGAGACCACTTTGACCGCTCCGGACACGGACGAGGACCCCTCGTTCCTGCAAAAGGCCGCGGGTCGTTTGGCACAGAAAGCCGACCCGGTTCTCGGGATTCGTGCGGAGGAGCGACTCGAGCGCGAGTTGGTCGACGGTCATTTTGCGGCCTTGCGTGAAGTGGTGACCGGTGTGGGGGATACGCTATCAGCGACGCAAACCGGCGGGCAATCCGCCGCTCAAGGCGGCGCGTTGCAGCTCGACAGTCTTGCGAGCCAGTTGAACAACTACTACACGGTACTCACGGTTGCCGACAACGCGCTGACCAATAACAGCATGCCGCCGGCGAGCGACGCCGCGCTCAGGCTCAAGCTGACCGCCGATACCTTGCCCGCGCCGTTGCGTGAAGTGCTGCGTGACCTGGCCGTGCAGGGATCGTTCGAGGTCAATCAGGGTATCGGGCAGCTGCTCTCCCGGCAGATGGTTGCCACGCTCGGCGATGCGTGCCGGCTCACGGTGGAGGGCAATTATCCGTTTTCGCCCGATGGCAGACAGGACGTGAGCATCGACGATTTCAACCGCGTGTTCGCGCAGGGCGGTGTTCTCGACGACTTCTTTGCTAAAACGCTCGCCCCATTCGTGGACACGTCCGCAAAGCCGTGGCGCTACCGGACGCTGCCCGGCGCGACAGAGCCCGTGCAGGGGCCGGCGTTGCAGTCGTTCGAACGGGCCAAGGCCATCCGCGATGTGTTCTTTACCGAGTCCGGTCAGAAAAAGCTCAGCTGGAAGGCGGACATCAGGATCGCTGAACTCGATCCGGTCATCACGGGTCTCGCGCTCGATATCGACGGCCAGGGCATGCAGTACCAGCACGGCCCCGTGCGTGCCTTCCCTGTGACGTGGCCAGGTCCGCAGGGTGGTGCGCATGCGGAGATCACGGCGAATCCGCGTATCCGTCCCGAGACGTCGACACTTTCCGTTGACGGGCCGTGGGCGCTGATGCGTCTGCTGAAGAAGGGCACGCTGATCGATACCGCGACACCGGGGCGCACGCGCGTCGAGTTCGATTTCGATGGACGTAAGGCGGTGCTCGATATAGCAGGAGCCGGCAGTGTCGCCAATCCGCTGACGAGCGACGTGTTGAGTTCGTTTCATTGCCCAAGCTCCATGCCTACGTTCAGTCTGAACGACAGCGGACCGCCGACGGGGTTGCCGATGGGCTCGCCGTTTGCCCGGGCGGAGTGATTGCAATGGAGCGAAGCGGGTTGTTCGAGGAAGGACAGCGTAATCGCGATTGGGGAGCGTCGCTGGGAACGGTCGCTCTTCATAGGAGATACATGATGGGAAACAGACGGATTGCGAGTAAGTGCTCGGGTGTGGTTGAGCATACGGCGGTACGCGTCGCAGATTCCCGCGCATGGTGTATCGACGTGGGCATCGCCCGGAGGACTCGCTAATGCGTGGCGTCCCCTCCTTGCGAACGCTGTCAGTCAGCGGCGCGGCACTACCAGCTTCACCGCTGGGCGGCTCCGCCCTCGAACTCCGCTCGATCGACGGCGACGAAGCGCTATCCGAAATCTATACCTACACGCTGAACCTGATCACACCCGCCGAGCCACTATTTCCAGACCGCGTCGCCGCCAACCTCGATCTGAAGGCGATGATCGGCAAGGAGCTGACCGTGTCGATCCAGCTCGACGGCATGGGCACGCCTGTACCTGGCGGCGTCGGCCTCAGCGGTGCAGCGAACCTCGGCCGCGGTATCCGCGAGATCAGTGGCATCGTGGCAGAAGCAGCGTTCGCGGGGCAACTGAACCGGCAGAGCCAGTACCGGCTGACCTTGCGACCGTGGCTGTACCTGGCCGACCAGCGCAGCGACTACCGCATCTTCCAGCAGCGCACTGTGGTGCAGATCGTTGACGAGGTGCTGAAGGACTACGTCTACGCCTACGACAAACGCCTGGGCGACAGCTATCCGGTACTGGACTACCAGGTGCAGTACGGCGAGACGGACTTCGAGTTTATCCAGCGGCTGATGCAGGAACACGGCATCTACTGGTTCTTCGAGCATTCAAGGGGCGTGCACCGGCTGGTGCTGGTCGATCACGTGGGCGCGCACCGACCGGTGGAGAGCGAAGCGTACCGGCAACTGTCGTACTTCCCGCCGGGACACAAGGTCGATGCGGAGTACGTGCACGCGTTCGACACGGTGGAGCGTATCCGGCACGGCCGCTGGGTGACGGACGACTTCGATTTCGAGCGGCCGCAGGCGAAGCTCGAAACGGTCAACACGCTGGCGCGCCAGACGGCGCACAACCAGCTCGAACGCTACGAATGGCCGGGTGACTTCACGGACCCGGAACACGGCCGGCAGATTGCGCGGGTGCGGATGGAGGAAGCCTTTGCATCGGGTGAGCGGGCAAACGGTGAAGGCAACCTGCGTGCAGTGGTGTGCGGCACGACGTTCCGGCTCGCGGGCTATCCGCAGGAGGCAGCGAACCGGGAGTATCTGGTGATCAGCGCACGGCTCACCGCAAGCGAAACGGGGCAGGCGAGCGGCGAGGCGGCATACAGCGTCAGGAGCCGGTTTGTGGTGCAGCCTGCCACGACGATGTACCGGCCGCCGCGCACGGTCGACAAGCCGCGCACGAGCGGTCCGCAGACGGCGATGGTGACGGGACCCAAGGGACAGGAAATCTGGACGGACCAGTATGGACGGGTGAAGCTGAAATTTCACTGGGACAGGTCGGCGGTGATGGATCAGGGCTCGTCGTGCTGGGTGCGGGTGTCGTATCCGTGGGCGGGGAGCAACTTCGGTGGGGTCAACATTCCGCGCGTGGGAACGGAAGTCATCGTGGACTTCGAGAACGGGGATCCGGACCGGCCGATCGTGACAGGGCGCGTATTCAATGCATCGTCGATGCCGCCATGGGACTTGCCGGGGAATGCGACGCAGAGCGGGATCATCAGTCGCTCGATGAAGGGCGGCAGGTCCAATTACAGCGGAATTCGCTTCGAGGACAGGGAAGGGGCGGAGGAATTCATGCTCCAGGCGGAAAAGGACATGAACACGGCAATCAAGAATAACGAAACGCATGTGGTCGGCGCGGATCGCACCAAGATCGTCAAAGGGCAGGAAGTGACAACGATCAGGAGCGACCGGACCCAGATCGTCGATGGACAACACACGGAGACGATCAAGCATGACATTTCCCAGACCTCGACGGAGGGCGACATTAGCGTGACGTCGGAAAAAGGCACGGTGACCATCTCAGCGAAGACTCAAATCAAACTGGTTGTTCAGGGGACGACCATCGTCCTGACGCCCGCGCTGATCAGTCTGATCTCGAAGGCGATCAACAGCCAATCAACCGACGAAACGCATGTAAGCGGCAGCAAGATAAAACTCAATTGCTAACAGACGATGACAGTGCAATACACAATGAATGAAGGCAGGATCACCCTGCCCGATGGCTACACCGACCGGTCCGTGAATATTTTCGTGCAGGCGCCACTCACGGACGGCCTGTCCAATCTTCAGGTGGCGCGCGACATCGCACGCAACGATGAAACCCTCGACGCCTATGTCGACCGGCAGATCGGTCTGCTGAAGCGGAAGGTCAAGGGCTTGTCCGTCAAGTCGCGCGAGACAGTCGTGCTTGCCGGCTGTCAGGCAGAGGCTATTGAAATCGAGACCCGCTACACCAGCAATGGCAAGTCGGTTTATCAGCGCCAATGCGCGACTCTCCTCGTGAATGGCCACGCAAAGGGCCACGCGCTCATCTTCACCGCGACCAATACGGTTCCCTTCACGTCAGCACAGTTAGCGACCTGGCGGCGCATGACCGATACGTTCATGCCCGCCTGATCCACTGTCGATGCCGTCACCAGATCAACCTTGTATCGCGCCACGCGAGGCGCCTTGTATTCAGGATCCGGGTCAAGAGGAAGAGCATGTTTGAAGCAGCACGCGTGGGAGACCAGATTCAGCACACGTCAGCTCTCGCTGGATTTCTGATCGGTGCGATTCTCGGGGCAGCGCTGATTTTTGCCGTGGCAATGCTGACGTTCAGTTGCCCGTTTCTTGTCGGCTTTATTGCGGGCTTTCTGGCCAGCATGATTGCTGAACAGATTGTCGATATTGCGGCGCAGATAGGCAGTATGTTTGCCAGTCTCACCGGCACGATCACAGCGGGTTCGGCGAATGTGTTCGTCAATGGGCGTGCGGCCGTTCCCGCCCAGATCGGTGTCGCCCTATGCGACCACGATACGCCGCACGAACCGGCGGCCTGTGGTTCCAGCACGGTTTTTATCAATCAGCACGTGGCGGCACGCAAAGGCGATGACATTCATTGCGGTGCGACGATCGCAAAGGGATCGAAGAATGTATTTTTTGGCAGCGACAAGGCTTGCGAAATAGCCGTTGCCAGTGAAATACCGCCTTGGGCGGTGAATCTGAAAAACGGCTTGTTCATGGTTGCGGGCGTCGCCGGCGGCCTCGCGGGCGCATTGAAGTCCGGCATGAAAGCAACAGCGCCTTGCGTCTTGCAATTCATCGCCGGGCAGGTCGCGGGAATCTATGTGGGCTCGAAAGTATCGGAGGGGCTGTCTGGCCTTTTTGGTCACCCGGTTCACGTCCCGACAGGTCAAAAAGTTCTCGCCAATGAGCTGGATTTCGACATGCCTGGCTTGTTGCCGTTCTTCGGTGCCCGTTCATATTCGAGCGCGGTTGATACGGGCGGCATGCTGGGCCGCGGCTGGCAGCATAACTGGGACATTCACCTGCGGCGCAGCAATCGCGGCCTCGAATACGTCGGGTTCCAGGGGCGTGAAGTCGGCTTCGACGATCTCCCGGCCGGCGAGTATCAATACAACCCGTTTGAGCAGCTTTATCTGTCTCACGCGCTGGATGGCCGCTACATCCTGAACGGTCTGGACGATATCTTTTATGGATTCAGCGCGGAACCGCTCAACGGTCGCCACGTGCTCGAACGCATCGAGGACAAATTCGGACACTTTATCGAATTCCATCGTGACGAACACGGCGTGCTGGTCGAAGCGCGCAACGATGCGCATGTCGTCCTTGAATTGCACCATCACGACGGCCGTCTGACCGGCGTCGACCGGATCGACGGAAGGCGGCGCAGTCTCGTGCGCTACGGCTATGACTGCAATGGGCAACTGATCCGTGTGCGCAACGGGACCGACGAACTGGTGCGGCAGTTTGCCTATACCGGCGGATTGATGACGCGGCATGTCAACGCGCTCGGTTTCCGCTGCGATTACCGCTATGCGCAGTATGGCGACGAATGGCGCGTGGTCGAACACAGCACGGACGCCGGCGAGCAGTACACCTTCACATATGACCTCGAGTCGAGGCGAGCGAGCGTTAGCAGCGAAGACCAGGGTACCCAATGCTGGGCGTACGATCAGGACTATCTGGTGACGCAATGGACCGACTACCTGGGGGCGCGCTACCAGTTCGACTATGACGGTCACCAGCAACTGGTCCGCATTGAGTCCCCCGACGAGCGAGTGCAGCGCCTGAGTTACGACGCACTAGGGCGCGTGATTGAAACCGTGGACGCCACGGGACGAGTCTGGCAAAGCACGTATCACCTGAAGACGCTGCGACTGGCGAGCGACACGCTGCCTGACGGCAGCGTCTGGCAGTGGACGCACACGGAACAGGGCTTACCCGTTGAGCGGATCGATCCTTTAGGTCAGGTCGCGCGATTCGAACATGACCGGCACGGGCTGCTCACGTGCTACACCGACGAGCGCGGCGGCGCGAACAGATTCGCCTACGATGAGCGCTACGGTTTGCTCGTGAGCCGCACGGACTGCTCCGGTTCGACCACGCGCTACGCGTGGAATGACGAGGGCGATCTGGTCCGCCAGACGGACGCGCTCGGACAGGTGACCCAACTGTTGCGAAATGCGGGCGGAGCGGTCGGAACCGTCGTTTATGCCGACGGCACCCGCGAGACTTTCGAATACAACGGGCTCGGCCAAATCAGCCGGCACAGTAATGCGTTGGGGCAGGTCTCCCGGTGGGACTACACGCCGCGCGGGCAACCGGACCGTTATACGGATCGGCTGGGGCGTAGTCTCGAGTATCGCTACGATCCACACGGGCGGCTGATCAGGCTGACCAATGCGAACGGCGCGAGTTACAGCTTTGCCTACGACGCCGCCGGGCGCCTGATTCATGAACTGCGACTGAATGGCTTGCAGCGCGAGTTGCGCTACAACCCGAATGGCGAAGTGATCGGGCAGACGCTGACGGGCCGCCAGGGCAAGTCGGAAACGATCGGACTGGAGCGCGATGCGTCCGGGCGGCTGATCGGGAAACACGGCCGGTGTTCGCTCACCCGCTACAGCCATGACAGGCTCGATCGTGTGACTGCGGTTCGCAGGCAACCGAGCGCCGTCGGCATGGCTTTGGGCATCCTCCCCAGCGAGCTCAGCTTTGAGTACGATGCGCTGGGTCGTATGGTGGCGGAAACCGCGGACGGCCAGCGTTCGGCGTCGCGCCATGACGAGCTTGGTAATGTAATTGAACGTCATCTTCCTTTAGGGCAGCGAGTTTCGATGCTGCACTATGGTTCAGGACATGTTCATCAGATCGGACTGGATGGCGAAGCGCTTGTCGATATCGAACGCGATGCGCTGCACCGCGAAGTGCGACGCACGCAGGGACCGCGTATCTGCCACACGGCGTACGATCCGCGCGGGCGCACGGTTTCGCGGCTGAGCGAGCGGTCCGGGCGACAGGGAATGACAAGTGGCGACCCGGTTGGATCGGCCTATCAGTACGATCTTGCCGGCAATCTGTATCAGGTGACGCGGCAGGGCGGCGGCCCGCATGGACGTAGCGTCGTCCATTACGCGTACGACGCGATGGGGCGGATGACGGGTTGCCACGACGACGAGGGACTGCACGAACGTTACGCGTACGACGCCGCCGACAACCTGATCGACGCGACGCGCGACAGCACGGCCAGCCGGATTCTGGACGATCTGCTGGAACGTTTCCGGACGATGAGCTACCGCTACGACGGCTTCGGTCAACTCGTGCGGCGGGAGCAGGAGGGCATGGTCCAGGACTTCGTCTATGACGACGAGGGGCGGATGGTTCGTGCGTCGGGGCAGGGCCGGCATGGCTGGCACGATACGGTCTATCACTACGATGCGATCGGCAGGCGGACGGGCAAGGTCACTCGTCGTATGGCAGCGGACGGCAGTCCGTTCATCGACGAGACGCGTTTTGTGTGGGAAGGCATGCGCATGGTGCAGGTGCTGCGCGATGAGACGGTGCGCACCTATGTCTATTCGCCGGATTCGGCCTACCAGCCGATGGCGCGGGTAGACCAGACCGTTGTTAGTGTTGACGGGCAGCGTCGCGCGGGTGGGCGGCGGGTGGTTTGGCATCATCATGCGCACGATAATGGTCAGGTGTACGACGTTACTGACACGAATGGCGACGTGGTGTGGGAGCCGCGATTTTCTGGCTTTGGAGCATTCAGAGGGACCGAGCGGCGCGGCGACAGGCTGTTCGATGAGCCGCTAAGGTTCGCGGGTCAGTATGCGGACGAGGAAAGCGGGCTGCATTACAACACCTTCCGGTACTATGATCCGGAAACGGGACGGTTTGTTAGTCAGGATCCGGTTGGGTTGGCGGGAGGGGTTAATCTTTATGCGTATGCGGCGAATCCGGTTGGATGGATTGATCCGCTGGGCTTGGCTTGTGGGCTTGCCAACCAAATTGCGGGCGGACACTCGTTTGAAAAGCATGTGCTTCAACAAGGTGAATACATAGGTTTGGGAATTCGTACGCGTGCGCAATTTGCTGGATTGGTTGACGACGTAATAAATAATCCGACGTATACACGTAGTTTAAGTAATGGTCGAACGGCTTACTGGAGTGATACATTCGGTACGGTTGTCATTCATAACCCGAGAGCTGTCGACGGTGGAACTGCTTTCCGACCATCCAGAGGGATTAATTATTTCAATGGGTTGAGGTAAAAATGCAAGTTATTAAATTATCTGTGGATCGGTTGAATGTCGGAGTAAGTCGGGATGAGTTATTGATTATAAATTCGGCTCTCAATGAGGTGTGTAATGGAATCGATCTTTTTGAGTTTGAAGCTCGAATGGGTGCCGAGCGCGAAAAGGTTGTTAAGTTGCTTGGTGAGGTTGGAGCCGCGATTGATAGAATGATTTCGGAGTAGATAAGGCCGCGCAAAGCGGTCCTTGTTCTCAAAGCGGCGTGTGTAAGGACGGCGCGTGCCGTCACCGTCCGCGTCGGACTGATTACCTGTGGCAGGGTAGCCGGTCGTTCGAGGAATGGGCCGCGAAAAGCGCGATACGCGGGCGTGCAATGAGACCCGGCGCTGGCACTATCGTCCGGGCAGTCATGCGGTGCTGGCGCAGGAGCGGCTGTGTTATGGCGGCGATCCGTCGCCGTGTGAGAGCGAGTGGTATCCGCTTGCGTGCGATCCGAATGGCGCGCCGCATACGATGTACAACAACGAGGGCCGTGCGGTATGGTGGGCACGGAGTTCGCTGTAGGGCGA
>NZ_JAXDPY010000556.1:0-7426 GCF_034668105.1 Paraburkholderia sp. | reverse complement strand
AATGCCCATGTTCTGCCGAACCGCGACCAGCAGAGATTCTGCGACATTGGTCTGAACAGGACCACTTACGCGAAGTTCGCTCCTGCCCGCAGGGCTCTCCAGCGACGCGACGTAGCCGCGACACTAGCGGTAGTGATCACCGCTGCTGCGGTGAAGCTTCCGGAATCCACGACTCGCAGAAAGGTGCGCATATTTTCAATTCGATCCATCTTTCCATTTCCCCCAACTGAACTGTCGCAATGCATGCCGCGTGCTTCTTGATGTAATATTTTTACGTCCACGGTATTTCTTCGTATAGCTTATGAATATCTACCGATAAACCGTCCCCTCTTTTTTACCGTACCGCTTTCCAGGAAGGTGAGAAACCACAACGACCCCGCCAAAGCAGGGCCGTTGTTTCAGATCGATTTCATAACACTGCGCTCGGTATCCGAAAGTTGCGGGCCATCGAGGGTGACCCGGGAGTGGTCATTCCTGAAGCGGGCGATGACCGGGCGCAATTCTTCCTTCACATGTTTGTCGCTGTAGCCGTTAAAGAGCGTGCCAAGCAACCCGCGACGCAGGTCCGTGCTGCCAAGGAACCAGTCGGCAATCGGGAACGTCAGGTTCATGTTGTACTTCATCATGATCCCCATGTTGTGATGGGCCGTGTGATGACGACGGATTGTATTGATGAAGGGCATATTGCGCACGAGGGCGTTCTCCTGGCAGTGGCAGCAGAAGTGGAAGGTCTCATAGAGCAGGTACTGCCCGACCATCGTCAGGAACACGATATAGCCCGCGTTCAGGTTGATCACGCGCGAGGCGATGAAGCCGAGGACGGTTCCGCCAATCCCCAAGGTAATCAGCACGCGCCACGGGAAGAACACGATCCGAAACTCGCGGATCGTATCGATCGTCGGCTCCAGGTCCGAGAAATACTGGTGGTGCTCACGCGTATGCCGCTCGTAGATCTGGCGCAGGGCGAACACGTTGATGCGCCGGTGCATCACGAAACGATGCATGCCCCACTCCACGAAATTGCCGGCCAGAAACACCGGAATCATCAGCAGCCACTCCCAACGCGATGCGTGCAATCGGCTCACGCAGTAGCAGATCGCCGCAATGCCGGCGCCGTACAGCACCGCGATATGCAGCAGCCCGTTGTACAGCGGGCTGATGTCCTTCCGGTAGTTCTCCCGGAACTTTCTTTGCCTTTCAGTCATCATCACACATCTCCTTAATGTTTTGCATATCCGACGGATATGCTGGTTGATTAACTTGCGTGTTCGATTTGTTTTCAGTCAGGCGGCGGCCGGGCATTCACCGGGCTCCCCGTCGTATGCACGCTGCAGAATCCTTTCGTACGCCGCTTTCGCGTCCGTTACCGGAAAAGCCTTGAGGAGCCGCGTCACCGCCAGCGCGTCGTTTAACAGCGAAGGAAGCGAGGCCTGGTCGATGCCGAGTTCCTTCAGCGTGGTCGGAATGCCAATCGATTCGATCAACGAGCGGATTGCTTTACACAGCTCACGTATTCCCTGGTTTCGGTCAGTAGTGGCAATGCCGAAAATGTTCGCCACATCGAGAAGCTCGTCGCACCGGGCGGCGGCAAGTTCCTCCAGCACGTAGGGCAGCATCACTGCATTCGTCGTCCCGTGGGAGCGGTGAGTCGCACCTGCGACGGCATAGGCGATTCCATGCACCGCGTTCAAGCCGGCGCTTCCGTATGACAGCGCCGCGTAGACACTCGCGTAGCACATGCCTGTGCGTGCCTCGATATCGGTTCCGTTGTCGTACGTCCGCTTGAGATATCGGGCGCACAGGCTGATTGCTTCGCGTGCAAAGAGCATCGTGAGTGATGAGCGGCCGCTATAGCCAGGATCAGCATCACCGCCGCGGTCGAACTTCGCCGAATCCAGCGTCAGATACGACTCGATCGCATGCGTGAATGCGTCGATCCCGGCATCTGCCGTCACGCTACGCGGACAGGTATAGGTGAACTCAGGGTCGATCAATGCAACCTGAGGCCGCAGTGAGTTGTCCATGACAGCCACTTTCGTGGCATTTTCCGGATCGATCAGGATCGCGCCTGGCGTTGCTTCAGATCCCGTACCGGCGGTCGTCGGCATCGCGATAAATGGGAGAGGACGGTTCGCTGCTGTCAACCCTTTCACAAACTCGTGGACCGGCCGACCGCTAGGCAACGTAATGCACATTGCCTTTGCCAGATCGATGTTGCTGCCTCCTCCTAGCGCCACGACGTGGTCCGGTGCGTGCCCGTTTAGACTCGCCCGGGTAGCGGCCGTCGCGCTATCGCAGAGCGTCGTTGTCGGGTCCGGTGCACCTCCGTCGAACACCACGGTCTCGATGCCGAGCGCCCGCGCCGCACTCACGTACTCGTCTACCCATGGCGTCTTCTGCGAAAAGAAGCGGTCGGTCACCAGCACACCGCGCCGATAGCCAAGGCGTTCGATCAGTTCCGGGAGTTGTGCCCGCGCACCGGTCCCGATAATCAACCGCCCGGGGGCACAGAAATGAACAAGGTCCTCTACTCTCATGTCTTCTCCATATCAAAGTTCTTGTCGCAGAAAGCCGCGAAGCACCGCCGACAACGCGTCAGCGTGAGTCGCGGGCCTACGTGAGCGTGAATCACCTCCGCCAGGTCGTGGGCGAAGCACTCAGCCTGTGATGGGTCGCGCCTTCGCCGCGCAGCCCGCGGCCGCGCCCCCGCAAATCCGGAAGCACAAACGTCGCCGCCTCTGACAGCCGCTGCGCGAGCCGTGCCCAAACGGCGCGCATGCCCTGAATGCCGTGCAGGGCAACGGCGAGCGCATGACCCTTCCCCGATTATCTGTACATCCACGACAGCTCCATATACACTTCATATGTCACTGACATATTAGTTCATCACCCCGAGATACGGAAGTGGCATCTATGCAAAGGTGCATTGCGCTGGACTAGACGAGGTGGGTTACGAGTTGAGATGAATCACATCAGACGGGAATTCGCGCAGTCATCGCAGCACCGCAAAATTTGGGCGATGCTCAACCGGGTGACGATCGATCAGCAGATCGTTATTCATGTCATCAAGTCGGTGATCGCAGCTGCATGGCTGCTGGCATCGCGATGTTGCTGGAACTGCCGCAACCCCACACGGCTGTGGTTACGGTCTTCGTGCTGATGCAACCGTTAAGCGGGATGGTGCTGGCGAAAAGCTTTTTTACCGGGTCGTCGGAACCCTGTTCGGAACGTTGGCGACCATCGGAATTACCGCGCATTGCGGCCCGAAAGTTCTTCTGGGGTGGCGAAACCACCAGGGCAATAGGCAACCGCAGTGCTGCAGACCAACCGCCAGACAGTCCTTACGAGCCTTTGGCGGAATCGGCGACGACGGCCTGCGTGCTTCGGCGGGCGCTGCGGAAAAATGGGCGCACGCGGGGATGCGACTTTGTCACCGCCATAGGTGCCGGCGCGACCGACCACCTCATGCCGGATGTCATGAAGGTCGAAGGAATAATGGGGTGCATGCGGGTAACCGCTATCGCTCAAGCGAGGGGACTACCTGTCAGCAACCATCTCTCCCGAAAGTCAGCGCGCACTTGATGTCTGCTACGCCTACCGTCTTCCGCTTCGAGTCCCCTGGTTGGTGGAGCGCTGTGATGCAGGAATCCCTGATGGTTGAAAACGGCTTTGACTCGCTGCGAAGCCGGTGGTGAACGATCTCAACGACGCGTGCGAACGACTCCATCTCCAGACGCCCCAACCGCTGCCCACCCGGCAGAGAAGGCTCTGATTGGCTTTCAACATGCCAGGGCGGTGTACTAATCTGCCGCGCGCAGATCGGTCATTCCGCGAAGCAAAGCCGCATGAAATGCGTCCGGCTCCTGCATCTGCGGCGCATGTCCTGCGCTCGGAAACTCGACGAGCTTGACGTGCGGAATCACAGCGGCGGCCTGATGCGCAAGTTGTGGATAATTGCCGAGAGAGGGACGAATCCCGGCCGGCGCAAACTCTTTACCGATCGCAGTCGTGTCCTTGTCTCCAATCATCAACAGCGTCGGCGGCTTGAGCTGCGGGAGTTCGTAATAGACCGGTTGCGTCAGGATCATGTCGTACAGCAGCGCCGAGTTCCACGCCACCAGATCTCTCTGCGGTCCGCGATACATACCCGCAAGCATTTGAACCGACGGTTCATAATCGGCTCTCCATTGCCCCGCGAAATAAGTGTTCCTTTCGTAATTCCGGATGCGATCCGCCGAGGTGTGCAACTCACGCTCATACCATTGGTCGACGGAGACCGGCGGCACACCTTTCGCCCGCCAGTCTTCCAGTCCAATCGGATCGACAAGCACGAGCTGTTCTGTTTGGTGAGGATAGGTTAGCGCGTATCGAATCGCGAGCATTCCTCCGGTCGAGTGGCCAATCATTGTGGCCTGATGGATATCGAGCGACTGCAACAGGTCGCGGGTATTGCGCGCGAGTTGCTGAAACGTGAACTGATAATTCTCGGGCTTGCTCGATTTGCAAAAGCCGATCTGGTCGATCGCAATCACGCGATAGCCGGCTTTACTCAGCACACTAATTGTCGGCGCCCAGGTGGCCGCACAGTAATTCTTCCCATGCAGGAGCACGGCGGTCCTTCCGTTCGCCGCCTTCGGATCTGGAGCAACGTCCATATACGCCATCTGCAAGTCCTGTCGTTGCGAATAGAACTTGAAGTAGGAGACGGGATAGGGATAGTCAAAGCCCTGAAGTTCGGAGCCGTAGACCGGACCGTCCTGCGCGAGGGCGGGCGTTTGCGCGAATGCGGGGGCGATGGGCAACGTGGACGACAGGAGAATCGTCGCGGCGGCGACAATCGAAACAGAACAATGGGACTTTTTCATTGAAGGGACGGAAAGTAGGACAACGGAAACCCGTGACTGAGTTTCAGACACAGCTGCGGGGATTCGCCGCCGGTGCAAGCGAGGTCGGCGAACGCGGTCCAGGCAAGGCATGATGGTGGCACATCAAAATATCCCTTACCATTTTGCAACGCACCGCCTGACTAAAGAAAGAGCTTGCGTCGCCCCTACATAGCAGCCGCGGCGATCCTGCGCGGTCTCAATACATCAGGTCGCGCGCCACGGCAGGCGACCTGACCTTTCGTCTGCGCTCGGCCAGGGCGGAAATCAAACACAGTAGCAAGCCTCCTATTGCTAGAAAGCTACCCACCGATGCGGGCGACGTCCATCCGTATTCCTCGGCGATGGCAAGGCCGGCAAGAAAAGGGCCAAGCGCGTTCGCCGTGTTGAATGCGGAATGGTTCAGCGCCGCGGCAAGCCCTTGCGCGTCACCTGCGACATCCGTCAGGCGGGTCTGCAGTACAGTGGCCAACGCGCCTCCATGTCAATCAGAAAGACATCGACAGAGACGGCCCAGACATTCATGGCGACCAGCGGGAAGATCGCAAGGGATACCGCTCACCAAACCAGCAAAACGCCAGCGGTTCGCATGACCGCCCGGCCGGCGAACATGGGCACGACGATGTTACCAATTGTCAACCCGATCCCGAACATAGCGAGCACGAGCGGCACTTGAGCCACTGCGACGTGCGTGACAGCGCCAGGAATGTCCGCGAGATACGTATAGACCGCAAACAGTCCGCCGAAGCCGATTGCGCCGATGCCCAGCGTCAGCCATACCTGCGGCCGCCTTAGCGCGCCAAGTTCGCGCAATGGGCTGGCGTCGGTCGTTGCCAGCGCCAAGGGCGCGAATAGCCGTACCATGATCATGGCCAACAGGCCGAGTACCGCGACGAGGCACAGGCTCCAGCGCCAGCCCACGGCCTGCCCGAGCCAGTTTGCGAGCGGCACGCCCACAATCGTGGCGCATGTCAGTCCGAGGAAAACCCTTCCGACGGCGGCCATCCGCCGGTTTTCCGGCACCAGCGTGGAAGCAACGAGCGCGGCGCCGCCAAAATAGGCACCATGCGGCAAGCCGCTGATGAAGCGGAAGAACAGCATCGCATGATAGGTGGGCGCCAATGCGAAACCGGATGGGAGGTCGCATGCCATCGCAACGATTGAGCCGGATCTTTGGGGCGCAGCGCCGGTCACGCCGGCACGATCATTACCCGTATCGGCTTACCCATTGTGCTTTGCTCTTTCGTCACCATGAAAAAGCATGATGACGCTGAACCCGGCGGATGCGAGTTGCGCATAACGGACGCTGCCCGCTTCGTGTTCACGTCGTCCAGAAGGATGTTTCCATGCAGGTCGTCGGCCGTCGGGCATTTCGGGCAATCGATATCGGTGCAAGTGCAGCCAGCGCACCGGGAGAGATCGCGAACAGCGGCTCTGTTACCTTCGCTTTCATCGCGCCTCCCCGAACCGACGCGTCACCATACAAAACCTTTGCGTATTCCCCCTCGATTTGCGCCACACCTGTCGTGTGTGCGGAGGCATCCGTAATCTTGATCTGATCGGGCGTAGCCGTCATAACTTGCATTCTGCCGTCGCCATTGCCGGCATCGAAACTGCTGCGGCAGTGCACGCCGCTATTGCCGCGAGACAGAGTTTTCCGGTCTTCATCATCCTGTCCTCAGGATTGATGGTGAGGAGTCTCAGCTTGGCGCCCAATATAAGACGGCCACTGGTCGAGATCATTTCATTTTCGTATGACCTACATGCACGTGACTAATATCGCCGTGTCGCTTTATCGGGTGAGCACCGAACGGCTGTGCTCTTTGAGGCTGAGAGGAGCGAACCCGGTCAGGACAAGATCGAACTCCGAAGGCTGCCGCACGATGCGCTCAACGGGCGGCATGGACGCGCGGTGAAGTTGCGGCTCGTTCGCTCTTGAGGCCGGAATGATTTACATGCGCTACAAACAGGCCCCCTCCGCAATCGAACCATAAGTCTGTCGAGGCTGGGGAGTGTGAGCCTGTAGCATTCGAAACGAAACCGTGCACCGCGAATCAATGAGGGGGCGTGGTGTGGTGAGCGGCCGAGACTATCGGGGATCCCGCAAAAAAAATGGCCGATAATGATCGGGCTGCTTTTCAACGCGGTTTACGGCGACGGACGCTCCGCAGGTTCAACAGCTTCGATGGATAGACTTGAAGCGCCGGGCATTTTTCATTTGCGCACAACAGTGATTGATAGTTGACGCTTCTCCGACACTGCTATGGACTTGAACCTACTGAAAGCGTTTGACGCTCTGATGCGTGAGCGGAACGTCACCCGCGCTGGCGACAAGATTGGCATGCCCCGGCCAGCCATGAGCCAGGCTCTGGCCAGGCTACGCCTCGAATTCAACGATGAGCTATTCGTTCGAACCCTGCGCGGGATGGAACCAACGTCCAGAGCGCATGATATTTTTGTCGAGGTCTCTGCCGCACTCGACCATATTCAGAACGCGCTGACCAGGACAGAAATTTTCTCGCCGCGAACCAACAAACGCACTT
>NZ_JAXDPY010000555.1:0-9122 GCF_034668105.1 Paraburkholderia sp. | reverse complement strand
CGGTGCCTTGACGCGGATGCATCCATAGATCGGCGAGCTTCGCGACTTCCGAATAGTCCGGCGTGACCGCAACGGTCTTGGTGCCGCGATAACGCACCTCGGTGAAGAAATGCGCGTCGGGCGTACGCGTTTGCGGCACATTCGAACCCCACGCAATAAGGTAGCTCGAGTTGTACCAGTCCGCCGATTCCGGCACGTCCGTTTGCTCGCCCCACACTTGCGGGCTCGATGGCGGCAAATCGCAGTACCAGTCGTAAAAGCTCATGCAGACGCCGCCGATCAGGCTCAGATAGCGGCTACCCGCTGCATAGCTAACCATCGACATTGCTGGAATCGGCGAGAAGCCGACAATGCGGTCCGGCCCATGCTTCCTGATCGTAGAGATGTTGGCCGCCGCGACGATTTCGTTGACCTCGTTCCAGTCGGCGCGCACGAAGCCGCCCAAACCGCGCTGGCTTTGATAGTCGCGGCGCTGTGTGTCGTTCTCGACAACACTGGCCCACGCCTCGACCGGGCTTGCAGTGACCGCGCGCGCGGCGCGCCAATGCTTGAGCAGGCGTGCGCGCACCAGCGGATATTTGACGCGATTCGCGCTATACAGATACCAGCTGTAGCTCGCGCCGCGCGCACAACCACGCGGCTCATGATTCGGCAGATCGGCGCGCGTGCGCGGATAGTCGGTCTGCTGCGTTTCCCACGTGACGATGCCGCCCTTCACGTGAATCTTCCACGAGCATGAGCCTGTGCAGTTCACGCCGTGCGTCGAACGTACGATCTTGTCGTGCTGCCAGCGCGCACGGTATGCGTCTTCCCACGTGCGGTCCTCGCCTGTGGTCACGCCGTGCCCTTTCGCAAAGCGTTCTCTCGGCTGGGAGAAGTATTTGAGTCTGTCCAGAAAGTGGCTCATGGTTTGAATCCTTATCTATTGCTTTGCAGCGCCACGCTCAACACGGCATCCCGGCGTGGCGCCGCGCGTAAAACCACCAGGTCAATCCGACACACAGCACGTAAAACGCGATGAAACCGTACAGCGCCAGCTCCGGGCCGCCGCTCGCGAGGATCGAACTGCCGTAGCTCTTTGGAATGAAGAAGCCGCCATACGCACCAATCGCCCCGGCGAAACCAATCGCGGCCGCGCCTTCCGTATTGCCTTCACGGTTCGCGTGAGCGAGCGCTTCCTGATCATCGGACGCAACGCCGCGCAGCCGCAGGTTCAGGAAGATCACGGGAATCATGCGGAAGGTTGAGCCATTGCCGACACCGGTGGTCAGGAACAGCAGCATGAACATCGCGAAGAAGCCACCGAACGCGCCGGCTTGCGGCCCCCAGGGGAATGCCGCGCTGCCGGTCTTCGGCAGGAAGGTCAGAACGCCCACCACGGCCAGCGCCATCACGCCGAAATTCCAGAACGTCACGCGCGCACCGCCAAGCTTGTCGGCAAGCCAGCCGCCCACCGGGCGAATGGCCGCACCGACGAACGGTCCTACCCATGCGTAAGTCAGCGGATTGATGTTCGGGAACTGGCTCTTGATGAGCAACGGGAAGCCGGCCGAATAACCGATGAACGAACCGAACGTACCGAGATACAACGTGCACATCAACCAGTTGTGGCGGCTACGAAAGATGGTGGCCTGCGCGGCGAAAGAAGCCTTGGCGTCGGCCAGATCGTTCATGCCGAACCATGCGGCGAGCGCGGAAATCGCGATCCAGGGCACCCAGATGAATGCGGCGTTCTGCATCCACACCTGCGATGCATGACCGGCTTTCATCATCAATTGCGGCTCACCGCCGAAGATGCCGAACACGCCGGCCGTAATCACCAGAGGCGACAGAAACTGCACCGCGGATACACCGAGATTGCCGAATCCGCCGTTCACGCCGAGTGCCGAGCCCTTGCGCTCCTTCGGAAAGAAGAAGCTGATGTTGGCCATGCTCGAGCTAAAATTGCCGCCGCCGAAGCCACACAGAAGCGCTAGCAACAGCATGGTCGGATAGCTCGTGGTGTTGTCCTGCATCGCGAAGCCGATGCCGACCGCGGGAATCAGCAGGGACGCGGTGGAAAGCGCCGTCCAGCGACGCCCGCCGAAAATCGGCACCATGAACGAATAGAAAATGCGTAGTGTTGCGCCCGAGAGCGCCGGCGCCGCGGCCAGCCAGAACAGTTGATTGGTCGAATAACGAAAACCGAGCGACGGCAACGTGACAGCCACCACGCTCCATACCTGCCAGACCGCGAAGGCGAGGAAAAGCGCGGGCACCGAGATCCATAGATTGAGTTTGGCGACGGATTCGCCTTCCTGCTGCCAGAAGGCCTTGTCCTCCGGTGTCCAGAGAGTAAGCGTGCGGCCAGCCCGCGCGCGTGCTGTCGAGATATTCATGATGGGGTTCCTGCTTGAGAAGAAGCCTGATTTGAAGCGCGGGTTGAAAGCCGCCTTGACGACTGATCGCGCGCGATGCCGGTGGTAGTCAACGTCACACCTGCCGTCATCACGTCGCTGCGACGCACTTCGGTGAGATACATCCAGATCAGCGACACCCATACAACGCCGTAAAGCAGCATGAAGGCGCTCGAACGAATGCCCGTGAGATCGACCAGCAGTCCGAACAGAATCGGCAGGGCGAAACCGCCAAGACCACCGGCGAGGCCGACGATGCCGGAGATCGCCCCGATGTTGTGGGGGAATTCGTCGCTGATGTACTTGAACGTGCTGGCCTTGCCGAACGCGAAAGCGATGCCGAGCACGAACATCAGCACCGTGAACCACACCACGTTCAGGCCGAGGTGGAAGACCTTGGGCCCGTCGACGGTGGCGATCGTGAAAACGGTTTGCGGATAGCTAAGCAGAAACAGACAGATCCAGCTCACCCACATGACCGACCACGTCACGCGATGGGCGCCATAGCGATCCGAGAGCCAACCGCCCACGGCACGCAATACGCCGCCGGGCAGCGAAAAGCACGCTGCGAGCAAAGCCGCGACACGAATGTCGAGCCCGTATTCGCCGACGTAGTACTGCACCATCCACAACGAGAGCCCGACATAGCCGCCGAACACGATGCTGTAGTACTGGCAATACTTGAGGACGCGCGGATCCTTGAGCGCCTTGAGCTGATCGACGAAACGCTGATTGTTCGGCACGCGATGCGAAGGATCGCTGGCAGTGAAGAGCCAGAACAACGCGACCGCGGCAAGCATGGCGACGGCATAGGTCCTGGCCACCATGCTCCAGCCGAAGGCAACGAGGATGACGGGCGCGACGAACTTGTTGACGGCCGCGCCGGAATTGCCCGCACCGAAGATGCCCATTGCAAAGCCGCGGCGTTGCTGCGGAAACCAGCGGGCCACATACGGCGTGCCGACCGAGAACGCCCCGCCTGCCAGGCCGACGAACAGGCCGATGACGAGGAATTGCCAATAAGCGGTGGCGTAGCTCATGAGCCAGATTGCCGGCACGGTGGCGAGCATCAGGCACGCCATGACGAGGCGTCCACCGTAGCGATCGGTCCAGATGCCGAGCGGCACGCGCACGAGTGAACCGGTCAGGACCGGCAGCGCGGCCAGCATGCCGAACTCTGTTTCGTTCAGATGGAGCGATTGACGGATCGGGATGCCGATCACGCCGAACATCATCCACACCATGAAGCACACGGTGAACGCGAAAGTGCTCGCGATCAGGACCGGCCAGGCCTTCGTCTGGATTGCGGCGCTGCCGCCGACCGCGGTCTTTGTCATGGGATTGACTCCTTTTTCCATGACTCTGACTTTGCCGGTTTCGACAGGGCGTGCGTATCCTTCTAATGGAGATGAGCGTGGGTGCAGAAGGAGTAGGAGGATTCCTGCGGTGTAGTTCTTTTGGAGTATTGTTTTTTTATCCACGCGGCGCTTTGTGCCGGTTTGCCCGCCGTGACAGGAAACGCCTGGGACTTGGGCAGGCGCAATCTCTACTGCTCGCGCCTTGAAGCAGAAGCTAGCCTATTGCGATTGAATTCACCGTCGCATAAACGGCGGCCTGCACCCGCGACCCCAACTTAAGCTTGCGCAAAATATGCTGGACATGAATCTTGACGGTGGTCTCCGCAATCGCCAGTGCACGAGCAATCTCCTTGTTACTCGCACCGCGGGCGATATGCGCGAGAATCTCCTGCTCGCGGACCGATAACGCGATATCCGGCACAAGTTGTCGCCGCGCAGCATCGACAACGGCTGGCGGCGCCGCCGTCGCCTCTGGCGCGCTCCTCGCACTCGTCGCACTCGTCGAGATGTCATTTGCGGCCGCCACGGCGCGATACGCCGACACCAGCTTGCCGGTCATCTCAGGACTCACCACAGCCTCGTCCCGCATGGTGCGGATAATCGACTCGGCGAGCGTATCTGCATCGACAGTCTTCAACAAATATCCCTGCGCGCCGCAGCGCAAGGCAGCACCCAGATCGCGTTCGTCCTCGCTCACGGTCAGCATCAGCACTCGGGCCTGTGGCGCTGCCTCGCGCAAATCCTTGAGCGCGTCGATCCCGCTGACGCCAGGCAAATGGTTGTCCAGCAGGATCAGATCGGGCTGCAATTCATCGGCACGCCGTTGCGCCTCGCCGGCATCGGCCGCTTCGCCGACCACCTGGAATCGCGCATCTTCACGCAGCAAGGCAATCAGGCCGCGCCGGAACAACGTATGGTCATCAACCACCAGCAAGCGAATTGGAATCATCACCTACCCTATGTCTTGAATCGACGCCTATGCCGCCTCAGCCCGATATTCATGAACGGCGTCCGACGTGCCGCGCTGGGAGGGCGCCAACGTCAATGTGACGCATGTTCCCGCACCGGGCACGGAGTCGACCACCACTGCGGCGCCGATCCGAGCCGCGCGTTCGCGCATGATGCGCATTCCGACGTGTGTCTCGCCCGGCTTGCGCCGCTGTACGTCGAAACCCTCGCCGTCGTCACGAACTTCAAAACTCCATACCGGACTTTGCTGCACCTCCAGCCAGACCTCGCGCGCGTTTGCATGTTTGCGCACGTTCGACAACGCTTCCTGCAACACATGCAGCACCTGCACCTGCACGTCCGCACCGAGCGGCAAACCGTGGCCTTCGATCGACAGGTTGGTGACGAGCCCGGTCTGGTGCTCGAATTTGCGCAGCGTAGTGCGCAGCGCGGGTTCAATGTCCTCGGTATTGCCGCGCGTGCGGAAATGCATCAGCAATTCGCGCACGTCGCCGGTGCTTTCGCGCACGCCCGCACCCAGCTCGTCGACGATACGTGCGACAGATGAATCGGCAGGCGCCGGCAAGGCGTCGCGCAGCAACTGCACCTGTATTTTCAGAAACGCCAGCGACTGCGCAATCGAATCGTGCAGTTCGCTCGCGAGCAAAGCACGCTCATCGGACACCGCTGTTTCCCGCTCGAGCGCGCTCACGCGCAGATTTTCCATAGCGCCCGCCAGGTGGCTCGCGAGCGTGTCGAGCAGGTCGCGATCCTGGGTGGACAACTCGATTGCCTTGCCAAAGAACAGGTCGATCTCGCCAAGCGTGCGCTGATGCAGAATCACGGGAACTGACACGAGCGTCGCGTAGCCGGCGCGCGCGCAATGCCCGAGCGTTGCCGCTCCGGGGCCCGCGGCCAGAACCGGAATGACCCGCGCGCCAGGCATGCTCTGCGGATGACCACACAGGCAACTGCGCGATGTGAGGCATTGCTCGTCTTCAATCATGAAGCGCGGCAGACTGTCTCCGGCCAGCAGCAGATAACGTTCGTTGGCCTCGCCCGACCAGCGGATCGCCACGGAATCCGCTCCTGCGATGCGGCGAATGCGTTGCGCGAAGCCCTGTGCAAGGGCATCCAGCGTATTGGCATCCGCAAGAAACGCGCTCACTTCATAGAGTGCGGCGAGACGTGCCCGCTCCGTTTCGAGGCTGGCGGTTTTTTCGTTGACCTTCTGTTCAAGACCGGCATAAAGCTGTTGCAGGTTCTGCGCCATCCTGTTGAAACCCGTGGACAGTTCACCGAATTCATCCTGCGCAGCGACTTCGACGCGCGTGTCGAAATCGCCGCCCTCGATACGCGCGAGACCTTCGGTCAGTCTGAAGACAGGCGCGAGTACGCTCAAATGGCCGACGTACAGCAACGCCAGCGCACTACCGATCGCCAGCACGAGCAGCGCGAGCTGCAATACGTTGAGGATCGAGGTCCAGCGCGCGAGTTGTGCTTCGATCGAACTGTCGAACGAGTCGATCAGTAAAACGAACTGGTTGGCTTCACGATCAATCTCAGTCACCTCGGGCAGGCTTGCACCGGTCCAGACCGGGCGCAACGCTTGCCATTGCGATTGCACGCGGGCAAAGCGCTGGCGCGCCTCGTCGTTCCATGGCACGAACAGCGGACGTGCCGGATCGCCCTTCTCAAGCAGCGCGAGACTGTCGTCGAACTGGCGGGCGAGCACGCCGATCCTTGATGGGTTATCGCGTAGCATCAGCGCGACGCGGTAGGTTTGCATTCGCATGCGCCCAGCCTCGTTGATCGCAGCTGCGCCACCGTCGAGTTGCCAGGTAATCCAGAGTGTCAAGCCAATCGACGCCAACGCCAACGCAAGCAACGTGGCGACAAGAGCGGCGAGTTTGGCGGCAAGAGGCCAGGAGGAAACGGAGCGCATTCGAAGATTCTATGCGCCGCCTTCAGACAAGACACGCCGGCGGATTGACTCAAATCAACCCGCGGACGTGTCTATTCGGTAGTGCGTCAGTAAGACGCGTATTGCCTTAACTTACGGTCCACGAAAACGGGCCGACTTTTTCAATGCAACGCTTTCTTCAAACGTCGACGTACCGCCGACGCTTGACCCTCCACTTACTGCGATTCCTCCGCCCACACCGCGTTTTCGCGCGCCATCAGCGCCGTCGACGCAGCCGGTCCAAACGTACCCGCCGTATAAGCACGCGGCTTGTCGCCCGACTTGGCCCAACCTTCGAGAATCGGTTCGGCCCATGCCCATGCAGCTTCGAGTTCGTCGCGGCGCATGAAGTGCGTGAGGCGTCCGCGAATCACGTCGATCAGCAAACGCTCATACGCTTCCGCGCGCCGCTCGGTGAAGGCCTGCTGCAAGTCCAGGTTCAGATTCACCGGCAGCATGTGCATGCCGCTGCCCGGTTCCTTCGCGAGCATTTGCAACTGGATCGACTCTTCCGGCTGCAACTGGATCACCAGACGGTTGCCGTAATTGCGCCCACCGCTCGGAATGATCGAGAACGGTAATTCGGAAAACTCGATCACGATTTCCGATACCTTCTTCTGCATCCGCTTGCCGGTGCGCAGATAAAACGGCACGTTGGCCCAGCGCCAGTTGTTGATATGCGCGCGCAACGCGACGAAAGTCTCGGCACGGCTGCCGGCCGGCACGTTGTCTTCTTCGAGGTAGCCCTTCACCGGCTCGCCGTTTACCGCGCCGGCCGTGTACTGGCCACGCACGGTATCGCGCGCGATATCCTCGGGCGTCATGGGACGCAGCGAGCGCAGCACCTTAAGCTTCTCGTCGCGCACCGCATCCGGATCGAGCGACACCGGCGGCTCCATCGCGACAATGCACAGCAGCTGCAGCAAGTGGTTCTGCACCATGTCGCGCAGCGCGCCGGTTTTATCGTAGAAGCCCGCACGGCTGCCCACCCCGACCTCTTCGGCCACGGTGATCTGCACGCTCTTGATATACGGCGCCTGCCACAGGGGGCCGAAAATCGCGTTGCCAAAGCGCAGCACCATCAGGTTCTGCACCGTTTCCTTGCCGAGGTAGTGGTCGATCCTGTAAATCTGCGCTTCGCTGAAATGCTTGCCGACCGCCGTGTTGATCTCCTGCGCGGACGCCAGATCGTGGCCCAGCGGTTTCTCGAGCACGACACGCGAATTCTCGTCAACGAGGCCGGCCGCCGAGAGGTTGTCGCAAATATGCGTGAACAGATCCGGCGACGTCGCGAGATAGAACACGCGGCGCACGCCGTCGCGCGACGCTTCTTTCAGACGGTGATAGTCCTCGACCGAATCGACGTCCATGCGCACGTACTCGAACAGCGCCAGGAATTTGTCCCAGGCGGCGGCATCGAACGCCTTCTTTTCGATGAAGGGCTTCGCCTTCGCTTCCATGAATTCGTTGATGTACTCATCGCGCGACCACGGTTTGCGGCCGATCGTGAGAATGCGGGTATCCGGCGGCAGATTGCAGTGCAGATGCGCCATGTAGAGCGCGGGCAGCAGCTTGCGGAACGACAGATCGCCGGTGCCGCCGAAGATGATCATGTCGAGCGGCAATTTGGGAGTGGCAGAAGCGTGTTGGGTCGTCATAGCGCGGTCGCAGCGTCGTGATAGGCGTCAGGTCAAAAAACAAGGAGCAAAAAACGCCGGCGGGCCGGCACTTTTTCTGGCAAACGCCTATGGTGCAACGTTTTGAGATTGTTTGCACGGCAACATGTGCCGCAGGTTGGCGCAAGATGCCAAGCCGGACCTAAGAATCCCGTCGCGCGAGGCGCTGCAAACGGTCCATGATCAGCCGCCCCGCAACGCTTCGCGCGCGACGCGGCAGGCCGCCAGATCCCATGCCGCACATCCGACGCTTTTAAAAACGATCGGTTTTCCCCGCGACAACAAGGCGGTTTTTTCGACCACTGCGGCAATTCCGCCGACCTGCGTCCAATCGACGCCCGCCTGGATGAAATCACCGGCTTCATGCCGCGCGCCGGCTTCGTCGTCGACGAATAGCGCGCTGCCGGCGATCGTGCGCGCGCCGATCTCGACCATGGCCGGCGTGAATGCGCCGACGCCGATCACGAGCCGATCCGGGCGCGCCACTTCGTCGTAGACGGCCTGCTTGCTGGTGGTCAGCGCGATCACCACGTCGATCGAAGCGGGAATGTTCGCGTCAGGGTCGGCTAGCGGTTGCAGTTCGCGCACCTTGCCACCCTGCGCGCCACCGGTGCCATGTGTGCCTTGTGTGCCTTGTGTGCCACCTGTGCCGTCGGCACGATGCGCGGCGCAAAACGCTTCGGCCCGCGCGGGCGCACTGCCCTTCACCCACACGCGCGCGTCGGGGAACAGCTCGCCGATCGCTTCGAGATGATTCACCGCCTGCGTGCCGGTGCCGATC